>CANFLS010000029.1 GCA_947447955.1 Flavobacteriales bacterium | reverse complement strand
TTACCAAGCAGACTATTGCGAAGAAAAACTAAACAGACAGTTCAATACCAAGAGTTTAAAAGGATTTGGAATCGCCGATTTGCCAAGTGCCATACTATCGGCGGGTGCGGCATTACAATACCTCGATATTACCCACCATCACCATACAGGGCACATTCAAAAGATTTCTCGTTTGGATGAATCAAATTATGTTTGGCTCGACGGATTTACCATTCGCAATTTAGAATTGGTTCGCCCCATTTATCCTGAGGGAAAGAGTTTGATGGAAATCATTGATCAAACCTCAACCCCAATGGGCGCTAGGCTTCTAAGAAATTGGGTTTTGTTGCCTTTAAAGACCCAAAAGGCCATTGAAAACAGATTAAACCTAGTTGAAACCTTTGTTAAAAATCAGAAATTATTGTTGCATAGTGCCAATAAACTGAAAGATATTGGCGATTTACAGCGTTTGATTTCTAAAGTAGCACTCAAACGCGTCAATGCCAGAGAGTTGCTGCATTTGTCGCGAAGCATGGCGGCAGTCACCAATTTAAAGGAATCGTTTTTAGAAAGTGGGTTCCCCGCGTTGGCCGAAGCTGCTCAAAAAATCTCCGACCACAGCGCGTTGCGCCATATCATCGACAGCCAAATTTCACCAGATGCACCCATGGTGCTCAGTAAAGGCGGTGTTTTCTTGTCGTCCGTAAATGAAGAATTGGCAGAATTGCGTGATCTTACCACCAACGGAAAAGACAAGCTTATTGAAATTCAACACCGTGAAAGTGAAGAAACCGGCATCCAGTCCCTCAAAATTGGATTTAACAATGTGTTTGGATATTATTTGGAAGTAACCAATGTGCACAAAGACAAAGTGCCAGAAACCTGGATTAGAAAACAAACATTGAGTAATGCTGAGCGTTATATTACCCCTGAATTAAAAACTTACGAAGAGAAAATACTATCTGCCGAAGATAAATCGCTTGCCCTTGAAGCGCAGCTTTGGGAAGCATTAATTGAAAGTATTTCCTCAATGGTTCAACCCATTCAAAATGATGCGCAATTGGTTGCTGAATGGGATGTTTTGGTTGGGTTTGCGCAATTGGCTGTTGATAGGAATTATTGCAAACCTATTATTCATGAGGGACTTGGCTTAGAATTGAAGAATTCTAGACATCCTGTAATTGAAAGTCAAATGCCACCAGATCAAAGTTATATTCCAAATGATATTTCTCTGAACAACAACGACCAACGCATGGTCATTTTAACGGGGCCAAATATGAGTGGTAAAAGTGCAATTTTACGTCAAACTGCATTGTCTGTATTGCTTGCACAAATTGGTTGTTTTGTACCTTGCTCAAAAGCCGAAATTGGTTTGGTAGATAAAATCTACACCAGGGTTGGTGCCAGCGACAACATTAGTTTGGGAGAAAGTACCTTTATGGTTGAAATGAGTGAAACTGCAAGCATTTTGAACAACATTAGCGAACGCAGTTTGGTGCTTCTCGATGAAATTGGCCGAGGAACCAGCACTTACGATGGTGTGAGTTTGGCTTGGAGCATTGCAGAATATTTGCAAAGTCATAATTTCAAACCGAAAACGCTATTTGCTACCCATTATCATGAGCTAAATGAACTTGAAGGTAAACTTGAAGGCATCAAAAACTTCCATATTGAAATTAGGGAGCAAGGCAACCAGATTGTTTTCTTAAGAAAACTCAAACGCGGTGGCAGCGAACATAGTTTTGGTATTCACGTTGCTCAATTGGCAGGGATTCCCAATCCCGTGTTAATCAGGGCAAGTGAAATTTTATTAGAGTTAGAAAAATCAAGAACCCAGCAAAATCAGCGTCAATCACTGAAGCAAATGGAGTCGAAACCTGTTTATCAAATGAACATGTTCCAAACTGAAGACCCAATGTTTATTGAGTTGAAAAAACTATTGAAGCAAATTGACATCAATGCCATTACACCTGTTGAAGCCTTATTGAAGCTTCAGAACATGAAAAAGGTGGTAGAATAAGTTAAAGTTTGAAATATTCTAAAATCATAGTTGTGATTGGGCCTTGATATTCAATTGGCAAATCCATCATTTTCGATTTTAATCTCAACTTATCTATACTTCTCACTTGATCAATAACCAATTGACTTTGTTTTCCTTGGATGATGCAATTTAACCTTGTGGGATATAATTTTAAAGTAGAAGTCAATGGAATCACGGTAACCGTATTTAAATACTGATTCACTTCATTGGGAGAAACTACCAAGTAAGGTCTAATCTTTTTTACTTCACTGCCAATTGTAGTATCTAAATTCACCCACCAAATTTCGAATCTCTGAACTACCATGTCCACTCCTGTTCATCAAATTCGTTAGATAGTTCGATAAACGCATCTTTGTGAACCTCAGGCTTTTCATAAACCGCTTGCGCTTCTTGAAATTGGGAGATCCAATTATTTCTTGGGTGATTTTTAGGTTTTAATATAATACTACCATTTTGGGTATCTAATTCAATTTCAGAATTTTCATCTAAATCAAATTCTTCCAATACTTGTTTTGGAATTCTAATGCCTTTTGAATTGCCAATTTGAATAATTTTCACAACCACCATAATTACAAAGTCATTACATTGTAATTACATTTGCAATTAAATGAAATTTATTAGAAAGTATAATTCACACCCAAAGCAGGTAGAATTGGCAATTGATCCACACGGATATTTTTGATACGATCGTAATAGAAAATATTACTACGGTTATAGACATTGGTAATGCTGAAAATCAAATTGAACTCACGTTTGTCAACCAACTTCCAAGTCCTTTTTACAGAGAAATCTAAACGGTGATAATATGGCAAACGACCTTTGTTCAAGCCAGCATATACAATTCCTAGGCTTCCATTGCCGGAGGTATAATCTGTACTAATTCCACCAGAAAAACTATTTTTCTCATAATACCCTTGGGTTTGGGTAAATGGAAATCCAGAACCAAAATTCCAACGCAACGATACTTCTGTTGGGTTTTTCTTATCAAACTCGTAAGAAACCATGGCATTAGCATTATGACGGCGATCAAATGTTGGCTGATACGTGTTTACTCCATCAAAACGAGTAACCCAAGTTAAAGAATAAACCATCCAAACATACCAACCTTTGTGGCTGTATTTGTATGAGATATCTCCACCGTATGCTTTTCCAGATTCTACTACAAAATCTTCACGCAAATTCGCTGGTTTGTCGAGGTTAAACTCATCGTTGTCAAACAATTTGTCGCGGTTGATATTGGTAATCTGGGTAAAATCCTTCAAAAAGATTTCAGAGTTGAAAGTAGAATGTTTTTTAATTACATAATCAAAACCAAAAACAAAATGATTGGCTGTTTGAAGTTTATGGGTTAAATCTTGCCCATTGAACGACTTTGGTAAGTTATCTGGACCAGACAAAAAACCATAAAATAAGTTTACTACATCCCTATCGCTAATCGCCGACAATAAATTCTGAGAGTATTTACCGGCAGCAAATTTGATTCCTAATCCACCAAATGGATTATATCTAATTTGGAATCTCGGTTCAAGACTTTGATTGCTCAATGATGCATAATATTGACCTCTTAATCCCAAATTGGCAACGAAACGTTTTCTAACAAACTTATAGTTCGCAAATCCGTTGATTTCCGTAGTACTTTCATCTTGAGAAATAAAACGATCGTTTGAATTATAGATAGAGAAAATTGTTCTAAACCCATTGATTTCCATTCCAAATTTCAATTCGTCTTTTTTGAAATTGTATGAAAAATTCATTCCCATATTAAATCCACCAATGCTGCTGCTTCTGGGTTTTCCATCGAGTTCTTTTTGCTCAATGTCGTAATTGCTATAAAGGAAATAACCGTCAACTTTGGTTTTAGACTGCTCAGGTACTACCAAAAACTTCCCTCCAAAACCATAAGAGTTCCATGCGTAGCTTGTTGATGTTGGGAAATCTACATTGTCGCTGAAGTTAAATGCATACAATTTTGTATATCCTCCACTTGCTGAGTTTGATCCGTATTTTACAAATAAATCACCAAAGGTGTAAGGCAACTTGCTTGGGTTGGCATAATTATAAAACAAACGCGATGATTGCTTCAAGAAGGAATTCTTGTAAGAAACAACCAAAGTACTGTTGTCTTCACCCGCTTTAAATTTTTTCAAGGGAAATTCAAGCAACATTTTGGTTGAAAATGTACTTAATCCAACTTTACCTTTGAATTTCTTTTTATCACCATCACGGGTTTTGATATCAACTACTGCAGAAATTCTGCCACCGTATTCAGCCCCAAATCCAGCAGAATAAACGTCTGCCGTTTGAATCAAATCGGTTTCAAACACCGAAAACAAACCAATTGAGTGAAAAGGATTGTAAATGGTCATTCCATCTAACATTACTTTGTTCATCACTGGTGATCCGCCACGAATATAAAGTTGACCACCTTGGTCCCCACTAAAAACAACCCCTGGCAAAACTTGCAAGTATTGAATGATATCTGGTTCAGCGCCTACTGCAGGCATTTTATAAATGGTTTTGGCATCAACTGATTGAACAGAAATATTTGGATTTTTATTTTTTGATTTTGCTATGATATCTACTTGGTCAATTTTGCCCACATTCCCTTCTTTATCGGAAGGACTCAAATAGAAATCTTTCTTTACATTAGATCCAGGAAAAACTGTCAAATTGGGAATTAAAATGGTATCAAATCCTGCGGAAAAACAAAGAACATGTACATTTCCTGTTTTGATATTTGTTAGTGCATAAAATCCATCTTGGTCTGAAATGGCAGCACGGTTGGCTTCAACAATATAAACTGTTGCTCCGGGCATACGGTCTCCAGTTTGTTCATTATAAATGAATCCACGTACATCACCGTAATAAACCTCTTCCTTATTTTCAGCACTTTTTTGCGCGCTCAATTGGCCACACAAGCCTATGAACACCAAAACCACCAACCATTTTTTCATATAAACACACGAAAATAAGTGAAATCTATGATATTTCGGGTAAAATTCAATCGGAATAACTAATTTTGCATGAAATGGTTTATCGCTTTAAAATTTGGTTTGAAAACCAAGAGGATATCATTAGATGGATTGACGCAAAACCATCTACTACTTTTTTTGACTTTCATAACGCTATTCAAGATGCAATTGGTTTCGATAAAAAAGAACTTGCGAGTTTCTATGTGAGCGATGCCAAATGGAAACGCTTGTTTGAAATCATGTTAGAAGACATGAGCGATAATGAAGGATCAGAAGATGAAATTCCAGTTATTTTGATGCACAATGCCAAGTTGAGAGAGTATGTAAACGACCCACACCAAAGGTTTATTTATGTTACTGATTATTTGGCAAATTGGACCCTTAATATTGAATTGTTATCTATTGCTGATTCTGACCCGAAATTGACCTACCCTAATTTGTTCAAATCTGAAGGAAAAGCGCCACGCCAAAGAGAAGATAGCAAATTCAAATTGCTCGACGACAATGAATTTGATGCTTTGGCAGCGAAAATATTGGCGACTAAAGGAATCAAAAATGAACTTACTGCTGAATTAAGCGAGTTGGAAGTGGATGATGACGATGATGACGAGGAAGATGAAGATGAATTGGGATTCAAATCATACGGTGACAGCACCGATGAAATGGATATGGATGGCTTCGGCGAAGACAAACAACCGTAATGTCTGTAAATAGGCAAATCATTGTGATTGGTGGAGCTACGGCCTCAGGAAAAACACAACTTGCCATAGACGTTGCTAAAAAGTTAGGCACTGAAATTATCAATGCCGATAGCCGTCAAATTTACAAAGAACTGAATATTGGCGTAGCCAAACCTACTCATTCTGAACTGAATGAAATCAAACATCATTTTGTTTCTTGTACCTCCATTCACGAACATTTTAATGCCGGCGACTTTCAAAAGCAAGGACAACTTGTTCTGAATCAATTACTCAACAATTACGGTTCTGCTGTAATTTGTGGAGGTACGGGCTTGTATATCAAGGCTTTATTGGAGGGACTTGATGAATTCCCTGAAACAGATGAAGCACTTAGAGATTCCATTGAAGTAAAATTCAAAGAAATTGGTTTGTGGGGATTAAAAGAGCAACTTTTGGCCATCGATCCCAACGCTGCCGATTTTGTAAAGCTCGACAATCCCTCAAGAGTAAAAAGAGCATTAGAATTGGTTTTACTTTGTGGCAAACCACTTAGTGAAATATACAAAAAAAATAGCACAATTCCAAGCGATGCAAAAGTTGACTTTTATTGCATTGATTACCATAGAGATAATTTATACCGCAGAATTAATGAACGGGTCGACAAAATGGTTTCAGATGGTTTGATTGAGGAAGTGAGAGAATTGATTCCATTTCAAGAATTAAAAGCACTTCAAACTGTGGGCTATTCTGAGTTATTTGAAAGTTTCAATAACCTCTGTAGCCAAGACAAAGCGATAGAAAACATCAAACAACATACAAGAAATTACGCCAAAAGGCAAATTACATGGTTTAAAAACCAATTTTCATCTAATTGGATTTCTCCAAAGCAACCAATACAATCTATATTTGCAACACAATGAACGAAGCACTCATCAGTTTATTCACCCTAACAATTTTAGAAATTGTATTAGGTATTGATAATATCATCTTTATTTCAATTTTAGCGGCCAAGGTGCCTACAGATCAGCAAAGCAAAGCCAGAACAATGGGTTTGGTTTTGGGTATGGTTGTCAGAATCATCTTGCTATTTGGTTTAAACTTTATACAACGTCAAGAAACCCCTTTGTTTGAATTATTCAACCACCCAATCAGTGGCAAGGATTTGTTATTAATTGTAGGAGGATTGTTTTTACTATACCAAAGTGTTCATGAAATTCATGAAAAAATGAAAGGCGTTGAAGAAGAAATCAAAGATAGAACTTCAGCAAAAGGATGGTCTAGCATCATTTTACAGATGATATTAATAAACGTTGTTTTTAGTTTAGACAGTGTTATTACCGCTGTTGGTATGGCTAAAGAACTTTGGGTAATGATTGCTGCAGTGGTTATTTCAATGATTATCATGTTGATAGCAAGTAAACCAATTTCTGATTTCGTGAACAATAACCCATCAATAAAAATATTGGCACTTTCTTTCTTAGTTATGATTGGTATGTCTTTATTAGCTGAAGGATTCCAACAGCACATAAATAAAGGTTACATTTATTTTGCCATGGCATTTTCATTTACCATTGAAATTATCAATTTACGCATTGATAAGAAATCAGCAAAAAGACCTAAGTAAGATTTAAAACTTATAGATTATCAAATCTGTAGGTTTCATCTATGGGTGACTCATGATTTAATTCTATCACAGAATTTAGCAGCCCAGTTTTCATGTCGTAAACCCAGCCATGAATTTTCGGCGCTTGCTTATGTTTCCAAGCTTTTTGAACCACGCTGGTTTTCACCAGGTTATTCACTTGCTCAACAACATTGATTTCAACCAACTTATTTACCCTATCCTCTTCGCTTTCAATGGAATCAACTTCTAATCTGTGATGAAAATAAATATCCTTCAAATTCCTTAACCACTTATTTAACAAATCGAAATTGTTTTGTGTCATCGAAGCTTTAACCCCACCACATCCGGTATGACCACAAACAATAATGTGCTTAACACCCAAATGGGTTACTGCATATTCTAACACACTCAGCAAATTCAAATCAGTATGAACAACCAAATTGGCGATATTTCTATGTACAAATAATTCGCCTGGTTGCGCGCCAATGATTTCATTGGCTGGAACGCGGCTATCACTACAACCAATCCACAAATAATCGGGTTCTTGATCTTTTGATAAATTTAAAAAGTACTCAGTATCACCTTCAAGTTTTTCTTTCGCCCAAGCGCGATTACTCAACATCAATTTAATTTTATCTTCCATAATTCAAGGGTAATTTAATACTTTTCAATATGTTTGTTTCTTGTGAATCGCTGGCAAAGCTCATTTCAACACTAATTTTATTCAACTCGGCATGTGCCATAAAGTTTGTCAAAATCTCTAATATATCGGGATCCATGAAAGTGCAATTGATAAAGTCTAGCACTACAAATTCATTGGGTTTAATTGTAGCCAATTTTCGTTTCAAAATGGATTTATTTAAGAAAGAAGCTTGATGGTGAAAACGTATAAGTACATTATTATCTTCACGTTCCAAATTGAATGATTTATGAAAATTAGATTTGATTACAAAATAAAATCCCAACAATAATCCAATACTAATACCGATTAATAAATCAGAAAATAATATTGCGATTATTGTAACCAAAAATGGATAAAACGCATTCTTCCCTTTTTTAAACTGCTCAATAAATAAAATCGGTTTGGCTAATTTATAACCTACATAAATCAAAATAGATGCTAAAGCAGAAAGTGGAATTCTATTAATTAATTTTGGCGCAAACAATACAAATACAAGTAACCAAATTCCGTGGAAAATTGTACTCGATTTCGTTTTAGCACCTGCATTTACATTCGCAGATGTTCTGAAAATTACAGCCGTAATGGGCAATGCGCCAACAAATCCACCAACAACGTTACCTATTCCCTGTGCAATCAACTCTCTGTTAGCTGGCGATGTTCTTTTTTGTGTATCAATTTTATCACCCGCTTCTAAACTCAGTAAAGATTCTATACTTGCAACGATTGCCAACAAAATGGCAATTTTCCAAACTACAATAGATTGAATAAAGTGAAAATCTGGAAAATTAAATTGCTGATATAAACCATGCAGCGATTTTCCAATATTCACAGAATCTGATAATACAGGCACAGAAACCATGTGTTCTGGCTTAATCGCATATTCAGGCGAAAATTTTAATGCCAGTTCATTAATTGAAATCCCTAATATTACCGTGATTAATGATGCAGGTATAACTTGTGTAATTTTATAGGCTTTAAATTTAGGATTGTCCCATAAAAAATGAAGCACCAAACCAATTAAACCAATAATTATGGCCAATATGGTGAATTGTTCAATGGAAAAGAACAATTCCGAAAATGTATTGTGACCGTCATGTTGCAAAAATTCTTCTTCCCCAAACTCATCTTTGTCATAACCTACCAAATGGGGAACTTGCTTCAAAATCATGATGATACCAATGGCTGCCAACATTCCTTTAATTACCGACACAGGAATAAAATCTGCAATGACACCTATTTTAATGACACCCAAAATTAATTGTATCAAACCTGATAAAACTACTGCAAGGGCAAATGCTTCTAAATAGTGTTCGGCATTTAATTCTTTTAAACTTTCAAATGAACTTTCTATGATTGTAATCAAGCCTGCTGCAGGACCAGAAACACTTACATGAGATCCACTAATGGCACCAACAATAACACCGCCGATTACACCTGCTAAAATACCTTGAATTACATTACCTCCTGATGCCAACGCAACTCCCATGCACAGTGGAAGGGCCACCAAAAACACCACCAACGATGCTCCTAGATCTTTTCCTATAGTTTTACTTAACATGATTTTTTGAATAGCAATGATAATCTATTTTAGTATTGATTCAAACTTATTGAATCAATAAAAATGAAATGATCTCTTGGGCATTATTATTTTCAGAATTTAAAAACAATCCATCTTTCAAATACAATTCTAACCAAAACAAGTTTCTTTCTTGGGCATTTTGCACATCGAAATACTCATTTTTTAAAATTCTAGCCGTTGTTAAATCTTTTGAAAGTTGGTTATTGTTTTCAGCACTATTCTTAAATTCAACAGATACCTTCTTCAATCCCTTCAACATCTCATCTTGTTGCTTTTTGATCTCTTTTAACTGAGCAGATTTGATTTCGTAAAGCGATTGACGCACATTTTCAAAACTTTCATTTAGTTTTTCAATATGATTGTCTAATGTATATTTTTCAGCTTGCTGTTGTATGATCTTAGATTCAATTTCTTCCCAAGTTTGCCACATGTCATTTGTGGTTAGGCTTAACTTTTGAAGCTTTTTCGAAACATGTGCCGACAAATAAACACTACTCAATCTCAATTGAATTCTTGGAGCCGGAATACCACACACTTCAAATGCTTTTGAACACTGCATCCAATATGCAAATTCCGCGGGTCCTCCTATATAAACCACATTGGGTAAAATACTTTGCTGGTAAAGAGGACGCAATAACACATTGGGACTTATATGCTCTGGCGAATTTTCAATAAGTTCTTCCATTTCTACCATCGTAAATTCTTTTTTAGAATCTACCAGGGTGAATTTCTCATTTGAATATTCAATACGCTCCCTTTGTCCCTCTTCAATATAAAAACAGTTTATTTCTCTGGCATAAGCTGGGGTTGTAAAACCAGCATTTAGCAATTGGTTGTTTTGTTCAATATAAGCGGGATAAATACTTCTCTTTAAAATATCTTGATGCCATAAATCTTTACTCATTGACTTCAATTGCGCATCGTTTGGATCTAAAACCAACAATCCAGTTTCACCATAAATAAATTGCACCAACAACCGAGTGGATTGAGCCAAAGTCATTTTCTCTTTCAAGTAGATGTCTTCAACAATTTCCAATCTGCCCAACGCTTCTATATCATTCGAAAACTTCAATTTTATAGAATCGAAAACCGCTTTTAATTCACTTGTTTCAAATCCACCAACCGGACCCTTTTGATTGGTATTCCAAGAATACTTTTCGCCAAAGAGAACCACATCTTTGATTTCTTCAAAGTCATGATCCTCTGTGGCCATCCAAAATACTGGCACATAATTACAGGCCTGATTCTCCGACTTTAAAACAGCCACTGTATTTAAAACAGATTCAATTTTATTCCAAACATACATCGGTCCCAATCCTACATGAATTTGTTGACCTGTTGTTACCGTAAATGTATTTTCTTGAAGGATCAAAGCAACATTTTGTTGTTGCTCTTTTGACAAGTCAACGCCTACATATTGCCCTAAGATAATATCATGTAATTTCTTGCGTTTTGAATTGTCGAAAAAATTGCGTATATTATTTTCTACGGCAGCAATAATCGAAGAAGTCCCTGTATACGGATATAAATGGGTAATTTCTTTTCCCCAAGCAATATTGATCAGCCTTTCCGATAAAAAATTAACAGGATAATCGGAAACTGTGAAATTCATATTAAACCAATTTACCGTTCAAATCGTAATGGGTTGCTTCTGTAATCAATACGTTTGCAAAATCTCCCATTCGCACGTAATTGCCATCAATTGGAACCCATACTTCATTATCAACCTCTGGGCTATCGTATTGGGTTCTTCCCACAAAATGATCATTTTCAAGTCTATCAAACAAAACCTTTTGGGTAGTTCCAACCAAAGATTGGTTATAAGCCCAACTGATATCCATTTGTTTTTCCATGACCCTATTGGCACGTTCTTGTTTTTCTTCTTGAGGGATAATATCTTCTAAGGTATATGCATGGGTGTTATCCTCATGTGAATAGGTGAATACGCCCAAACGCTGAAACTTAATCTCATCCAACGCATTTAATAAGTCAACAATATCTTCTTCCGTTTCACCTGGGTGACCCACTAGCATTGTTGTTCTAAGTGCGATTTCAGGTACCATTTGACGAATTTCATTGATTACCTCAATGGTTCTGCGGCGGGTGATACCGCGGCGCATTGCCTTTAACATATTGTCTGAAATATGCTGAATAGGCATATCTAGATATTTGCAAATATTGCTTCTTTCAGCCATTACTTTAATGGCATCCATAGGAAATTGCGATGGATAAGCATAATGCAAACGAATCCATTCTAATCCTTCAATATCACTCAAATTTCGCAATAAGTCTGCAAGCTTTCTTTCCCCGTAATTATCTAATCCGTAATAGGTTAAATCTTGGGCAATGAGCATGATTTCCTTTGTGCCATTTTTAACCAAATTCTTAGTTTCTTGAACCAAAAATTCAATTGACTTACTCACATGATTGCCTCGCATGAGTGGTATTGCACAAAAAGAACAAGGACGATTACATCCTTCCGCAATTTTCAAATAGGCATAGTGCTTTGGTGTAGTTTGTAAACGTTCACCCAAAAGATTGTGCTTATAATCGGCGCCAACTGTTTTTAATAAGTTTGGTAACTCTAAAGTTCCAAACCAGGCGTCTACCTCAGGAATTTCGCCCATTAAATCGTCTTTATAACGATGTGACAAGCAACCTGTTACATATAATTTTTCAATTTGTCCATTTGCTTTTGCATCTGCAAATCGCAAAATGGTGTCAATACTTTCTTGTTTTGCATTTTCAATGAATCCGCAGGTATTGATGATCACAATATCTGAATCTTCGGTTTTACTTTCATGAGCAACATCAAACTTACTTGCTTGCAATTGCGCCATAAGCACTTCTGAATCGACAGTATTCTTGCTGCAACCCAAAGTAATTACATTTACTTTAGGGGTATGAATTGATTTGGTTCTCATGACTGGAAAATAGATGCTATAAATGAATATTTATCAAACAATTTAAGGTCATTGGCTTGTTCTCCTATGCCAATGTATTTTACTGGAATATTTTGTGAATGACTCACACCAATAACAACACCCCCTTTGGCGGTACCGTCTAATTTTGTAACTGCCAATGCATTTACTTTTGTAGCGAAGGTAAATTCCTTGGCTTGTTCAAAAGCGTTTTGCCCTGTAGTTGCATCAATCACCAATATAATTTCGTTAGGTGCATCGGCTTTAAATTTCTGAATAACGCGGTTAATTTTGGCAAGTTCATTCATCAATCCTACTTTGTTATGCAATCTTCCGGCAGTATCTATTATAATTACATCGGCATTTTGTTCAACCCCTTGTTTTACAGCATCGAAAGCTACAGAAGCTGGATCTGCATTCATTCCGTGCGAAACGATTTCTACGCCTGCCCTATCTTTCCAAATATTCAATTGATCAACAGCTGCCGCACGAAAAGTATCGGCTGCGCCAAGTATTACTTTATGTCCTGCTTGTGCATATTGATATGCCATCTTGCCAATGGTAGTTGTTTTACCCACTCCATTCACACCAACAACCAAAACCACATAAGGGCGAGGAATTCCTTCAAGCGTAAAATCAGGGGCAACAGGGGCATTAATTTCAGGCATTAAATTGGCAATCACTTCAGCCAACCAACTATTCAATTCTTCTACGTTTAAAAAGCCGGTTTCTTTAGCCTTTGCTTCTAGCGCATTAATTATTTCAATGGTTGTATCAACACCCACATCGGAAGTTAATAGTGCTTCTTCAATTTCATCAAGAAAAGAGGCATCTATTTCACGTTTTCCCGCTACAATACGACTTAGTTTAGAGAATATATTTTCTCTGGTTTTACCCAAGGCCGATTTGGTTTCCTGAAGTTGTTCTTCTGGAACGTTATTTTTCTTGTTAAACCAATTAAAAAATGCCATAGTTAAATTATAGTGTAAAGATAAAATGAATATACCGAAAGGAACAATAAAATGTTGATTTGTTTGATTTTAATTCCGAATGTATAAAAAAAAAGCCCCTAAAGGGGCTATATAAAATATTTAAAAAAGTATTACTTAGCTAATACGTCTTTTACTCTGTCAGCAGGAACGATTTCCTCTTTGAAGCTATAAGCACCAGATTTTGGTGATTTTACTGTTCTGATAACTTTTACTACTTCGTTACCAGCGCCTTCTTTTTTCAATGTTGCAACAACCTTCTTAGCCATTATTTAATCTCCTTATGTAAAGTTACTTTGCGCATGTAAGGATTGTATTTTTTCAATTCAATTCTTTCAGCGGTATTTTTCTTGTTTTTGGTCGTAATGTAACGACTCATTCCAGCTACTCCAGAACCTTTTTGTTCTGTGCATTCAAGAATTACTTGAACACGATTACCTTTTTTTGCCATGATTAGATTTTTCCTTTCTTAAACAAATTGTTGATGCATGCAGTGATGCCTTTTTTATCGATGGTCTTTATAGTTGACGCCGCAACTTTCAAAGTTATCCATTCTCCAGTTTCAGCAATGAAGAACTTCTTTGTTTGAAGGTTAGGATAAAATCTGCGTTTCGTTTTCTTGTTAGAATGCGAAACTCTATTTCCTTTTAAGGCCTTTTTTCCGGTTAAATCACAAACGCGAGACATAGTTTTTGGGGTTGCAAATATAGATTTTTATTTATTTAAATCCAAACGTTTTGTAAAAAATCATTAAAAAATAATTCTTATGCATCCGATTTGGTGTTAGTTATTAATTTATTACTCGAAATCAAGCACAAAGATACAACAATTGCTAGTATTCCCGCCTGTCTTTCAAATAAACTCTCAAATATTATACTCAATCCAATTGCCAACGCAATTGAAAAAATGAAAATAGATATCTCCCACTTCCTAGCTGTAAGGATTGTAAATGCCATTGCAACAAACCAAAGAACCATTCCAACCAAACCTAGTTCAATAAACCATTGCAAATATTGATTGTGCGGCGAAATTCTATTTTCAACATCTAAATCAGACTTTAACTCATCAAACGATTGTTGCATGGTATTTTCAATATTACATTGTCCTACGCCAAATAAAGGCGTCTTTTTGCCGGCATGCACTATGGCACCCCAAGCTTCCCAGCGTTGGCCAAAACTTTTATCGTTTAAATCTTGTTTATGCGTTACTGCACTCAAATCTTCAAGGGTATTTACAATTCTGTTTTTTACGGAGGGAACAAACACGATTGCCACCATGCCCACCGCAACCACCATTATATATTTGAGCGACAATCTGCGTCTATAATTCCAAGCCATGAACATTACACCTGACCAAAAGCCCAATAGCCCAGTTCTAGCCGATAAAACGTGTAAGGCGATAAATAATCCCCCAAAAATCAAATAAAAGAAGAAATTAATCCCTCCCATTTTCATTTCATGATTTTCAAGCTTCCAACTGAGCAAAACCAATAAAACCAGCGAAATAATAACACTAAATTCAATGTGATACACCTTGCTGTAAATGGGCAACGGCTTGCTTTCTAAAACCATTTGCGACAAGAAATTGTAATGCACTGCATAATTACAAACACTGGCAATTGCCAACCAAAAAATGGGCAAGGCAAATAAATACCAATATTTTGAAAGGACAATATTTCTGTGTTTCACAAACGACATCAGCGATGGCAAAAAAACCACAGGCAAACGAACGAGCAATTTGGGCATCAATTGGTTCAACGCACAACCATGTGCCATTGAAATACCAATTGAAACAAAAAAGACACTGATAAACAGTGTCTGAGCAATGGATAATGATTTTATATGAATATTTTCATTGAAGTGCCAAGCGGCATTTATCAACAATATAATTGAAGCAATAGAGGCAATACTGGGTGAAAAATGAATGGCACCTAAATAAACAGCCAAGCTTCCAATGAAAATGGAATTTCTTATGCTATTTATTGAATTATTTTGCTGTTGCATACTTTACGCGAACAACGGTTTTTTCGTCAAAAATCCCTAATTTCTCAGCAACAAATTTAGAAACACCTACAGCAGATCCACCGTTTTTGTTTTTACCTTTCACTATGCACCAAACCAAATTGTTGTTTTTTGTATTCACTACTGCAACTACTTCGTTTTCTTGGGCGTCGTTGAATAAAACCCAAGCCCTATCTTCACTTCCTGGTTCAACAAATTGATCTGACGCCAATACCAAAACTCCCTTTTTTTCATTTTCTTTTAATCCAGTTTCAGCATTTGGTTTCACTAATTTCTCTGGCATTCCACCCTGATCTCTTCCTTTGTCGTCAACCTTAATCATAGTAGGTTTTGTTGGAACAACAATCGCAGCTCCCTTTCCATCTTCAGGTTTGGTTTCTATTTTGGGTTTATCTTCAATTGGTTTTGAAGGCTTATTTTCTATTTCTTTGACTGGCTCTACATTTCCGATAGAAGGATTACCATCATTAATATCTCCAAGTGGATTTACAACTGGAACTTTAATGGTTTGACCAAGTGTTAAACCGGCGTCACCCAAATTATTCCATTTGCGAATAATATCAACGGTTGTATGGTATTTCTTTGCAATGCTGTATAAAGTTTCTCCTTTTACAATAACATGATCTACAGTATTTTGAGTAGGCACGTTTACCGTAGCTGTTCTATTGCTACCAACGGGCATGTGTCGTACAACATGAATGGTCATTCCAGGCTTGATCACTGTCATTTGTGGATTAAGCGCTTGAATTTGTGGAACGGTCATCTTATACATTTTTGCTATTTTATAGACTGTTTCACCTTTTTTAACCTTGTGTAAAAGGGTTAATCCAAGGGTATCCGACGATACAGCAGGCTTAGCAACATTGACTTGAGCGCTAGCAAAACTGCTAACCGCAAAAACAGCGATAAATGCAAAAAACTTCATACTCAAAAGTACGAAGTTGGCTGATGCTATTTATGGGGTGATTTCCACAAGTCGGTGGGTGTATACAAAATTAGATTAAGAGGGCAATTATAGGGTTTATAAGGGTTTATAAAAGTTTATGAGCGTTTAGTTTTTATGAAGCACTAAAAATAAACAGCGTAGCGTCAACAGGCGATAGCCGTCAACCGCATAGCGTAAACAGCCAAAGGCGTAAACAGGCGTTAGCCGTAAACCGCCGAAGGCGTAAACAGCCAAAGGCGTCAACAGCGCAGCTTCAACCCGCAGAAGGCGTTACTCCAAGTTAAAAGTAACCGGAATCATCATCCAAGAATTCACAAACTTGCCTTTGATTTGGGCTGGAATCCATTTTGGTGATTGCCTGATTACCCTAATTGCTTCTTTCGTAAATTCAGGACACGATTTATTTTCTTCAATTACTTTAATTTGACTAATATTTCCTTGAACATTCACTACAAAACGCAATTTCACCGTTCCAGATATTCCTTCTTCCATGCAACGAGCGGGAAATTCTAATCTATTTCTTAAATACTCATAAAACTTCGACTCACCGCCAGGGAAACTGGCTTGTACATCGGGATTCGCAATTGGCTCTGAAGAATGAGATTCAATATTAGGACCGTCACTTACCATACCTTCAGATGGAAATGGTTCACCAACTTGATTCATTGGCTCATCTCCTTTTAAATTTGAAATTTCATTCCCAATTCTCTGATTATTTTCACCATTATATCCTGGGTTGTTTACTGGTGGACTAGCATCTACACCTAATTGATTCATTTTAATTGTATCTGAATCTTCATCCTTTTTAACAGGTGGAATAAAATATACTTGTGGTTTTGTTTTTGAATTTGTTTTTACTCTTACTTTCGTTTTTGCGTTTTTCGCAGGCAATTTTGGTTGATTTTTAGTAGTCGGTTTTGAGACTTCCTTATTATTTGAATTTGAATTTGTTTCTATCCTATTCAAATATACTCGTGAAACCGGTACACCTTCATCTAAAGTACTTATCATTTGCCACGGAATTTGCTTCACTTTCGTTTCAGAAGTATTTTCACTCGGTTTAGCCCCATTCGATTGAGCAAATATCAAATTCACTATTACAGTGAGTCCAACTATCAATAAATTCTTATTCATATTTTTCAAACTATATTTTTTATTATTTTTCGAACCCATCAGTCTAAACTTTTATAAACCCTTTACAATCCATCTGTCTAATCCGTCTAACCCGTCTAATCTGTCTAACCCTGAATGATCCACTCTGCCGGAATCTCCTTTTCAACCCCACCGTCCAAATAGCACCATTTATCGGCCAATGATTTGGCAACGTCTAAATTATGGGTAATAAAGATATATATCAATTTCCTAGCCAATTGAATGTCCCTCAATAAATCTAAAATTTGTTTTTGTATCAGCGGATCTAATGCGGCAACTGCTTCATCTAAAATGAGTACTTCTGGATTGGTGCAAAGCGCTTTTGCAATGCACAAACGCTGACGCTGTCCCCCACTCATTTGATCTGGCTTCGCATTCATTAATCGATCATCAAATCCAACATCATTCAGCACTTTTAAAGCCCGTTGATTGATTTCAATCTCTTTTATTTCTGGATTTTTGAGTTCAATAATTTCAGATACGGCATACAAAGCGGTGTGATTTCTATTTAACGATGCAAAAGGATCCTGAAATACCATTTGAATGCCCGTTGGAGGCTTGGATGGAATATTATTGCCATGTAATTGAATTTCACCGCTGCTAGGCTTTTCCAGTGCTACCAACAATTTCGCCAACGTTGATTTACCCGAACCCGATGTTCCAATCACAGCCAAAGTTTCACCAGGTGACAAACTCACCGAATAATTATTCAATGCATTCACCTGATTTTTTCCTTTGCCGTAATATTTAAATACGTTTTTTACAATTAAAACAGGATTTTGAGGGATATTTTTTTGTTCTTTCAGCTTCGGAACCGCTTCTAATAATTCAACTACATATGGATGCTGTGGATTATTTATAAGTGAATTGGCTTCACCTTGCTCTATAAGTTCGCCTTTTTTAAGAACAGTAATATGATTTGCAAATTTTGCAACCAAATCAAGTTCATGGCTTACCCAAATAAGCGCACAGTTCATTTCTTTTGCAAGTCGGGTAAAATCTTCCATTACCTGATTTCTCGAAAATGAATCGAGTGCGGTGGTGGGTTCGTCGGCTAATAATACCAAGGGATTATGTAAAGATGCCATTGCTATCATGACCCTTTGGCGTTGACCTCCACTCAATTGATGTGGGAATGATTCCATTACCCTATCAACCATTTGTCCCAACCCTACTTTATCTAACTTTTCAGCAATGACCTTCATCGCTTCAGTTTTTAATCCGTGAACCAAAAATGATTCAATCAATTGCTTGCCGCATGTCATTTGAGGATTTAAGGCCGACATAGGTTCTTGGAATACCATTCCAATTAATTTTCCTCTGTAGGCTTGAAAATCTTTATTGGAAAGTTTTAGTAAATCAATAAACGTGTTGTTATGCCACAACAAAACCTCTCCTGATACAGTAAGATTTTTAGGAAGCAATCCAATAATGGTAAGTAGCGTTAATGATTTACCACTTCCACTTTCACCAATAATGGAATGGATTTCTCCGGCATTGCAACAAAGGCTTTCAATATACAAAAGCGTTTTGTTATTGGCTTGAATGCTAAGTTTGTTTATTTGAATGATGGGCTGAAGGCTCATTACATTGCAATGTTACATAAAAAAAGGGTGGCAAGCCACCCTTTTTTATGAATTATTCTTGAACAGATAATTTAATTGGAATCTCTCGATAAGATTTGATGAATCGGCCGTTGTTTTGACCTGGCACCCATCTTGGAGATTTTTGAAGGATACGAATTGCCTCAGTTGTAAATTCAGGACAAGTTTTTGTGTCTTCGATTACTTTGATATCAGAAATTTTACCTTTTGAATCAACAATAAATCGAAGAACAACTGATCCGTTAATCCCTTCGTCTTGACAACGAACAGGGTATTGGAATTCACGCTGCACATATTCTCTAAACTTCGCTTCACCACCAGGGAAAGACGCTTTTACTTGAGCGGTTTTAGGTTCGCCTTTGTCGTCATCTCCACCACCAGTAGGTCCACCAGATTCGTTAGGATCTGGGAATGTAGGATCTTTATCGCCCTTTACGTTTTTGTCGCTAGGGTTATCGATTAAGTCTGGAGGCAAAATGTCTGCTTCTTTTGTTGCTTCAGGATTAATTCTTGGAGCTACATAAGCATCTTGAGCCATTTCAGGTTCTTTTGGTTTTGGAAGATCTTTTGGTTTTTCAATTTCTTCTTCCGGATCTTTAATATCATCGATATTTTCAACCACAAAAACCAACTTTTTCTTTGGTTTGGTATCCTTACCTACTTTGTCCATGATAATTGGCAAAGAAGATAAAAACAGTGAGAACACACATGCAATGATTGTTGCTAGAATGATACGAGATCTGTAGCTTTTTCTAATTTGATAAGCGCCATACTCCTTAAATCGGTCGTTAAATACCAACTCTAATCTTGATTCAGATTCAGGTTGGTTCCAACTGTTTGCTAATTGTTTAAATGAATTATCCATAGCGCTTACAATTTAAGTTTATCAGCAACAAGTTTTTTCTCAAGCGGCATCATACCTTCATCAATTGGGAAGTATTTTGCAATTTGAGTAATTAAAAACTCGTCCATTACATCGATCATATTGGCATAAGTAGCTTTTTCATCGGCTTTAACAAGCACCACGAGTGATGCTTTTGTTTGAGCTTCGTTTACTTTGTTCAATACTTTATTTTTCGCTGCGGTGTCTCTTTCTGGAATTTTTGACAATTCCATTTGAAGCGCGCTTAATTCTTTTAACAAAGGAGAGTTGCGTTCAATTAAAATTTTACGCAATCCATCTTTTGTGAAATCGGTTTCTTCCAAAACAGTTTTATTATTAAGGGCTCCGTTGTAATAGAAAATTCTATTATTTTCGGTTAACAGTATTGTCAAACCATTTTTAACTTCAGGTTGATCAATTTTAGTTAAATCCTTAATTTTTTCTGGAAAAATCATACGCAAAACCTTAGGTTTTGAAAATGTTGAGGTTAAAACGAAAAAGGTAAGTAATAAGAAAGCCAAATCTACCAAGGGAGTCATATCTACCCTGGTACTCTGTTTCTTGGCTCTTTTTTTACCGCCTTTACCGCCGTCACCACCTGTGTTTAATTCTGCCATTTCTTTTTCCTTTCTTAATTTGAAGGACTTTTTTCAAGCCCGGTAATCATTTGAAACTTCTTTTCTTTAGCATCTCTAAAGACTTGGATAACAGATTTAACAACGTTATATTTTGCACCAGCTTCCGCCTTAATTGCAAATTGAATATAATTGGTTTTGTCAAATTCCATGTTTTTCATCTTAGCCTCTTCCTCACGCGCTTTGTAATCGTTGTGAGCTTCAATACGGGTATTGTAAGCCCAGTTATACAATTCACTTGGAGAACCTCCTTTTGTAGAATCCTTAGGAATACCTTTTTGCAAATAGGCAGTTCTTTCATTAGATTCAAGTTCCATAAATTGTGGAATTTCTCTAATGCTTATTCCAAAAGAACCAATTCCTGCAAATTTCTTGCAATCTTCTTCTGACAACATGGGAACATTATAAATCTTCAACATTTTTTTCAATACTTTAATTTTAACAGCATTGTTTGTAATGTCAATAAATGTTCTACCACTCGAATCAATATTTACCAAAAAAGTTTGCTTTGGTATTTGTATTTCGGTTGTAGAAGATGGTGGATCTACAATTACAGGTTCTGGCGACCTGAAACTAGAGGTTAACATGAAAAACGTTACCAATAGAAACGCCAAATCCACCATTGGAGTCATATCCAATGCAGGCGTTGAGCGAGGCATTTTTACTTTTGGCATAACGTTTTGTTAGTTTTAATACGCATTCAATTTAAAAAGTAAATGAATTATGCGTTGGTTGATTGGAAATTTGAAATAATTGAATAACTAGCCTCATCCATTGCATGAGTCATGCTATCAATTCTATTCGAAAAATAGTTATAACTGATAATTGCTAAAGTAGAACCAATGATACCGAATGCAGTGTTTACCAAGGCTTCAGAAATACCTGTTGCTAAGGCAGCTGTATCAGGAGCACCCGCATTTGCCAATGCAGCAAACGCTTTAATCATACCCAATACTGTACCGATCAAACCTACCAATGTACCAATAGAAGCCATTGTAGAAACAATAACTAAATTTTTAGACATCATAGGTAATTCTAACCCAGTTGCTTCTTCTAATTCTTTTTCAATTGCTGCTTTTTTCTCGTCACGACTTAAGTTGTCATTTCCAGCTACTGATTTGTAACGAACCAAACCGCTTTTTACAACGTTAGCCAAAGAACCTTGTTGAACATCACATGCTTTGATAGCACCGTCGAAGTCACCTTTAGTTAACATTCCTTGCATACTTCTCACAAATTTCTCTGCATTTCCTTTACCGTTTGCAGCAGCCAACGTAATGAAACGCTCCAAACTAATTAAAATTACAGAAATGTTTACCGCAATAAGCAAAGGAACAATAAATCCTCCTTTGTGAATGATACCCAAAATGTTTTTTGGATGACCTTTTTCAACAATTTCTTCTGGTTTTAAACCCGCACCTTCAAAGTTTGCTGGGTTACCCATCACTAAATTGTAAATTAATACTCCTGTAAGTAAGGCAAACAATAATGCTGCCCCAGCGAAATAAGCTTTGAAAACGCTGTTTCCTGATTGTTTTGTGTTATTGCTCATAGTTAAATGTTTCTAAAAAATGTTGCAATAATACGGCCCTATTCCATTAATTGCAAGTGACCACATTAATTCAACTTCAATATTTAAAACTAAAAATCACTGCATTTATTCTCTTTACCCCAAGTTTACATCATAATTTACTTGCAAATTATTGTTTTAAGGTAGAATTCAAGGAAGAATAAAAATATCAACAATTTATAAGTAATTAAAAACCAATACCCTATAAAACAAAAAAAGACGCCAACCACAGCGTCATTTTTTTGTCATTGATCATTCGCTTTGAAAGACAACGATCATTGATTAGATATTAATTTAACAATTACTTAATATTTGGTTCACTTTCGACTTTTGGTTTTGGTTTCACCCTCTTCACCTTCATTTTGTCGGCTTTTTCTATTAGTTTTATTCTAATTTCTCTTTCAGACTTTGAAATTAAAACTATCTTAGTCATTGGCATAACCAATTTTAATTTTTCACAAGCATCTTTAAATAAATCAATTTCTTTCTGTTGAAGAACAATTGCGTCATTATAATATTCCAATGCTTCTGCTTCTGTTAATGATTCAATTGTAGTCTTTTTCCATTTGTTTCTAAAAACCTTCTTGGCTTTTTTCAACTCACTCATGTACAAATCGTATACTGGGAAAAATTCTTTTGACTCAACCGCAGTTAACTTTAGTTTTTCAACAAATAAAGCTTCTCTGTATTCCTTAAGTGCGTCAATTTGTGCTTCTCTAGCAGAATCTAATGTTTGAGCTTGTATCTGACTTTGAGAAAATACGATAATAATAAATATGAATAATTTTATTGTAGCTTTCATCGTTATATTCCTAAATCTTCAAAAAAATTATCTTCTAAATCAAGTGTTGTTAAGCCATTGCTTTCTAACACTACTGCACTTATTTTAGACTGTTCAGACAAATTCACAAAGTTGAAATTATTTTCAGCTGTTGAAGGATTTTCTATTTCTGTTAAAATTTCGTTTGCAATAAAATCTGCAGGCGCCAACGATAAAGTTTTATCTACATTATCAGCAGGAACGGGAGCATTTACTTGACTTACCATAGGTGCAATTTTACTATCTATAAATTCATCAATTGCAATTGGCTTTTGAATGCTATTCCAAATAAACCAAGCCGAAGCAACAGCCATCATTGATGCAACAATACCAAAAACACTTGACCAAGGTATCATCTCCATGATTGAAGTTTTAGCCTCAATAACTGGTTCGTAATTTGAAGTAGCAGCTTCCTCTTTAACATTTTTTGCTATCGCAACTGGTTCAGAAACTCTTGGTTTAGAAGCCTCTATTTCTTTCGACAATTGCTCATGCAATAAATCAAGTTCAGCATCTGTATATTCTCTTTCTGGATCAAATACAATTTCATTTGTACTAAATTCTACAAATGTATTTGCCGAAATTTCAGATTGATTATTCTTTGCAACCTTTTGTTCTGGTTGTGCAACTTCAAACTGTTGCGACATTTGATCATGCAAATTGTCTAATTCAGCATCGCTAAATGAATACTCAATTGCCTGGTTATTTTCTGCTATTGAATGAAGTTCATTTGAAAACTCTATGATTTCATTTGATTCCTCAGAAATAACTTCACTTATGATAGGTGCAACTTCGATCGATTCAATTTCGTTCACGATTGGTGAAACTTCTATAGATTCGATTTCGCTTACGATTGATGCAACCTCGATAGATTCGATTTCGTTAACGATTGGTGTAACTTCGATCGATTCAATTTCGTTCACGATTGGTGAAACTTCGATCGATTCAATTTCGTTCACGATTGATGCAACCTCGATTGATTCAATTTCGTTTACAATTGATACAACTTCGATTGATTCAATTTCGCTCACTATCGGTGCAACTTCGATCGATTCAATTTCGCTTACTACTGATACAACTTCGATTGATTCAATTTCGTTTAAGATTGGTGCAACTTCGATCGATTCAATTTCGTTAACGATTGGTGCAGCTTCGATCGATTCAATATCATTTGTAATTTCAGTTACTTCTGCTATCTCAGGCGTAAATGAAAAACTAAAAAATGTTTCCTCTTCTTGAGTTGACTCTACAACCAATGATATATCATTTTTAACAATTTCAGCATCATTTACAACTGAAAATAAATCATTTTCAGGTTTTTCTTGTTCAATTACAACTGATGATATATTTTCAATAACTGAAGGTGCTATTTCTGTTGTATTTATTTCCAATTCATGAACTAACGGATTTATTGCTTCAACTTCATTGATTGTTTCAGCAATTTCGATTACTCCCATTTCAGGTTTTTCTTTTCGCAAGAAATGTTGATCGATATCAAACATGGCATCACCATTTATAGTGATGTCAGACATCTCTTGTCCCTCAGAATCTAAAACCAACCCTTCTAATTCATCGTCTGAATTAAAATTATGCCAGTAAGGATTAGGATTGGCAGCCAATTGAATAGGCTCAATATGTATTTGACCAAATTCATCATCTTTCACCAAGTTATTTGGTGAGTCAATAATTTGATCCGTTATATTGTTTGATTCAAAAGTTTCTACGTTTTGACTTTCACTAGAATCAATTGCAGTGTTTTTTTCAGCAATTAAAGGAAATCCAAATTCAACAGTTAATTGAATAGGCTTCTGATTTTTGTTGAATTCTATTTTAGGAGCTTTCGTTTCTACAACATTTTTCACTTCAATACCTACCCGGTTTTGGATGTTGTTTGACAATCCTTGGAAATAATTAGGGCTAGGATTAAATGGTTGATTGATTTTATTTGATTGAAAATCCATATTTACCTCCTATTATCCTAAAACTTTAATATAAATTTCCAACTTTTTTACCGCATGCTGATACGTGGCCACAATACTTGTTTCTGTGGTTTGTGTTAATTCAGCAATTTCATCAAATGATAATCCATCGAAATAATTCAATGTGAAAACCAATTTCTGTTTGTAGGTTAAATAGCACATTGCTTTTTGGAATTTCAATTCTTCAGAACTGTTTAAAAGATATTCATCTGAATTCAAAAAGTCAGCAAATTCTGGTTGCGCTTCATCAAAATCAATTTGAGGGAATTTTTTTCTTAGATACCCAATTGTTTCATTGGAAGAAATTCGATAAAGATCAGCCTTTAAATTTTCTGATCTAAATGAATTTAATCCTTCCCAAATTTTTACAAATACATTTTGAATCACTTCGTCGGCAGCAGTATGAGAAACTACCATAGAACGAACATGATTATATAAAGGCAACTGGAAACGGCGTATTAATTCTCTGAATGCAGATTCAACATGTTCTGCTTTTGAGAAATAAGAAATTATTTGAAAATCATCAAGTCGCTGGAAGTTAATTGAAACTTCAGCTTTTTGCATTTTTTCACTTTTTACTTTAAGCTTAGTAACATTCATAATTGTGTGGTTGTTGATGCGAAGATGAATGCATTTTGCTTTAAATGTATCATTTGGCAGTTGAAAGTTTAAGACATTGAATGTGAATAGCGAAAAAAGTGTACATTTTTGTATACTCGATATTGTTAAGTTATTGTTATGCTATTGTTTCAATTTTGTACCTTCGGCGGTTGACGGCTGCGCCTGTTTACGCTGCGCGGTTGACGCCTTCGGCTGTTTACGCCTTCGGCTGTTTACGCCTTCGGCTGTTTACGCCTTCGGCTGTTTACGCCTTCGGCTGTTTACGGCTGCGCCTGTTTACGCTGCGCGGTTGACGGCTGTGCCTGTTTATGCTTCGCTGTTTAATTTGAAGTAGTTAACCTAAATATCTGTCTAATCTGTCTAACCCGTCTAATCTGTCTAATCCAAAAAAAAAGACCTTCTCTCGAAGGTCTTTTTTAATATGTTTTAAGTAAATATTATCTACGACGTAATTCTTTAATACGGGCAGCTTTACCAATTTGGTCGCGTAGATAGAAAATACGTGCACGACGTACTTTACCTCTGCGGTTAACATCGATTTTATCGATAAATGGGCTGTTGAATGGGAAAATACGTTCTACGCCTACACCATTAGAAATTTTACGAACAGTGAAAGTTTCGTCAATACCTGAATTACGACGTTGAATAACATCGCCTTGGTACTGCTGAATACGTTCTTTGTTTCCTTCTTTAATCTTATAGTGAACGGTAATACGATCGCCCGCCTTGAAATCAGGAAGGTCTTTTCTTAAAAATTCTTGCGAGATGCTATTTACAATCGAGTTCATGACTTTGGTCCAAAATTGGGTTGCAAAAATAACATTTTATTTTACAATCTCAAACCTTTTCTTAATAATTTTTAAAATCATCTTAAATTACAGCGTTTAAACCCTGTAATTTGGGTTAGACGGGTTAGACAGATTAGACGGATTAGACAGATTAATTTTAGGGTTTATAAAAGTTTATGAGAGATTATAAGCGTTTATAAAGGTTGGTAAGCAAAGAAAATACAGCGAAGCGTATACTTTTGAGGTTAGACGGATTAGACGGGTTAGACAGATATTTGAGGTTAGTTGCTTCAAATTAAACAGCGAAGCGTAAACCCAGCGAAGCTGTAAACTACCGAAGGTGTAAACAGCCAAAGGCGTAAACAGCGAAGCATCAACCTAAAAAACGTACCAATAGTAATTGCCTACACTCCCAATGCACTTAGGATTCATTTTCAACTCACGAAAATACTCCTGGGCATGAATCGTGTCGTTGGTGATTAATCCCTCTGCCCCATCTTTTATAAACTTCTCAAACAAATCCGATTTCTCCTCCAAGTTATACCATGGAAATCCTTTTGCCTGTAAATAATAGAAATCAACGCACCCGGATTGATCCGGGCCAACCAACCAAAATTTTCTTTGAGAAGATAAATGTCTGATTTTTTCTTGGTTTTGAGGGACAATCAATTCAGCAGCTACCCTAAAATTTTGTTCTTGCCAATTTCTATTGATTCTTGCCCATGCCCAAACGGGAGACAACAACATCAAAACAAGCATTATTTGCTTCACCAGGCCACTTTGCAACTTATCCCATCCCCACACTCCAATTAATAAAACAAATGGCGCAAATAGCAGCGTATAGTATCCATGGACCCTTAATTGATATTGCATGGCAACATAAAATAACAAAACACCAAATAACACAAACAAAACTCTGAGGTCATGGATTCTCTTTTTTACAACGAAATAAATTCCAGTTACAAACATCATTAAAAAGCCATAACCCACCCACGTTTCCGGAATATCTTTAAATACATTATCTAAAAGAGTTATCGCCCTATTTCCCCATCCCTCAATAAATCTCACCTCATGAACAAACTCATAAATGCCATTCATTGAAGTCAAAATTTTAGCCCAATAATACCATCCTAAACTTGCAGATATTACAACTAAACCCATTATCAATATTGGGATAATAGCCAATTTGCGATAGATTTTTTGTTGCATTATTTCCCCCAAGAAAACAAACCCCGGAATTAAAAACATAATTTTTGTCATTCCGGCCAATGTCATCAGTAATACCGTAAACAAAGCCCATTTCAAACTTGGTCGTTTCATATATTTCTGAAATCCAAACCATCCCCAAATCATGGCCGCCAACGCCAGTAAATCAGGTACAGCATTGATACTGTGATAATAAAACTCTGGAATTCCAATGAGTCCCAAACTGCATAAAAATGCCAAAAAATCACTTCGGAAATAATAATGGGCCAAATAAAACATGCCCAATATAGCAAAGATCCCTATAATCAAGCTTAAATACCTGTGGGCATTTTGAGAAAATCCAAAAGCCTTGTAAACCAAAGCCAAAGTATAATCATATGACGTAAACTGAGGACCAGTTATTCCGTTGGAATGATATCGCTTATCAATTCGTGGATATAAAATATCCATATCCTCTTGGTAGTAATTCCTTGCTACCGCTAAGGTATTACACTGCCTCCAAACGTGGTTTCCAACAGCGGGTAATTTTAAATAGGCAAAATGCGATATAACTTGCACCAATATAAGTACAAACGCAAAGTGCCACCTTTTAAAACGACTTAGAAACAACTCCATCGATTTCAATTTACCAAGTATGATCAATTACAATTCTCGGTTTACCTTGAATTGCCTTGAAAATCAGAGAAAAATATCCTGATTTGGGACTTGAACTTTCATCGATATGCCATTTACCCAAAACTTCGCAAACACTTGCTTGCTGCTCTATCCATTGCATTTTTACGATTTCAAATCGCAAGGTTCCCATAGCTTCTTTTGAGGGATAGTTTTTCTTATAAGAATCAGAAACAGCTTGGTATCCGTATCGTGGCCCTTTGGAGGTAATAAAGAGCATCGAATCCGACTGCCAATATCCCTTCATAAATCCATCTACGCTCCCATTATTCCATTGGGTAATTTGTTCATCCAAAACTTTTTGAACGTCTACAAACGTGTATTTGGGCATTTGATTAAACTTCCTGTGGAACTCTTCATGGTGAATTCTATCGCCGTAGCCACAACCATTAACTCCAATAGTAATTACAATTCCCAATAATATACGAAAAAATATTCTCATTTTCAAATTTATAAAATCCACGCTATTCCTAATCCCAACACATTGTGATATACCCCTGCACCTTGATAAAACGTTGGATTGCTTACTGTTGATTTCAATAAACTCATCAAACTATAGTTAAAAGAAGCAGTCACTGCAAAGTTATTACCTAAAGGATATTTTGCATTTACATCTATCAACAATCCGATTTTTTCATAGTCCAATTCCAAATTATTTGAGAAACCCTCAGATTCAGTAATCGATAACAAATATTGACCATGCAAACCGGCATTCACATGCAGTTTATTTTCAAATAAACGACCGTAAAACAGTCCAAAATCCAAAGCGCTATAATGCAAATGAAAGGCAGTTACAGAAGGGTCATCAACATTATAGGACCGTCTACTCCCCCTTTCCGAAATTCCCATCATCAATTCAATGGTTTTGTTGTTTTCTAACTTTAATCCGCTAGAAAGTGACAATTGATAACCCAATTTGTTGTAGCCAGAAGAGTTATCACCATCTATTTGACAGGCTAATAATTGAAATGAAGGATAATAATAGAGTTTCCCTGCAGTTAATTCACTCGGATAATTTTTTGATTGGCCGAACACACTAGAAATAGTGAGGGCAAAAAGACTTATTACAATTGATTTCACTCCAGAAAACTTATTTTTGTAGCAATATCTTTGATAATGAGCGAAAAAACAATTAATGTGGATTTTTTAATCGTAGGTGCTGGAATTGCGGGAACCACATTGGCGTTAGAATTGAGCAAACTGAATCAATCTATTTTGGTGATCGACAACAATTATTCAATGAGTAGTTCTCGTGTTGCCGCTGGTTTAATTAGTCCCATGGTGCCACGCAATGTGCGCAAAACCTGGAAATGCGATGAAATCTTCCCTCATGTTTTTGAATATTATCAATCATTTGAAAACGAATGGAATACTTCATTCATGCAGGTGATTCCAAGTTTACAAATTCATAAAAATTTACGTCAGGTTCATAATTGGACCATTCGCGCGGGAGAACCTGGCTTCGATAAATATTTAAATATACATGCACCGCAACTTCCGGAATGCATGAAACCATTAAATTTCGATTGCATTGAAGTGCTTCAAACAGGTCGTTTGGATGTATTTAAATTCTTGGAAACTGCTAAATCGCATTTCAGCAATAAAAACATACAATATAAAGAAGAAGCTTTCAATTATGACGATTTGAAACAATCAAATCTGGTTTGGAATTACAAACACATCCAAGCTTCAAAAGTGATCTTTGCAGAAGGAATTGGAATATTAGAGAATCCATTTTTTCAATACTTGCCGTTTAACCCATCGGGCGGTGACATTGTGAAGGTTGAAATACAAAATATCCCTCAAAATCATATTTTAAAAAAGAAAGAATGGCTCATTCCTATTGGAAATGACCAATGGATTGGAGGAAGTACGTATCATTCAAATGATTTATCGGTAAATCCCGAACAAAAGGATGCAGATTGGTTAATACAAGAATTTGAATCGTGGGTGGGACAACCTGTAAAGCTGTTATCGCATGTTAAAGGCATTAGGCCAACAGTAGCGGAAAGAAGGCCTTACTTAGGTCAACATCCAAATCTAAACAATTTGTATGTTTATAATGGTCTGGGAAGCAAAGGTAGTTCTCTTGCAAGCATTTTAAGCAAGCATTATGCAGAACATCTAACTCAACATATCGAACTAAATGCTGAATTAGATATCAATCAATTTAATTATCTAGTTTCGAAATAAACTCGATAAAATCATCTGGATTGGCAATGATTCTGCAATTCGGAGGAGTTTTCAAATCTTTACGTTTTGTTACTTGACTCCCCGTCAAACAAATGGTTGTATCTGGCCATTTTCTGGTTATAGTATTGATGTACACTTGAATAGGCATGTTGCTATTGGCATTTGTGATGGCACAAAACAAAACATCAGGTTTATGCACCTTGGTCATTTGATCTAAATCATCAATTGGGGTTGATGATCCAATATAAATGACCATGTGACCACGTGATTTAAGAATGTAAGAAGCGAATAACAAACTCAATTCATGGTTTTCACCATTAGGCAAGAATAGGATAAACTTTTTGGCATTAGGCAACATTGGGGTTGTGATTTGGTCTATTGCCGAATACATTCGTTGCTTGATGATATTGGTTATGAAATGTTCATGGGCAATATTGGTTGAACCACTTAACCACAATATTCCAACATGTTGAAGCAGTGGAAATATGATGCGGGCTGTAGTTTCTTCAATTCCTAACTTTAATATATTAATTGAAAGTACTTTATTAAACTCTTTCTCATCAAAATCAAACATTGAGGCTGTTAGTGACTGAATTTGACTTTGATATGTTGAGTTGCTTTCTGAAATAGTTAATGTACGGCGTTGAACTTCTTCGCGCGACATTTCAGCAATTTTGCTAATTTTATGACCATGTGCATTTAATAATGCCACATTCATCATGTATTTTAAATCGTCTTCTTCGTAGTAACGAATATTTGTATCGGTTCTTTTAGGAACCAACATACCATAACGTTGCTCCCAAATTCTTAGTGTAAACGCTTTGATTCCGGTAATATTTTCTACATCCTTGATGAAGTACTTATCTCTAAAATCTCGTTTAGATTTTAGAATCGTCCGACTTTTTTTCGTTTCGATTGTTATATTGTCGTTCATAAGTTATGAAAATAGTTATTTGTGGTAGTTCCGGTCTAATTGGCAAAGCGCTAATTAATGAGTTAAAAAAGCGAAATCATTCAATTGTTCCGTTGGTTCACGAGAGTAACAATCAAAGTGGCAAAAAAGATTTTACTTGGAACATTTTTTCCAAAAAAATTGATATTCAAGCGTTTTCAGATGCCGATTGCGTTGTGAATTTGGCAGGAAGTAACATTGCGCAGTCTTGGACAAAAAATAATAAAGAAAGTATTTACCATTCTAGAATTGATGGAAATAACTTATTATTTGAAACATTACAAAAACTGCCGTCAAAACCAAAACGCTTTATTTGCGCTTCAGGGATTGGATATTACAACGACCCTATTCTTGAAAAAACAGATGAAACTGGACAACATGGATCAGGTTTTTTGGCTGATGTTTGTATCGATTGGGAAAAAACAGCCCTCCAAATGTCTAAACTTGGTATTGAATCAAGTATTGTTAGAACGGGTTTGGTGCTTGCCAATGAAGGTGGCGTTTACCCCGTTATTGCAAAATTTAAAAACTTCGGTTTGATTCCTACCACTGGGAATTCAAAAAATATGTGGAGTTGGATCCACATTCTAGATTTGGTAAATATGTATATTGCACTCATTGAAGGAACCCTGCCACAAGGAATATATAACGGTGTTTCCCCAACTTGTTGTAGCCAAGGCCAAATTGCCAAAAGAATTATCACTGAAATGAAAAATGCCAATAAATTTGCATTTAATATGAATTTCACACCCAATGTACCCGCTTTTGTATTGAAACTTATCATGGGAGAACAAAGTATATTGGCCTTAACCAATCAAAATATTTATCCAGCTAAAGCGTTAAACAATGGCTTTGATTTTCAATATGAAAACATTCAAAAAGCCATCCATCAATTGATTCATGAAAAATAAATTTGCCTATTTTTGGTTTCGGAGGGACTTAAGAGTTGCTGATAATCATGGTTTATTCCAAGCGTTAGTAAGTGGTTACCCAGTAAAACCTATTTTCATTTTTGACACTACAATTTTAAATAGACTTACG
>CANFLS010000028.1 GCA_947447955.1 Flavobacteriales bacterium | reverse complement strand
TAATAATTCCTGAAGCTGTTTTTAGATCTGCGGCAACCGGCTCTACCAGAACTCGGTCGGCCAATGGTTTAATGTTCACTGACATATTTTTTATTGGATTTTTTATAATTGTTAATTTCTCTCTTATTCTATCGAATATTATGCCAAGGCATTTTGAACAATTTTTGACTGCAATTTTATCAGAAATTTATGACAAATCAGAAATCTCTGTGTCAATTTGTCATATTCAGATTGTTGACTTAATGGTAATTTAATTTGTGAAATAATTTAACCGACAGATTTTTATTTGATATTCAGTATTTCCTTAACAGCAAATTCAATTTGAGGGATACACTTGTCGAAGTGCGCTCTAGTTTTTTGTTTGAGTAATGGTAATTCGGAAGAATTGAAATATATATTTATAGTTTGTGCGAGTTCATCTTTACTGCTTACTTGAAAGCCAATTTTGGCATCGACGAATTCTTTTGCCTCAGGGAATTTAGCGGTATTGGGGCCAAATATAACAGGAACTCCTGCAGCAGATGCTTCAATGATATTGTGTAATCCCTTTCCAAACGCACCACCAACAACGGCTAAATCTGATAACGCATATAACCTCGACAATAATCCGATGCTATCAATAATAAGAATTTTAGTATTTAAATGATTTTCAAATGTAGAAAATCGTTCTACGCCAAAAGTTTTGAATTTCTGTTCAATTTCTTCAATATGGCTGTGAGAAATATCATGCGGGGCTATGAGGATATTTTGATTCTCTTTTAAACCTTGATTTTGTAAATATTTAACAAGACCATCTTCTTCCGATTCCCAAGAACTGCCCAATATTAACGTGCACTTATCTTTTGTGAAATCTTTTATTTCTTGAGGGACATCATCAAGTTGCAATTGTAATTTCTGTGTGCGCAAATAACGAATGTCACCCATTAATTTGGCATTCGGCAAATCAAGGGATTTTGCCAAAGCAACTGTATTGTTGTTTTGCGCAAAGAAACCAGCACATTTTTTTAATGCATTTTGCCAAAATGTAGCCCATGGTTTTAAAATGAAATGATTGTCTCTTAGTAAAAAATTCCAATACCAAAGTGGGATGGTTTTTTGATGACAAGCATTGATCAAATTAGGCCAAAATTCATATTTAATAAAAATGGCAATGTCTGGATCAATATTTTGAATCCATTTCCTTGCATTTTTTTCAGAATCAAAAGGCAAATAGAATTTGGTGCAATTAGCCATTAATTTTGCATTTTTATATCCTGAAGGAGAAAAAAAGCTGATAATAAACTCTGTTGAAGGTTCGTTTTTGGCAATTTCTTCAATCAATGGAATCCCCATTTCATATTCGCCCAAACTAGCCGCATGAATCCAAATTCTTTTGTTTGTTTTTTTAGGTAGTTTATTTAATAAATCAACTTGTGATTTTCTCCCATCAATCATCTCCTTGGCTTTCGGGCTAAAAATGCCTGCCAGGCGAATGAGTCCCTCAAAAACAAAAATGAAAAATGAATAAATAACTTTCAAAATATTAATCCATAAAATACTCTTGATCTCTCAATTTTTGGTCAACTCTAATTGGGATAATTAAGCCAAAATGTACGCCAGTGGTAATTTCATTGATGGCGGAATTGTCTGCTTTGTTGTTTCCGAAATCCCAAGGACGCAAACTATGCGCAACTCCTTGAATAAAATCAAATCCCAAGACACAGCTAATAGCATTAAAATTAAAGTATTGGATACGAATTCTTTCTGCAATTTGGTAACCACCGGCTAATTTGTCGTAACCCGATAAATTATCGCCTTCAATTTGAGGAATTGTTCCTTGGTCAACCTGATATTCGATGTAGGTTTGAGAATAACCACCACCAATTCCAATTTGTAAGGCTAAGTGTTTTTTTGTAAATTTCTGATAAGGATAAAAATTGCGTGAAATGTAGGCCCTAGATGAAAACCCTCTTAATCGTGCTCGTATCACTGCAGGATGTCCATTCATGTCAATAATGTCGCCATTTTCGTTAGAAATATTGTTAAAAAACCCTGTGGTTCTTACATCATTTCCAAAATAGATATTATAATCTAAACTTCCTACCCATTTGCCTTGGTGTTGGTATTCGAGGGCAATTGGAAAGCTATTGAAATCTGGGTATTTAAGCGCGATATCGCTATAATTTACACAATATGCAGCCCCAAAATTTAAAAATATCCAAGATTTATCTTTTGAAGTGAGCGCAACATTTTTAGTAATTGCAGAATCTACTTTTTGAATTTTTATGGTGTCTAATGCAATAATATTAGATGCAGCTATTTCAGCAGAAATGAAAAGAAGACCGCAAATAAGAATATATTTAAAAGCAAATAGATAGCGCATAGAATTCGAAAATAATATTAAAAACTGAGATGCTATAGAATTTGGTTTATAATTGACAAAAATTCTGCAGGATTATCGGCATGAACCCAATGTCCAGCCTTTGAAACTGTATGGTACGATGCAGTTGGGAAGTGTTGCTCAATGAATGGTTTGTCACTTTCTTTCAAATAGCCACTTTTTTCACCAAGAATAAAGTGCGTTGATTTTGTAAATGCATTTTTAAAATCAATGGCCCCAATAATCTCATCGTAATAATTTTCAATGGCAGGCAAGTTGATTTTTAACTTATATCCACCGGTTGAATCAGCTTCTAAGTTCTTCAATAAAAACTGACGAACACCCATATCTGGAGCAAAAGGTAAGAAAGCTGTTTCCGCTTCTCGTCTTGAGTGTATTTGTGAAAAATCCAATTCTCTAAAGGCCCTAAAATATTCCAAATGTCCAGGGTGATATTGTTTCGGAGCAATATCAACAGCAATCAAAGTTTTAACCATTTCTGGATACATGTCGGCAAAGAGTAATGCGGTTTTCCCACCCATTGAATGTCCAATGATAATCGCTTCTTGGTCGTGCATGCACTCCATCAAATGTTTCAAATCATTGGCCATTGCCACGTATGAACTATCATTGTTATGAAATGATTTGCCATGATTACGGGCGTCAAAAGTGATTACCCTAAATTGATTTGAGAGGTGATTGGCAATGTTGTGCCAATTGTCGAGCATCCCAAAAATACCATGGAGAATATAAATTGGCTTTGTGTTTTCAGCGCCGTATATTTTGTGGTTTACCAACATTTTATTTTTATAAAAAAGGGGAAAAGATATGATCTTTTCCCCTTTGTATGTATTTGATTAAAAATTAATTCAATATTGATTCAACCGGTGTGTAAGGAAGGTTAAATGCTTCGCTTACTCCTTTGTAAACTACATCACCATTTACAACGTTCAATCCTAATTTAAGATCTTGGTTATCGCTACAAGCTTTTTTCCAACCTTTATTCGCCAATTGCACAGCGTATGGCAAAGTTGCATTTGTAAGTGCTAATGTTGAAGTATAAGGAACTGCACCTGGCATATTTGCTACGCAATAGTGAATTACACCATCAATCTCATAACAAGGTTCAGCGTGTGTAGTTGGTTTTGAAGTTTCGAAGCAACCACCTTGGTCAATTGCAACGTCAACAATAACTGCACCTTTACGCATAGTTGGCAACATGTCGCGTGTAATTAATTTTGGAGCTTTAGCACCAGGAATCAAAACACCACCAATTACCAAATCAGCAGTTTTGATTGCTTCTCTGATGTTGTAATCGTTGCTATATTGTGTATTTACGTTTGCTGGCATTGTGTCGTCTAGTTGACGTAAACGTGGCAAGCTAATATCCATCAATGTTACGTTTGCACCTAAACCTGCCGCCATTTTAGCAGCTTGGGTACCAACAATACCACCACCTAAAACGATTACGTTTGCTGGTTTAACACCTGGTACGCCTCCCAAAAGGATACCACGGCCACCCATAGGTTTTTCAAGGTATTTTGCTCCTTCTTGAATACTCATTCTACCAGCTACTTCACTCATTGGTACCAATAAAGGCAAGCTTCTATCGGGACGCTCAACTGTTTCATATGCCAAACAAACTGCTTTGCTTTTGATCATAGCATGTGTTAATGGTTCGTAAGAAGCAAAGTGGAAATAGGTGAAAAGCAATTGATTTTCTTTGATCAAAGGATATTCTGATTCAATTGGTTCTTTAACCTTGATAATCATTTCGGCAATGCCGTAAACTTCTTCAATGGTTGGAAGAATATGAGCACCTGCACGTACATATTCCTCATCTGAAAAACCACTTCCGTTTCCAGCAGTAGCTTGTACATACAACGTGTGACCGTTTTTTACCAATTCACTAGCCCCAGCTGGGGTTAAAGCAACGCGATTTTCGTTGTTTTTGATTTCTTTAGGTACGCCAATTATCATGATAGTTAAAATTGGTGCAAAGATAATATTTGCAACGCAATACGCCGCAAAAACTTTTCTATAATTTAGATGGCGTTTTGACCTGATTATGCCAAGGCAATTTCCATGGCTTTTTCAATAATGATATTTGTAGGCAAAAAGTTAGGCATATCCATTTCAATCACCGATGGGTTTTGATAATACCATTTGTTTATTTTGCTGCCAAAGTAGTGATCAATGTCATACTCTATTTGTGCGCCGTATTTTTTCAATGATTCGGCATTGCATAATTGTTCATATTGGCCTTTTATGGGAATCAAAATCATTTTTTTGCCTAAAAATAAACTCTCTGCCGGAGTTTCAAATCCTGCACCCGTAATAATTCCGTGACAATGAATCAAACTAGTTGCAAAGTTTTGATTGTCAATTGGCATCCAAGTAATATTTTGCTCGGTTTTTTGGGTTTGTATGTGCTTTGAAAACACATCGAATTGAATTTTAGGCAAGGAACTAAATACACTGTAAAGTTTTGCATCGGAATACTGTGGCAAGTAAACAGCAATATGTCCTTTATTGGTTGGTACGGCATTCCATAAACTTTGCTTGATTACCGGAGGTAAAATCCAATTTTCGTAGGATTCATAGTGAAAGCCTATGTTTTTAGTGCTTTTGCAGTAGTTTTTTAAAACCCATTCTGCAATCATATCAGATTTTTCAGGGCGAGGAGCGTTTTTAGATACGAAACTGGCTTGGTGGCCAATGTGAATCATGTTTTTATCTGATTTTTTGCAAGCATTGGAACAAATAAATTCGAAATCATTTAAGATTAAATCGTAGTTTTTTACAGGTAACTCTTTTGACTCTTTTTGAATTCTTGGAATATTTATTTTAGAAACAATTTTTTTATAGTCTAAACTTCCTGTATTTTGGTAAAACAGACTTAATCCACTGCTTCTGTATTTAACAGGTAAATTAGGATTTAAAGAAGAATTACTTCCACTTAAAAATACATCAACCTCGCCATATTTTTGCAAATGTGGCATCATTTCAATTGCTCTTGCAATGTGTCCGTTTCCAGTAGCTTGAACTGCGTATAATATTTTCATTATAAAACGCTTTGAATCCAGAATGCCACTTGCTCTGTAATTACATCAGGAACTTTCGGTGTGCGCTGATATTCTTTGTTGTAATTAATTTGAGTTTTCAGTGTTTCAAATTGATAGATATTCCATTCGCCTTTGTCGTATTCCAAAGATGTTAAATTTTCAATCCAATCACCGCTATTTAAATAAACCACAGAACCCTTTTCATTGGTGATTGTTCTTTGTTGGGGTTGGTGAATATGTCCACAAATTACATAATCAAATCCTTTTTCAATGGCCAATTCAGCTGCAGTTTGCTCAAAATCGGCAATCCATGAAACTGCTTTTTTAACACTGTTTTTAATTTTTTTCGAAAAGCTCATTTTATCCCTACCGAAAAAAGTTAAAAGCTTGTTTAACCAATGATTCATCCAAATAAGGAAGTCGTATCCTTGGCCGCCTAATTTGGCAATAACTTTTGCACTGCCTTTAGTTGTTGAATCAAAAACGTCACCATGGAAAATCCAAGTTTTCTTGCCATCAAGATCAAGTACCAATTTGTCGTCAAGTAGTAAGTTGCCCAAACGGGTGCCTGAATATTTTCTTAATGCTTCATCGTGGTTTCCAGTAATATAGTAAACCATTGTGCCAGATTCCATTAATTTTAAAATCTCACGAATTACCTGCATGTGAGCTGGAGGGAAATATTTTTTACGGAATTGCCAAATGTCAATTATATCTCCATTTAAAACTAAAATCTTTGGATTTATTCCTTTTAAATAGCGAACAATTTCATTTGCATGACAACCAAAGGTTCCTAGATGTAGGTCACTGATAACGCATACTTGCAAGTCTTTTCTTTGCATAAAAATATCTTCATGCAAAGAAACGATTTCAACGTGCCCTTAGTATTTGTTTAATGTCAAATAGAAATGACGTTCATGTTACCAATAATCTAATTGGTAATACTTTGTTAATGATTGATTAAAGACCTAGACTCTTTTTGGTAACTTTGGTTAATCCATTTTTGTGCAACATAATAGAAATTGATTTGTAACGAACATAGGGTTCACTTACAAATAAATATCCATTGCAAGGATTATTAACACCCCATGAATTTTTCACTTCATAAAAATATTTACCTGATGACTTTTCGGTAAACATACCTGTTATGTGCATTCCATGGTCGTCTGTTGTTTTTTGCTGATCAAATGCTTCTTGACGCATTGCCTCGGTAATTTCAGGTTCTGCACAAGGAGTGTCAAAAACATTCCCCGATCTATTCGCTCCACCATCGTTAAATCCTTTGTTGTCTGTGCCAATTTTTTGAATTAAAGAATCGTGCATAGGTACAATGGCAATTCCATTTTTGAACGAAAATCCTTTTTCTCCAACATCTGCCGACCAAGCCAAAGAATATCCATCTTTTAAAGCATTTTTTACATTGTCAACAAATTCATTTAGAGGGACATTGTAGGCGGTTTGCATAACCCAATTGTCTGGAACTTCTAAAGCAAAAGGCTTGTAGTAAGGATGGTGTGTAAAAGAGGTTAGCACAACATAATCGTCTAAATTCAATCCTAAACTTTGCGCAAAAGTAATTGGGGTGTATTTTTTTCCGTTGTATTCAAATTCGGTAGGGATTTTACCTAAATATGCATCGAGAATACCTTCTATTCCTGCAATCCATTCTTTGCCTAAGGTAGTTGGATCTTTCTTTACAATGGTTTCCATATAACTCTTAAGCACATCAATCAATTCATTGTGGTTATGTCTGGTTTTACCATTGATTAAGCCAGTATAAACTGATTCTGGCACTATGCCATATTTATTCATGATGTAAGGAATATCATGTCCTTCGCCACCTTGTTCAAACTGATGTTTGCCATTCATTCTCACATAGGTAATTGCTTTTTCAACATAGGCCCATCGCGCAACAAACATTTCGCTTAAATCGTAATTGCCTTTTCCCAAGCGCATGAGTTCAGATTCCAACATTGAAAGGGTGCTGTAACTCCAACATGTAGAAGTTTTGCATTGGTCTTTTACTGAAGGTTTTTGTGTTTCTGCAACCTTTGTAAATTCGTATTTACTTCCAGGTTTATTGGTTGTAATTTGGGCATTCAATGCCGCGAAAAATACCGAAATAATGGCAAAGGCTATTTTTTTCATGTTTTACAAATATACGTGTTTCAGTTTTTAAATGGATTACGGAGAATGAATTCGGGTTTTTTATGGATAAATTTTGTATAGCATTTGTTGATAAAATGCAGAATAGGGCTTTTAGTAAAAATGACAAAACTATTTTCTACTGGTACAGCTCCAATTGTGCTTTTTATCTCGGTGGCTGTTCTGCCAAGATTAATAAATGTAATTTTATTTTCAATTGAATAACTCACCAAATCATACATCATTCTTTGGTAAAGAGAATACGTCAAAGGAAGTTGCATATCGATTCCCAAATGAGTGGCATGAAGTATTTTTCCCTCTTGGATAAAACTTATAAAGCCTACAATTTTGCCATCTAAGTAATATCCAAAAACTTTAAAGTTTGAGCCTAAAGATTTTTGATAGCAATGTATGAGTTGAGATAGATTTTGTCCAATGGCTATTGTTTTGTCTTGAAGCGAATGATACAACAATTTTCCGCATTGAGAAATCCATTCATTAGGCGGCAAATCATGCAGGGGTTTGGCAACAATATCATGGCTGTTTTTTAAAACTTTTTGAGCGCGTACTCTATATTTTGAAGAAAATAATTGTAAATATTCTTGGATGGAAGTGAGGTTTTCATTTAAGCGAATAACCATGAATGGTTCTGCTGGAATGGTAGTTCCCAATTCGTATTTTTCATGGCCCAAAATATTGGCAATCAAAACACCACAATTGTTTTCGGTACTGCTCAATAATTCTTTGGCTTTGATATTGGATAAGTCAGGGAATGCAATTCCTGGAGCGCATGCGTTGCCAATTATACGTATATATCCCTTTCTTCCAAAAAGATTAAAAAGTTTGATAAATACCCGGTAAACATATTTTCCTGTTGGTTTACTTAATTCCATAAAACTGATAGGGAAAGATGTTCCATTCAAATTGATTGTGCCATAGTGATTTGGCATCGAAAGCAATAGCTTATCTGTAAGTTCTGGGCTAATTTGAGGAATCAAGTGGTTGGGATTGATAAAATCGACTGCAAAGATGCTTGAAAATTAATGTTTCAGTTCTTCAAATCGGTAGAAACTATATTTTTGTCGTTTATTTTTAATTATTTGTGAGTTGCTGTTTTTTTAACATGATTAACCTCATATTTTTGTAAAATGGCATTAAATAAATTCTATCGTTTCGGAATGATTGCAATGGTTGTTTTATCTACCAATGCGTCGTTTGGTCAAAAAGCGGTAAAGGGTTACCCCGTTGCTGAGAGATTGGCAAGTTATAAGAAAATATCCCTCAAAACGGATACGGCTTTGTTAAGTGAAGCTGAAAGAACATGTTTGGTACACTTGATTAAAGCAGCCCAAAAAGTGGATGAGATTTTCTGGAAACAAGCTTTTAAGGCAAAAGCCAAAGCGTTGGAGGGAATCAAAAATGATACTTTACGCAGATTTGTTGAAATCAATTACGGACCATGGGATCGTTTGAACGACGATAAGCCATTTTTACAAGGTTATGGAGCGAAGCCTAAGGGTGGCAATTTTTATCCTGAGAATTTCGATATCAACACCGTTCCTCCAAATTTTCGCCAAAGGTTAATGTTGCCTTATAATATTGTTAAACCGCTTACTAAAGCAGATTTGCAGCCACCGCCACCGCCTAAAAAAGGTGAAAAGCCAAATATGCAAGAAATGCCAATGATGATGGAGCGTTTTCCATTAACAAATGGCAATGAAATAGGGTTGATAGATTACAGTACTCTTTTCGAGAAAGATATTCAATTGGTATTGCAGGAAATGATGAAGGCGTCAACAGCAATTGAAAAAGAAGACAAACTGTTTTCAATTTATTTGCGTGAGCGCGCTATGTCAATTACATCGAATCAATATATCATGTCAGACATCAAATGGATGACATTGAAATCGCACTTAGATATAGTAATTGGACCAATTGAAAATTATGAAGATAAATTATTGGGTACAAAAACTTCGTTTGAAGCATATGTATTGGTTCGCGATAGAGAATGGGGAGCGAAATTAGAAAAATATGTTTCTTATTTACCAGAGCTTCAAGCCAATATTCCAGTAGAGGCAGCGTATAAGCCTGAAATTTCGAACAATACAGGTGTAAATCAAATTGATGAAAATGGCAATATTATGCCATCAGGAGATATGGTTGACATTCAAGGTTATCCTCCACTACAAAAACCAAATGCGTCGTTGAGTCAATTGGCTGTTTTTGATGCGGTTTATTATGCTGGTGATTGCAATGCAGGTAGTAAAACCATTGCAGTGAATTTGCCAAATGACGAAGTGCTTCAGAAGTATTATGGTACTAGAAGATCGCAATTGAAAAATACCATGAAAGCGAAATTTGATGAAATGGTAAAACCTATTTCTTTAATTTTGGTTGACCCATCTCAACACAAGAATATTCTATTTGACGCGTTTTTTGCAAATGTGATGTTCCATGAAGTTGCACATGGTTTGGGTGTTAAAAATTTAGTAACTGACGCCAATAAAACCGTTCGTGAAGCTTTAGGTGCAGACTACTCGGCAATTGAAGAATGTAAGGCAGACGTATTAGGTTTGTATATGGTTACTCAATTGTTTAATAAAGGAGAATTAACAGGCACTTTAGATGATTACTACGTAACATTTGTTGCATCTGTTTTTCGTTCAGTACGTTTTGGTGCGGCTAGCGCTCATGGCAAAGCAAACATGATTACGTTTAATACATTATTAAATAGTGGTTGTATTGTTAATGGCAAAAAAGGATATACAGTGAATGTAGTTGCAATGAAAGTTGTAATTGAAAAATTGGCTGCTGAATTGCTTCATTTACAAGGCGATGGCGATCAAAGTGGTGTTGGTAAAATGTTGCAAGAACGCGGAATCATTAAAGCTTCGTTGCAAGAAGATTTGGCGAAATTAGAAAAAGCAAAAATTCCTGTAGATATCATTTTTGATCAAGGAATTGATACGTTAGGTTTAAAAGCTTACGACGAAGCTGAAAAGTCTAAAGATAAAAAAGAGAAGAAGTAAATTAAAGTCTTTATTTGATATTATTTGATGAAAATTAATAGATGGGTTTCCCTAACCAGTATAGCAGCCGTAATGGCTGTTTTGGTTTTTTGTAGTAATAAACAAAGTAATGGCAACGAGCCTTTGCTTATCAGGTTAACCGATGCAATGTCTGAACAACATTATGCGCCTTTGAAGCTTGATGATAAATTTTCGGAAATGGTATATGAAAACCTCCTGAATAATTTGGATGACGACAAGCATTTTTTTACCCAAGAAGACATCAATAAACTGAGTGTGTTTAAAAAATCTATTGACGACCAAATTAAAGTGGGTCGTTACGATTTCTTAGATTCGGCTTGGTCTATTTTAATGGTGCGTTTAAACGTTCTTGAACCAATCATTGAAAAAGAATTATCTTCTCCTTTGAACTACAAATCAAATCAAAGTTATTTACTTGAAAATAAGGTTATAAAATACAAACCTAATTTGGAAGCTTTGAAAACCGATTGGAAAAATTGGTTGCAATTTCAAACCATTGATAGATTGTATCGCAAAATTGAAGATCAAGAAAATGTAAAGCAAAAGAAAGATTCTGCAATTGTGAAAATATTGCCTTTTGATACACTAGAATTAAAAGCGAGAACAGAAACCTTAAAATTCTGTAAAGATTGGTTTAAGCGTTGGAGAAAAATGGATCAAAAAGATAAATTGAGCCTTTATGCAAACTGTATAACCGAAATTTATGATCCTCATTCAAATTATTTCCCACCAGAAGAAAAAGCGAATTTCGATATTTCTATGACTGGTAAATTGGAAGGAATTGGAGCCACGTTATCAGAAAAAGACGGATATGTAAAAGTTGAACGCATTGTTCCAGGTAGTGCAAGTGCGCGACAAGGCGAATTGAAAGCCGGCGATTTGATTTTAAAAGTTGCCCAAGGAAAAGCAGATCCAGTGGATATTGTTGACATGAAATTAGATGATGCAATTCAGTTAATTCGTGGTAAAAAAGGTACTGAAGTGCGTTTAACCGTGAAAAAACCGGACGGTAGTATTCACGTTATTCCAATTATTCGTGAAGTAGTTGTAATTGATGAAAGTTACGCAAGAAGTGCAATTGTGAATTTTAAAGGAAAGAGATTTGGTTTAATTCAATTGCCTAGTTTTTATGCTGATTTTGCGGCCCAAGGCAGAGGTAGACACAGCAGTGAAGATATTCGATTGGAACTTGAAAAGTTAAATCTAGAAAAAGTAGATGGCATTGTTATGGATTTAAGAAATAATGGTGGTGGAAGTTTGGCCGATGCAATTGATATGGGTGGTTTGTTTATCAAAGAAGGACCAATCGTTCAAGTGAAAGATCCAAGCCAACGCATTCAACAAGCCCCAGATCCAGATCCGGAAATTCAATTTGCAGGACCATTGGTTATTTTAACAAATACATATAGTGCATCGGCATCTGAAATTTTGGCTGCAGCTTTACAAGACTATAAACGCGCAATTATTGTAGGTACAAATACAACCTTTGGAAAAGGTACTGTGCAAACCATGTTGCCACTACAAGGTGGTAAATCGGCATTGTTTCCTCGAGGTTACGGCGATGTGAAAGTAACCATTCAAAAATTCTACAGAATTAATGGTGGTACTACTCAATTAATGGGCGTGATTCCAGATGTGATTTTACCTGATATTTACGATGGAATTGAGCAAGGAGAAAAGGAAATGGATTATCACATGCCATTTGATAAAATTCCGGCTGCAAAATATAAATTGTTTGATAATCCAGGTCGCACTGCAATCATTAAAGATGCAATTCTTAGAACACAAAAGAATGAGTATTTTAATTTAATCAAAAAACGTGCTACTGATATAGCGAAGATTAGAAAATCATATACTTATAGTTTGAGTTTGGAAGGATACAAAACCCAACAAAAAGCGCTAAAAGCCCAAGAAAAAACATTTAAAGATTACAAATATAAAAATGTAATTGACACTGTTATGGCTTTGAAAATGGATATTGATGAAGTGAAATCAGATGAAGTGAAAAAAGCGCAAAGACTTGATTGGGTGAAACGATACATGAAAGATGCCCAATTGGATGAATCTATTCAGATTCTCTATGATTGGACGAAAAAGTAAAAAGTTACTCTTTCCAAAGAGCTGAAAATAAAATGCCAGACAGCACTAGAATTAAACCATCTAGTGCTGTTAGCATTAAAATATCTTTGTTTACAGAACTCACAAGTATTGGATTAAATACTTTATTTGAAGCTTTAATTCCCAATAAAATTAATGGTAATATTACCGGCAAACTTAATACCGGTGCCAAAAATCCGGCTTGATTTGCCTTTGAAGCAATGGCACCGATAAATGTAAATATTGTTGAAATTCCGCCAGTTACAAGAATCAATATCTTTATGTAAGCAAACATATGAATCACTGGCATTCCCATAAAAAATCCGAACAATAATAAATTCATCAAAGTTAAGATGATCATTGTAAGCCAGCCATAAATGATTTTTGACCATAATATTTGACCTGGTGATGAAAGTTGGTTCCAATAAATCCAACGGCTTCTTGATACAGTTAAAAACGACTTCGATATAGCTTGTAATGTACAAAATATTAATGTTATCCAAAATAAACTATTCCATATTTTGGCCGCCTTTTCTGGCTGTGATAACATAGACAACATTGATAGCAAGGCCATCACTGCCATTTGCAATATAGCAGACGCCAAAATTGCAGGTCGTTTTAAATCTAACGACCATTCAATTTTTATAAGTGAAATAACTTTGGCAATACTGCGCATCTTTTTTTACCTTCGCGAAGGTAAATCAGAATCTTAATCAGATGGCGATTTCATAAATAATTTTATACTAACAAAAATGTTTACCAAAATATTGATTGCAAACCGTGGTGAAATTGCCATTAGGGTAATGCGCACTTGTCGTGAAATGGGTATTAAAACCGTAGCTGTTTATAGTGAAGCCGATGCTTTGGCTCGCCATGTGCGCTATGCCGATGAAGCCTATTGCATTGGAAAAGCTCCATCAAACGAGAGTTATCTAAAAATGGATACCATTATCGATTTGTGTATCAAAACGGGAGCCCAAGCGGTGCATCCTGGTTATGGTTTTTTGTCAGAAAATGCAAATTTTGCGCGTAAGTTGGTTGAAAATGGTATTGTGCTTATTGGGCCAACTGCTGAAGCAATGGAAGTAATGGGAAGTAAAATTGCAAGTAAACAAGCCGTTGAAAAGTTCGGAGTTCCTTTGGTTCCGGGAATCAACGAAGCCATTGTTGATGCAAATGCAGCCTTGCAAGTGGCCATTCAAATTGGATTTCCGGTTTTGGTAAAAGCCTCTGCCGGTGGTGGTGGAAAAGGGATGAGGGTCGTTGAACAAGAATCAGATTTTTTAAGTGCTTTGCAAATGGCTCAAAATGAAGCCCGAAATGCATTTGGAGATGATAGCGTTTTTATTGAAAAATATGTAGGTAGTCCAAGGCATATTGAACTTCAAATTATGGCCGATCAATATGGTAATGTGTGTCACTTGTTTGAAAGAGAATGCAGCATACAACGCCGTCATCAAAAATTGGTTGAAGAGGCGCCAAGCATTGCACTTACTGAGGAAATTCGTTCTAAAATGGGTGAAGCAGCTGTGAATGTTGCCAGAGCTTGTGATTATACAGGTGCGGGTACTGTTGAATTCTTATTTGATGGAAAAGATTTCTATTTCTTAGAAATGAATACCCGTTTGCAAGTAGAACATCCTGTTACAGAATTGATTACAGGTTTGGATTTGGTTCGTGAGCAAATAAACGTGGCAGCAGGATTGCCATTGTCCTTCAAACAAAATGAATTGAAAATTAATGGTCACGCCATTGAATTACGCGTTTGTGCTGAAGATCCATTCCAGCAATTTTTACCGAATATTGGTAAGGTAAATCAATATTTGGTTCCAAATGGACCAGGAATTCGTGTAGACGATTGCATGGAATCAAATATGGAAATTCCAATTTATTACGACAATATGTTGGCAAAGCTTATTGCATGGGGTCCAACCCGCGAAGAAGCCATTTCTAGATTACGCAGGGCAATAAAAGAATATGTGATTACCGGAATTGAAACCACTTTGAGCTTTGGAGAGTTTGTGTTAACCCATCCAGCTTTTGTTTCAGGAAACTTTGATACGCATTTTATACAAAAGTATTTTAATCCTGAAGAATTGGTTGCTGAAAAATTGTCTGACGATGAACTTTCGGCACTTGCAACTGCGGCAGTGGCATTTTTTGCTCAGAATAAAAGTAATGAATCTACAGTTGTAGTTACTCATTCATCTCATTCTGAATCAGAATGGTATAGGGCTAGAAAAAATTATTAAGTGTCTATCATTCAAAAAGTTTTAATAGTTGATGATGTACATCAAAGTTTGGTGTTTGGATTGATTTCAAACAACTTTGATGTGTTTTATATGCCTGATATTCAAGCAAATGAAATTGCTGAATTTATTGTTAAAGAAAATATTGAGGGACTTGTAATTCGTTCTAAACTGTTTCTAACTGGAGAATTTTTCACCAAATGTTCATCCTTAATTTGGGTGGCTAGGGGTGGTGCCGGAATGGATAATATTGACGAAGAAGCTGCGTTTCTGGCTGGTGTAAAATTGATGAATTCTGAAAACGCCAATTCCGATGCAGTTGGCGAACATACTTTGGCAATGCTATTGGCTTTGAGAACAAATTTGGTAAAATCTCACAATGAAGTGACTCAAGGTATTTGGAATAGAGAAGGAAATAGGGGCATTGAATTAAAAGGAAAAACAGTTGGAATTATTGGTTACGGAAATACAGGAAAAGCCGTTTGCGAAAAATTAAGTGGTTTTGGTGTCAAGATTTTGGTGTATGATAAATACAAATCTGAATTTAGTGACACAAATTTGACAGAAGCAAATTTAGATGAAATTTTGGCAAAATCTGATATCATTTCTTTACATATTCCACTTAATAAAGAAACCGAAAATTTTGTAAATGATGAATTCATTAACAAGGTTTCAAAGCCATTCGTTTTGTTGAATTTATCAAGGGGTAAAATTGTTGATATACAATCGGTTATTAGGTTTTTGCAATCTGGTAAAATAGTTGGTTTTGGCGCCGATGTGTTGCCAAATGAACCTCCAAATTTGAACAACGATTTTGATAGAAATATGTTACAAAAGCTAAATTCTTATGCAAATGTTTTGCTTACTCCGCATGTGGGTGGGTGGACAATTGAAAGTTATGAGAAAATATCAGAAATTTTATTACTTAATATATTGAAATTCAATAAAATAAATAGAGTGTAATGCTCATTTTGTTGCACTATTTGCAAAAAATATTTTGTAAGTTTCCTAACAAAAGGATAAAATAAACTTGTTAAATCCTTGTTTTTTGGGTAAACTTGCCGATAAATGGTCGATGATTATCGATTAATGTTAAAATTAGATTTAAAGTTGATATGAAGTATAGATTACTACGATTCGCATTATTAGCCACTTTTGGATTAATTTGTGGTTGGGCAAACGCTCAAACAAACTACGCCGATTTCAGGGTTAAGGTCATTAACGATGATTCTCGTCCAATGAGCGGGGTTAAAGTTTCCATGTTGCTAAATAACATTGAGCAAGCATCAGATACATCTGACCGAGATGGTAACGTTTTGTTCCAAACATTAACTCCTGGTACATATTCAATTGTATTTACGAAGGAAGGATATCCGACAAATACAGTTTCAGAATTAACTTTATCTGAAGGGTTGAACAAAGAATGGGAACAGGAAATTGTGAAAAGAGATGGAGTTATTTCAATTGACAAAAAGAGAAAGAAATCTCCGATTAACATGATTCAAATTGGGGATCCAATGTCTGGAGCGCAAGCTTTGAATTCAGGTCGTAGAGGTATGAATGCTGTCATTTCTACCAACGTTGCAGTTGTAGAATCAAGGGCTGGTATTTCAGTTCGTGGTACGCGTCCAGATGGAAATGGTACATTCATTGACGGTATGCGTGCAGTTGGTTCTGGTGCATTGCCTTCACTTGGTACGGATCAATTGGCAGTTTCAATTGGTGGAATTCGTGCCATGTATGGTGATTTAACTGGAGGAGCTTTTTCATATACTTCGAAGAGTGCTACTGAAAAAGTAGTGGGTATTTTAGAAGGTATTTCGTCTACTGGTTTAGATCCTTATGGATACAATACTTTAGAAGGTTTCGTTTCTGGTCCACTTTGGGTTAAGAAAGATGTGAAACAAGCGGATGGCACACGTAAGAATGTAATTAAATTGGGTTATACCATGAATGCGAACATCGGTTATTTCATGGATCCTTCACCAACGAGAACTGGTGTTTATTTGCTTAACGATGCGAAGCAACAAGAATTGGAGAAAAATCCTTTAACAGTTACTCCAAATGGTTTTGTTAGTTCAGCATCATATTTGAGAGAATCTGATTTTACAAGAGTTGCCGCTCGTCCTAATTCTGCTCAATACAATGGTAACTTTATTGGTAAGTTAGAATACAAACCAACCACGTTAACATCGTTGGTTGCGTATGGTAGTTATTTTTATGGTGGGGGACGTGGTGTTTCCAATTCTATTATGAACTACCAAAATACTGGAAGCACGGAAAATCAAACAATGCGTACTTATTTACAGTATACGCAAAATTTCAAATTGCCAAAAGAAGGAACTATTAAAAGTGCTTTCTATACAGTTCGTGCTGAATATCAAAATGCAATGTCATCTAGTGGATCTGTAGAACATGGTACTAATTTCTTTGATTACGGATATGTTGGGACTTTTCAAGCAAAACCAACTGAATTATTTGCCTATGCAAATAACGACGCACAACAAAATCCAAATAAAGAACCAAGAATTGTTCGTGACCAATATGGCAAATACGTTCAATTGAGAAACTATTGGGATCAAGTAGGTTATTTTGATACTGCGTTGACTTTTGATCGCACAACTTCAAGAAATCCTGTAAGGTCTAATTATACACAACAAGTGTATGATTATGTTCATTCATTAGGAGGTTCAATTTCAAATTCGTTCCAAGTATTGTTGCGTCAAGGTTTATTAAATGGTTATAATCCATCGGCTGTATATTCAATTCACCAAACTCCTGGTACTACGGTAACCGGATATTCTAAAAGCCAAACTGAAAAATATGCAGTTTTTGCAATGGGTCAAATGCAAGTTAAACCTAAATCAGTTGCAGGAGTTGAACGTGCTCCGCATGACTTACAAGCTGGTTTCTACTATGAGCAATTGCAAGTGAGAGGTTATAGTTTGAATGCAAATGGTTTGTGGATATTGATGAACCAGTTGACAAATAAACACATTTCTGAATTGGATGTGAACAATCCTATTTTGAGTTATGATGCCAATGGTGTGTTTACAGATACAGTTCGTTACAACCGTTTAATTAACTATGGTGAACAATCTACTTTTGATCGTAATTTCAGAAATCAATTGATTAGTACCGGTTCAAAAGATGTTTACGGAAAGAAAATTGACGAAAGAACTTTTGTAGATATTAACTCTTACAAACCAGAAGATTTCAAGTTAAGTATGTTTAGTGCGGATGAGTTATTGAACAATGGTAATAGTTATGCCAGTTATTTTGGATATGATCATTTAGGAAATAAAGTAGTGGGTAAACCTTCTATCAATTCATTTTTAAATGACAAAAGCAAAAGAACAATTGGTGCTTTCCAGCCAGTTTATATTGCAGCTTGGTTAGAAGATCAGTTTCAGTTTAAATCTTTAATCTTTAGAATGGGATTGCGTATGGAACGTTATGATGCAAACCAATTGGTAATGAAAGACCAATATAGTTTGTATCCAATTAGAACAGTGGGTGAAGTAAAAGAATTGAACGGGTTGAAATTAGATCACCCAACAAACATTGGAAGCAATTTTGCTGTATATGTAAATGATATGCAAGCACCAACCAAAATTATTGGTTACAGAAACGGAGACAGATGGTTTAATGCTGATGGTAGTGAACAAAGAAATCCTGAGTTCTTAGCTAACCAAACCACAAATGGTAAAATTGCTCCTTATTTGGTTGACTACAACAAACAGGAATTGACAGAAAAATCATTAACAGATTATACGCCAATTGTAAACTTGTTGCCACGTATTTGGTTCTCTTTCCCTCTAGATAAGAAAAGATCATTCTATGTAAGTTATGACATGTTGGCTCAACGTCCTGATCAAGGGTCTTCTTTCTTGAGTATTGATGAATTGTATTACATGAAGTTTAGACAAGGTTCTACCATTTCTAATGGTTCATTAAATGCACGTTTGAAAACTGACTATGAAGTTGGATTTAAACAAATTTTTGGAAGTAAAAGTGATAAAGGTTTGGAATTGTCAGCATCGTATACAGAAATCAGAAATGACTTTGGTCAATATCAAATTAACCAAGGTTACCCTATTACTTACGTAACTTACCGTAACATTGATTTCTCAACGATTACTACTTTTAGAGGAAACTTGAACTTATTAGACATCGGAGCTATGAATTTAACTGCTGGTTATCAATTGCAATTTGCTGATGGTACTGGTTCTAATATTAATTCACAAGCTGCATTGATTGCAAGTAACCAACCGAACTTAAGAAATGTGATTCCTTTGGGTGAATTAGATATTCGTCACAACATAAAAGTTTCAGCAACTTGGGCTTGGGCTGGTGGAAAAGATCCAGTTTCTAAAAAGAACTTGTATACTGGTCCAATTGTTGGAGGATATGAAATTTTCAAATTTGCAAGTTTCAACATCATTGGAAATACTTATTCTGGTGGTCCTTATACTCCAACTACAAAAGCAGTTCAAATTGGGGCTGTAGACCGTGCACAAATTAAAGGTGTTCCTTATGGATCTCGTTTGCCATGGCAGTATAACTTTGATATTAACATCACAAAAGGATTTGAAATCAAGCGTGGTGCCAAAAAAACATTGAGATTCAACGCATTCTTCTGGGTGAACAATATTTTGAATACTTGGAATGTTTTGGGTGTGTTCCCTTACACTGGTCAACCTAATGATGACGGTTTCTTAAACTCACCTCAAGGTAAGTTGTTGGTTAAAACCCAAACGGATGCTCAAAGCTATATTGACCTATATAAAATTTTGTTAAATTCTCAAACAGGTAACTGGAATGCTCCAAGAACCATTCGTTTGGGACTACGTTTAAACCTTAATTAATTGTAAATTCTAAAAATTCGAGATATGAAAAAAATTGGTATATATGTTTTAGGATTGTTAGCTTTTCAATTTGCGACTGCGCGTCCAATTGAAAATCTAACACACAGAACAATCAAACCAACGATTGACAAGCGCGCGGGTGCTTTTGCAAATACCTGTGATCCAGCTTCTCAATCTGTAGATTTGGACATAAACAACGTTCGTACAAAATTGTTGAATGGTGGTGATATGTGGTGGGATTTAAATAATCCAAAATATGAAATTCCTAAAATTACTGACCCTAATGCAGTGCGTAAACATTCTTTGTTTGCCGGTGCAATTTGGATTGGTGGTAAAGATAATGGCGGTAACTTAAAATTGGCTGCAATGACTTATCGTCAAAGCGGTGTTGATTTTTGGCCAGGACCATTGGATACAACAACGGCATCAACAGATCCAGTGCGTTGTAAATCTTACGATAAAATGTGGAAAGTAACCCGCGATGAATTAGAAGAATTTGCAAATAGTAAGTTTTTAACTCAAAGTGCAGGTATTCGTGATTGGCCAGCTGGTAGTTCTCGTTCTTATAAAATTGGAGCTGAATCTGAATACTTGGCACCTTATAAAGAAGTTGTTCCTGATGGTTTATACAATCCAACAGATGGAGAACATCCAGTAATTGATGAACGTCGTCCTGTTGCTGAAAATGGAGTAGACCGTCAACCAGATATGTTTATTTGGTGGGTTTACAACGATAAAGGTAATATTCACGGTACTACAGGCCAAGCAATTGGTATTGAGTGTCAAACTACTGCATTTGCTTTTTCTACCAATGATGAAGTAAATAATATGACTTTCTATTCAACCAAAATTATCAATAGAGGTTTTACCGCTTTGAATGATTGTTATATGGGACAATGGGTAGATGCCGATTTGGGTAACTATGCCGATGACTATGTAGGTTGTGATGTTGGTCGTGGTTTGGGTTTCTGTTACAATGGTGACGATGATGATGAAGGGGTATTAGGCTATGGTTTAAATCCTCCTACAATTGGTGTTGATTATTTTGAAGGTCCAACAGATACTGCTGGAAAGCAAATGGGATTGAGTCACTTTATGTATTATAATAACTCTGCAGACCAAATTACAGGTGACCCATTAACTGCCAATCAATACTATAATTTCTTGATGGGAAAATGGAAAGGTGGCCAAAATGTAACTTGGGGTGGTAATGGTTTAGGCGGATCTAGGGTTTGTAACTATATGTTCCCGGGCAATACAGATCCTCAATTCGCAGGTGAGACTTGGACAGAGAAAACTGCAGGTAACCGTCCTGGCGATCGTCGTTTTATTCAATCTACTGGTCCTTTCTTAATGAAACCAGGACAAGTTCAACGCATTACTGTTGGTGTTGTTTGGGCTAGAACTACCCAAGGTGGTGCTCAAGGTTCATTGGATTTATTGAAATTGGCTTCTGATAAAGCACAAACATTGTTTAATAACAATTTTAAAATTCTAGATGGTCCAAATGCGCCTGACGTTGATGTTCAAGAATTGAATCAAGAAGTTGTTTTGAAATTCTTAAATACGAATTCTGGTAAAATTGAAAATTATACTGAATTATATAAAGACGCAAACAACAAAACCAAAACTTATAAATTTGAAGGTTATTTGGTATATCAATTAAAAGATGGTACTGTAAATACAGGTGATCTAGATAATATTGATAAAGCACGTTTGCTTTTCCAATGTGACATCAAAAATAACAGAGGTCAAATTATCAATAAGGTTTTTGATCCAAAGTTGTCTCAAAATATTCCAGTTGAAAAAGTTGACGGAGCTGATAAAGGTGTTCAACATTCATATAGCATCAAAAATGATTTGTTTGCAACAACTGCAAATACTCAATTGATAGACTTCAAAAACTATTACTATATGGTTATGAGTTATGCCATATTGAGTGACGATTCATTACAAGTTGATCCGAATCAGTTTTTAGCTGGTAGAAGAAATATTAAAACTTACCGTGCAACACCACATGATCCAATGCCTGAAAATGCTGGAACGGAATTGACTTCAGGATATGGTTCTGGACCATTGTTGTCAAGAATTTCTGGTCGTGGTAATGGTGGAATGTCTTTAGAGTTTACCCAAGAGACAATTGACGAAATTTTAAAGAACAATTATGCTGAGAAACCAACTTACGTAGGTGGTGCTGGACCGGTAAACATCAAAGTGGTTGATCCATTAAAGGTTCCAGATGCTAAGTTTGAATTGGTATTCAAAGAAAAGAAACCTTCTCTTTTAGCTGGATTGAAAGATTCTATTACCAAAAATACAACTTGGTTCTTGGTTAAGAAAAATGACGATGGTAATGATACTATTTTCTCAGATACTTCTTTGGCATATCGTTTTGAATCAGTTCAAGGAAAGAGAAGTTTGCTAAATCGCACCAAAGAAACTTTGGCTGATTGGGGATTGAGTATAGAAATTGCTCAAACCAACAATCCAGGTGAATTTGTAACGGGAGATCCGTCAAACGGATTATTAGATTGGTCTGTGAAATGGGAAGACAATGGAAAACAATGGTTAAATGCTGTTGCGGATAACGACGCGCAAAGTACACCGACTTCTGGTAGCCTTTGGTTGAATTGGATTCGTTCTGGTTATACCGGAAAAGGAGTTGCTACATTTGATGGTTATACATTCGATTTTATGATGTCTGATGGAGTTACTCCAGTAGATCCAAGTCAGTCTTTTGAAAAAATTTGGGGTGGTAGAATTGCTCCTTATGGATTGGCTGCACGTGAAAAATACAGTGCGACTAATGATAAAAATACATACGGATTTGCATGGTCTGGAAATACTTCTTGGTTGCAAAATCCAATTTCTGAACTTTCAAGTTTCAAATTGGTAATCACCAAAGACAAATCAAAATGGACCCGTTGTCCAGTATTGGAAATGGGAGATGAAGAGCTTTTGAATAGTACCGAAGGTAAAATGAATAAATTCAACATGCGTTGGGGTGTTTCAAAAGACAAAGATGGTAATGAAATTGTTGGAAATAAAGGTTTAAGTTATTTCCCAGGTTATGCTATTAATTTGGAAACCGGTGAGAGATTGGCTTTGGCATTTGGTGAAGATAGTTATTTGGCTGGTGAAAATGGTAGAGATATGCTTTGGAACCCTACTCCAAATATTTATAACGACAATGCAAATTATCCTGCAATTGGTGGTAAACATTTTATTTACATCTTTGGAACTGGAAAATCTGGAACAACCAGAACAAACCAAGGTGTAAGATACATGGGTGAAGCCGATGCTGATTTTGATAGATTCAGAAAAGGGCTTGAAGCTGCTGCAGTGGGTACGGACGCAAATAAGTCTGAAAAATTGAAATTGTTGTCGCAAGTAAATTGGATTATTCCAACCTATTTGGCAGGTGGCTACTCAATGAAGGATGGAGTTCCACCAACTGACGTAACAATAACTGTGAGAATCAAAAAAGCTTATGCTCCTCTTGAATCTAAGGATATTAGGAACCAAGTTGACAGAGGCGGAAGTAACAAATACTCATTGCCAATGTACGAATTTGATGGTGGATTAATTGCCCCTAAACGTTCTGTGGATATTGGTAAAAAATCATTAGACATGGTAAATGTTGTACCTAATCCTTATAGAGGTTACAGCGAATACGAAAATAGCCCTATTGATTCAAGAGTTAAAATCATCAATTTGCCACCTACATGTAAGATTACAATATTTGACATGTCTGGTAATTTGATTCGCACAATAAATAAAGCGGATGATGCAACTTACTATCAGTGGGATTTGAAAAATGGAAGCAATGTGCCTATTGCAAGCGGCTTATACTTAATTCATGTTAAAGCTCCAGGTTTAGGTGAGAAAATTGTACGTTGGTATGGAATTATGCATGCCGTTGATTTAGATACTTATTAATATTGACAACGATGAAAATCAATTTGAAAAATATATCGGCAGTTGCTTTAACAATTTTGTTAAGTGGTGCAAATAACCTTTTCGCTGGTAATCCTGAGCGTCAAGGTCAAGCTGGTGCGGCTCAACTTACAATCAATCCATGGAGCAGAAGCTCGGGAATGGGTTGGGCAAACGGCGGAAGAATTATGGGTGCAGAAGCAATGTTTATGAACGTTGCTGGCCTAGATAGAATGGTGAACAATACTGAATTGGTATTTAACCGTACCGAATGGCTCGTAGGCTCTGGAATTGGCGTTAATAACGTTGGTTTCGCTCAGAGAATGGGTGAAGACGGAGAAGGTGGTACTTTAGGTATTCAAGTTATGCAATTTGGTATAGATCCAATCGATATCAGAACTGAACAAAATCCTTACGGTGGTATCGGTACCTACAGAGTAAGCATGACCAATATTGGTTTGTCGTACTCGAAAAGTTTCAGTAAAAACATTTCTGCTGGTGTAACCGCAAGAATGCTTTCTGAAGGTATTCCTGATGCACAAGCAAATGGAATGTCAATTGATGCAGGTGTTCAGTATTCTGCCAATTTAAGCCCTTCAAGAAACAACATCAAAAAGAACGATTTTAACTTCGGTATCTCAATTAAAAATATTGGTCCGGATATGGATTTCACTGGTGAAGGTCTAAGTTATAAAGCAATGTTGCAAAATGGAACATTTGATAAAACCATGATTGTGAAAACATCTGCGGTTAAATTGCCAGCTTTGTTAAATATTGCCGCATCTTATGATATCAAATTGGATAAATCTGACAACCAATACGATAATCGTTTAACTGTGGGATTTGGATTCACAAACAATTCATTTAGCGCAAATCAAACTACCTTATCTGCTGAATACGCTTATAAAGATTTTATTATGGTACGCGGTGGTTTTGCTTACCAAGAAGGTATTTTTAGTGAAGACACCAGAACATCGGCATTTACTGGTCCATTTTGTGGCTTAAGCTATGATTGGCATGTTATGGATGGTGATAATCAAGACAATGTTATTTCAATTGACTACAGCTACCGTGCTACGAATCCATTCGGTGGTTGCCATTCTTTTGGAATTAGAATTGGCTTAGGTTCAGAATCTAACGGAAAAGTAAAGAAAGACTAAATTAGAAATTTATTATATTTGTATAATTGTTGCATCAATGAACACATTGGTGCAACTTTTTTTTTAATCAACAATCAAAACAAAACTAGAATTATGAGCAACATTCAATATTTTACTCAAGAAGGCTTAGACGCAATTAAAGCGGAATTACAGGAATTAAAGCAGGTTCAACGTCCTCTTATTATCCAAGCTATAGCTGAAGCTCGAGATAAAGGTGATTTAAGCGAAAATGCTGAGTATGATGCTGCCAAGGAAGCGCAAGGCCACATTGAAGATCGAATTGCGCAAATGGATAGTTTGCTTGCAAATTCTCGTGTAATAGATAGCTCTTTACTTGATACAAGTAGAGTAAGTATTCTATGCAATGTGCGCGTGAGAAATCACAACGTGGGTAAGGAAGCCGTTTATATGTTGGTTTCAGAAAAGGAAGCAAACCTTAAGGAAAATAAAATTTCTGTTAAGAGCGCAATTGGTGCCGGACTTTTAGGCAGGGTAGTAGGCGAAATAGCAGAGATTACTGTTCCTGCTGGTGTTGTGAAACTTGAAATTTTAGAAATATTTGTTTAATGGCAAGTATCTTCTCTAAAATCATTGCCGGTGAAATTCCTTGTCATAAAATTTATGAAGATGAAAATCATTTGGCATTTTTAGATGTGATGCCATTAGTAAGGGGACATGTATTGGTTGTTCCTAAAAAAGAAATCGACTACATATTTGATTTTTCCGAAGAAGAAATGGCAAATATGTGGAAATTTGCACTTCCTGTTGCCAAAGCCATTAAAAAGGCAATTCCTTGCAAAAGAGTTGGTACGGCAGTAATAGGGCTAGAAGTTCCACACGCACATATTCATTTGGTGCCTATGGAAACCGCCAACGATTTAAATTTTACTAGAGAAAAATTAAAAGTTTCTAGTGATGAATTGGCCCAAATTTCTGAATTAATTAGAAACTGCATTTAACCTTTTTTTATTCTTTTGGTTTACATTTGTATAATGTACCCAGAGCTATTTCATATTGGATCTTTAACCATTTATAGTTATGGTTTTTTTATAATTTTTGGAGTGCTTCTATCGTTTTTATATTTGTATAAAAACAAACAAGAATTTGGCTTGTCAGTAGATAAAATTAGTGAATTCTTTTTGTATTGTTTTGGAAGTGTTTTCGTTGGAGGGAAATTGTTTTATTTTCTAGAACGACCTTTGTATTATTTAAAGAATATTGGGGAATTCTTTGCCGATTTTGGACAAGGTTTTGTGTTTTATGGTTCGTTTTTAGTTACAATCCCTGTGCTGATTTGGTGGTTTAGGAAAAATAAAATACCTGTTTTATTTGCATTTGATTTTACTGCTGTTTGTGGTGCTTTGGTTCATGGATTTGGTAAAATAGGTTGCTTTATGGCAGGTTGTTGCCATGGTATTCAGTGTGATTCTAAATGGGGTGTGGTTTTTACGGATCCCCATTCTGTTGCTTTTCCTTTAAATGTTCCTGTTTATCCTGTTCAATTGTGGGATGCATCTGTGATTTTGTTAATCGCTGTTTTGCTTATTTTGTTTAGATCAAAAAAACAGTTTGATGGTCAAATGTTTTTGATTTATGCAATGGTGTATTCAGTTACTAGATTTTTCACAGAATATTATAGAGGTGATGATTCTAGGGGATTTGTAATTAAAAATCACCTTTCTTATGGTCAATTTGTGGCAATATTGGTTATATTGACTTGTAGTTATTTTTACATCAGGTTATATAGGAAGTCTAATGCGGTAATAGAATAATGAAGTTTTCAGAAGTTGTAGGTCAAGATAAATTAAAGAAGCAGTTGATTCACGGAGTTACAGTTGGAAGAATTCCACATGCCCAATTATTTTTGGGTAAGGTTGGCAATGGATCTTTGCCTTTGGCCTTGGCTTATGCCCAATATGTTTCTTGTACCAATAGGCAATTAGACGATTGTTGCGGAACTTGTTCTTCATGCTCTAAGTACCAATCTTTGGTGCATCCCGATTTGCATTTTAGCTTTCCATTTCCCTCAAAAGCGGAAGTGGCATCTGAGTATTTGAAAGAATGGCGTTCGGCACTTTTGTCAAATCCATATTTGAGTTATGAAGAATGGATGGCAATCATTGAGGCAGATAATAAACAAGGAAATATTCCTGTAAAAGAATGCAGGGCAATTATAAGGAGTTTGTCATTAAAGCCCTTTGAAAGCGAATACAAAGTATTGTTGATGTGGCTTCCTGAGCACCTAGGTCAAGAAGGTAATATTTTGTTGAAAATCATTGAAGAACCTCCTCAAAACACTTTGTTTTTATTGGTAGGGGCAAATTCTGATAAAATCATCAATACTATCATTTCAAGAACTCAGCCAGTAAGGGTTCCCCCAATTGGGTTAGAAGAATTATCTAAAGCATTGGTTGAACGATATGAGTTGACACAAGCCAATGCAAACAGACTCGCCCAAATGTCACAAGGGGATTTTAAAACAGCAGTTTCATTGATTCAGGAAAACGAAAATCCTTATTTTGATCAGTGGCGCAACTGGATGGGACTTTGTTATACCCGTAAAATTAGTGATGCGGTAAAATGGGCTGATGAAATGGCGGCAATTGGAAGAGAGAGTTTAAAAAGCTTCCTTCTATATGGATTGGAAATTTTAAGGGGTGTTTTGGTTATTGGATTTAACGGCAGCGTTAATTCATGGATAGGCCAAGAACGTGATTTCATAGAGAAATTTAATACACTACAAATACCTGTCCCTCAATTAGAAAAAATTGTAATAGAAATTGAATCGGCCATTTCAAATATTGAGCGTAATGGCAATGCAAAAATGATCTTAACCGATTTGTCATTTAAGGTTGCTAGAAATTTAAAAAAATAATTCATTCCGAGGCAACTATTGTATTGCGAATACAATCTTGTTTAAAATCCGGATTATGAAATTGGCAAATGGCAATAGAGCAAATCACCGAAGAGAAAAAAATGGTAATGGCTTGTGTGGCGGGCGAGAAATTGGCGCAACACGAATTCTACCAACGCTATTCGGGAGTGTTGTTTGCCATTTGTAAACGCTATGCCGGTCAAGATATTTTAGCAGAAGATATGTTTCAAGAAGCAATGATAAAGATTTACCAAAAACTAGGCGATTTTCGCTTTGAGGGATCCTTAGAGGGGTGGCTGAAACGTATTTGTGTAAATCAATGTCTAGATACATTGAAAAAAAGCAAAGCTAAGTTTCAAGATAGTCTCGATAATGTGCATGAGTTAATTGCTTCAAATGATGATGTATTTGCTGAAATCAATGTTAAAAACTTAATGCAATTGCTAATGAAACTGCCTGTTGGGTATAGAACGGTTTTTAATATGTTTGCTATTGAGGGATACTCCCACGCGGAAATAGCTGAAATTTTAAATATCTCAGAAAATACGAGCAAATCTCAAATGTTCAAAGCCCGTAAATGGCTTCAATCTCAAATTTCACGATAATGCTACCAGAAGACAATATTGACCAACTCTTCCGTTCGGCATTAGAAAATGCAAACGAAATTCCGCCAGCAAATGCTTGGCAAGGAATTTCTCATCAATTATCAAATGTTTCAAGTGTTTCTCAAACAGTCGCTGCAAAAAGTTGGTTTGCAAAATTGGGATTGGTTTCTAAAGTTGCAATTGTCGCTACAGTTGTTGTAAGTGGTGTTGTTGCCTTTGAATTGTTGAAAGATGACAATTTGAAGTTAAATCCAATAAACGCGATTTCAACTCAAAATAAAATTAGCCCAAAGCAATCTTTAAACGAGAATAAGGAAACTGGTCAAATTGAAACAGGTTTAAATAATGATGTTGTTAATCCTGATAGTCAATTGGAAGATAACGGTAATAAAACACAAATTGAGGAGGGAAATAGATATATCGTTTATCATCCACTTTCAGCAATGAACACAGATCTTTTGGCAGTTAAATCTGATGGCAATGGTGATAATTTACTGAATAATATTCAATCTATCATTGCTGATAAAAAGGATGCGCAAAAATCAAAAAATGAAATTTCATCAGTTCTGGGGAATATTATTGAAAATGGTTGTAAGAATAAATTGACATTAAGTGTGGTTGAATCTGATTCAAATGGGAATTTGGTCAATGTTAATTGTAATGGAAATGTAAAAAAATCTTATTTGAATTTTGGAGATGGTCAATTGATGTTTTTTGAGGGAAATACAATCGCTGTAAATCATTTTTACAAGGTAAATTCTAGAAAAGATTTTTATATAAAATTGGTATCTATTTTTTCGAATGGATGTGTGGATAGTGCTATGACAAAAGTGGAGGTAACTCCTTCAATATCAATAAGTGAAACAATGATTCCAACCGTTTTTACTCCCAATGGAGACGGTAAAAATGATGCGTATTATATAACAATTCCTGAACCAAAAAATTTCGAAATGATGGTTTTTGATAAGGGTAAAAAAATGATATTTTCCACTACGAAATTCCGTGATTCATGGAACGGAAATTGTTTTGGAGAGCCATGTATTGATGGCAATTATGAAGTGGTAATCAAAACACAATACAGTGGCGAAAAAGAAAGTGTAACAACACGTTGGGTAAATTTAAATCGAAATTCTAATGGAAATTAATATGAAAAATAATTGGTTTAGTGAAATCAATGAATTGCCGAAAAATGATGTTCAAAATTGCTCATTGTTTGGTAAATCAACAAAAAAACCTATTTTTGAACTTTTACGTACGAAAAATAAACTTATGAAAGGATTTTCCTTATATTTAAAAAGCTGGGTAGTTATACTTGGCACATTGTTTTTAGGAGCAAATACTGCAAATGCACAGTGTGCAATTCAGTACAGCGGTTCTCCTTGCGTTGGATCGGCAATTATCTTTACCGGTTCTAATTCAGGTACAACCCATGATTGGGAATTTATTGATGCAACTGGTGCGAAATATACCAGTAGTGGTCAGAAAATTGTCAACTATGCGTTTCAAAAACCTGGAAATGCAAAAATAACCTACATAACAACAATTGGAGGTACCAAGTGTACAGCCGTGTTGAATTTGGTTATCAAGGACAAACCAAAAATTAAAATGAAATTGGTGAATCTCAAACAGCAATGTTTTGAGAAAAACTTGTTTTGTTTTGATGATAGCACAGCAAATGCAAATGGTGCCAAAATTTCAAGTACAAAATATGTAATTTCTGATGGTCAATTGTTTCAATACGATTTTCCACCGTCAGTAATGCCGAACAGACTTTGCTTCTCAATCAAAGATCAACGTGGTGGTAAGTTTGACTTATACATTGAAACAACCGATGAAAACGGTTGTCAAGATACCCAGAAACTTACAGCGGCTGTAGAAGTTAGGGCTAAAATTGGTGCTCAGTTTACAAGTAACAAACCAATTCAGTGCGATTCTGTTCAAGCAATTATTAAAAATATTAGTAGCATTGATCCAAAATTTGTAAAGAAAATTACTTGGTATTGGGGTGATGGTTCAATTGATACAACCTGGGGGCCTAACAAAAACCATTGGTTCTACGGACAAGGTACTTATAACTCTAAAATGGTCATTCAAACGATTGACGGTTGTATTGATTCATTTAAAATGACTGCAACTGCAACTGTTTTCCGTTCAGTAGCAATTATTTTGGCTGATAAAGATTCAACTTGTATTTCAGCGCCAAATATTAAATTTGGTGTAAATGAAATTCCTTCAGGTGCAACAGGTTTGTTGTGGACATTTGGTGACCCTAATTCTGGTCCTCAAAATGTAAATAACAAAACATGGACTCCAGAACATGCCTTTACTGGCCTAGGTCCTTTCTTAATTAAATTAGAATACAAACATCCAATTTGCGGAAACAAGGTTACTTATGATACAATTATTATTTTAGGTCCTTCTTCTGCTATTGAATCAGCTTTCCAAAGGGTGGCTGATTATGAAACATTCCAATGTCCAAAAGATGTAATGGATACTGTGCATTTCAAGAAAAACTTGTCGACCTTCTATCACAATGATAGAAACTTTACCGACGATGATAGTACTTTCTATAAATGGAAAACACCAGCATTGGGACACGTTTTCCAAGGAACTGCTAAAAATCCAACACAAATTTGGATGAAGCCAATTAGATTGGATTCAAACTTAAATGGAACTGTAACCCGTTATTCTGGTACAGCTGCACCGGGTGGTGGATTTGATCCTTTGAAAAGAGAAAGAGTATGTGCTACTCGTTTGTGGGATTTTGGAGACAACTATGCGCCAAAATGTACTACAGATACAAGAGCAAATAAAAATGTATATGTAAACTGTGCCTTCTCAAGAGATTCAATTCCAAATCACTATTACAGATCATGGGATTTGGTGATGCTTTCAGATTTCAAAAATGCACCTATGGAAGACGCGATTTTCTTGGATACCGGTATTTTCAAAGGAAAAGGTTTGTGTAAAAAAGTTCAAGTTTGGCCTTCAGATAGTATGTACATCATTCAGGATACATTAATTGTAGTTCCTACAGATATGAATGATGTTATCACTGCCAAAAAGGCTCAGTTTGTAGGGAATAAAACTACAACCTATTATAATTATGGTCAATATACGCCAGCTTTACCTTCATCTACCAAAAACCCTACAGGTAAAACTACCCAAAAAGGAATGCGTGGTGTTGGACAAAGATATTTTGAAGATTATGTTGATGTGAAATTGGAGGCGGGTGATTCTGCCTATGTTGGCCCAGCGTCAGGTCCATTTGTTTTAAAGAAAGGACCTCAAACAATTTCAATGGCGCCAAAACAAATATTGAAATTAAAAAGCAAATATGATAGCTGTACTTGGTTATTTACTTACTATCTTAAAAAGGATACTTTGCCTAAAGATTTATACCTAATTCGTAAGGCAAAAGGTGAAAAACCAATGATCATCAAACGTTTCAAAAAGGATTACACAAACGGTGGTACATTGGTAAGAAACAGAGATTTCTTTGTGAATTACAAACGTTTCCGTGAATTGTATTATGCAAAAATTCCTCAATGTAACAATGTTAAATTAAATCATAAAGATACTTGTCATCCAATGCATTGCGAAAGCGAAGCAATTAAACAATTGTCTATGCTTCATGCTAACGCAGGTGGTGTTGGTAGTGGTATGTTAAAAGATGCGATTGAGTGTTTGGGTTCTGATAACCCTTCTTATGGTGTGACTTTTATTTTGAGTGACTTGAAACCAGGTTGTACTTTTACAGAAGTGAAGATTAACTATGATACTTTCTGCGGAAATACTGCAGGTAACTGGAATTCTTTACCAGGATTGTTCCCAGGTGGTCGTCCTTTGAATCCTCCATTGCCTTTCTGGAATACAGGATATCAATTGGCAGGTAACCCTCCAAATAAATTCTCTCAAGTATACAATCCTTCTGATGTTTGTAATGATTCAACAGGTTGTGTTACTGTAGGTATTATTGTAGGAAACGGTATTGCCCCTCCAGGTGGAAACTCTGCAAAACGCCCATTGTGTGCTGATACCCAGTATTACGATCACTTTGCTTGTTTCCCAATTATTGATACTGATTTCGAAATGTTAACCCCAACCAAAAATAAATTGGGTGATTATAAAATTTGTAAATATAATGACATCGTAGTTCGTCCTATCCCTAAAAATAAGACAAGAATTAAAGATTTGAAATCATTGCGTTGGAGATTAACTACAGGTGATGCAACTCCGGTATTTGCTCATCAGTGGTCTCAATTTATTCAAGAAGATTATTTCTTGAATCAGAAGAAAGTTCCGGGTAAAAATCCTAACTATCTTTACAATTACATGGTTCAAACCCGTGGTCTTGAAAACCCACGTCAAGTTCCTTGTTCTGAAGATTGGGCTGACGGAGTAGCTAAGAACTATAAAGGTCCAGATACAATTTTCACATCTGAAATTCGTAAATATACCATTGGTGCTGACGTTTCTTTGGTTTGGGATAATATCAAAACCAAATTGGAAGCAAGAGGATTTGATCCATTCGCATTGGCTGATACCATGATTGCAAAATTGATTTGGAATAACAAAGGTGTTATTGGTCAACCAGCTACTGGTGCCTATGGTTGTATCGATACAACTGGTTTCGGTAAATTTATTAAATTCTATTTTATTCCTGATCCTAAAAATACAACAATATTGCACTATCGTGATTCATCTATTTCACCTTTGGATAGTGTTACTTATTGGGATAAAGCGGCTAGGAAAACTAAAAAAGTTAAAGGTTATAAATTTAGACCTCGTTGGGCTGGTTTCCATATCATGAGTTTGAACATGACTTCATCTAATGGTAAATGTGATAAAGTAGGTGCATACCCAATTATTGTTGGTTTTGCAATGGGATTAAGAATTAATGATACTTTGGTTTGTCAAGATGCGGGTAATTCATTAACTGCTTCTCCAGACTTTAGATATTTCTCAACTGATCCGCAGAACTTTGGACAGTGGGATTGGAAATACCAATGGAATTCTGACCCTACTCAAAATCCTACAGGATACGATTATTGGAGAGATCCAGCGCGTTCGGCTCGTTTAACTTCTGGTGATACTAACGTAGAAAGATTTACACGTTGGGATTGGAATAAGAGAGATGATGGAACGTCAACTCCTTTTGGTGGTGCTCCTTATGGTGCTGTTGGTGCCGGTACAAATGCTAACCCTTGGAAACAATTGGGTGGTGGTGGAATCTACTATACCAATGACTCAGGTGTTTACACGTTTAGAGTTGTTGCAGGTGACTCTACTGGTTGTATGGATACATTAACCAAGAGAGTATTCATTTCTAGACTAGATGTTAAATTCGGTTTAGATTTACAAACTCCTTCTTGTAATTCAATTATAGAGTTTTTTGATTCATCACATTTGTTTGACCCTTGTAATTGGGCTATTAAAAACTGTTCAGGTGGTGCTCCAACTTCATGTGATTTCGTGAAACAATGGACTATTGATTGGGGAGATGGTATTGTCAATCAGTTTACCCGTAAAAAGCAAACTGAAGCTGGCTTACCAAACCGTGTTGCGCATAAATATACACGTAACGGTTGGTTCCAAATTAAATATCAATTGTCTACACAAAGAGGTTGTTTTGATACCTTCAGTCGTTGGGTTAAAATTCCTGGACCACGTCCTAGATTTGAATACACAACCAAAGCGGGTCATGATGTAACTATATGTATGGGTGATAGTATTCAATTTACAAATATGTCTGACTCAGCTTCTATGAAATCTGTTTGGACATGGTTCTTTGGAGATGGTGAATTGTATTCTGGTCCTGATTCTACTTGGTACACAAAAGCTCCTAACGGAAAACCTTGGGCTACAGATCACTTCGTAGATACTGTGTGGCATACATTCAAAAAACCAGGTGTTTATAATGTTCGTCTTGAGCAATATGATTACTTGTTTATTCCTCCAAATATATACCGTCCATGTCCTGCTACTTACCCTGATACCCCGAGTCAACAAGCTTACATCATTACTGTATTGCCACGCGATACTGTTAGAGGTAAAGTTTTGAAGGCCGCAATTTGTCCTGGTGATAGCAACACGTTCATAGATAATTCAGATACAATTTTGAAATCTTACAAATGGAAATTTGTTCACTACAGTAAGAAATTAGGTAAGGTTGTTACGGATACATTAACTTCAGGTAATAAAACTGTATCGAAAATGTTCAATGACCCAGGTGTGTATAGAGTTTCACATTATGCAGACTACAATGGTTCTCATCCAAGACCATGGTGTCCAACTGTAATGGGTGATTTGTTCTTTACCGTAGATAGTGTGATTGCCGACTTTGACATAGATTCTAGTGGTAAACCTGACTTTGTATTTACTCGTAAAGACATTAATGGTGTAGAATGGAGATGGGGCTTTGGTCATCAAAATGACATTGTGAATTCAATGCCACATGATTTCATCGAAAACTTGAAATCTACTGATAAAGATGTTCACTGGTCATACGATAGTTCTGGCAGATATTGGGCTTGTTTGATAGTTAAGAATGCAACAGGTTGTTCAGATACAATATGTAAAGAAGTTGTAGTTGACTTGTTCGTATACCTAGCTAACGTGTTTACGCCAAATGCTGATGGTAAAAATGACTTCTTCAAAGTTCCTATTCAAGGACACGATTTGTTCGAGATTCGTATCTTCAACCGTTGGGGTGAAAGAGTATTCTACTCTGAAGACTCTAAAAAGCATTGGAATGGTAAAGTCAACAATGACGGAGCCGATGCTCCTTCTGGAACTTACTTCTACCAGTTAGATTATAAGTTCAAATCAAAAACTAAGATTAACCACGTAAGTGGATCAGTCAATCTGATTAGAACACCATAACAAAAAAAAGCCCCGGAAACGGGGCTTTTTTTTGTTTACGCCTTACGGCAGTTTACGGCTTCGCTTTGCTCAGCCTGTTTACGCTACGCAGTTGACGGCTTCGCTTCGCTCATCCTGTTTACGCTTCGCTGTTTAAGACTTCGTCTGTTTGTATTATGTTACTACCTCAAAATAACCTTTATAAACCCGATTACAATCTGTCTAATCTGTCTAATCCGTCTAATCCGTCTAATCCGTCTAATCTAATTGGTTGACGGCTTCGCTTCGCTCAGCCTGTTTACGCTTCGCAGTTGACGGCTTCGTCTGTTTGTATAATGTTACTACCTCAAAATAACCTTTATAAACCCGATTACAATCTGTCTAATCCGTCTAATCCG
>CANFLS010000027.1 GCA_947447955.1 Flavobacteriales bacterium | reverse complement strand
TCCAGATAATTCTATATTGCCTAGGGTTTTAGAAACAAAACTCGGCAATCCAATTAGCCTTGCAATTTTATATCAAGCAATTGCTCAAGATTTAGGAATTCCAGTTTTTGGGGTGAATTTGCCTCAGCATTTTGTAGTTGCTTATTGTAAAATGAAAAAAAGTGTTGAGGATTTGGGATTAAAAATTGATAAACGAATGGATGTGAATGAGGTAGAAGAGGTGATTTTCTATTTTAATCCATTCAGCAAAGGACAAATATTCAACAGTGAAAGTATTGATGCATTCTTGAAAGTTATCCATGTTAAAAAGCAAGAACATTTTTATTGGCCATGCGCTTCTGTTGAAATTTTTAAAAGAATTCTTCGAAATTTACATTTTGCATACAGCGAACAACATCAATTTGATAAACAACAAGAAGTTTTAGAGTTGATGAAATTCATTGGTATGATTGAAGATAACATGGATGATGACGATTCTTAAGTAGTTAATTTTCGTAGTTCATGCATTTAATTTGTCCAAGACATAAAAAAAGACGAAATTTGCAGATTAAATAATTATGGCAGAAAAACCAATTCTTATGCCCAAAATGGGCGAGAGTATTGCAGAAGCAACTGTAATTCGCTGGTTGAAAAACGTAGGTGAAAAAGTCGAAAAAGACGAACCCCTAGTTGAAATTGCAACCGATAAAGTGGATAGTGAAATTCCTAGCACAGAAGCCGGAATTCTTGTAAAACAATTGTACAAGGATGGTGATGTTGTGAAGGTAGGAGAAGCTGTTGCCTATATTGATGCCGATGCATCAGCTGGGGTTCCAACTCAAGCTACTCCAACACCAGCTGTTGCTGAAACAATTGCATCTCCGGTTGCAATAGCTCAAACCATTGAAAACGAAATTTCGCAATTAACTCAAAATAATGTAACGCAAATTGTAAATGCTGATGGAGGTAGATTTTATTCTCCTTTGGTACTAAACATTGCGCGCGCTGAAGGTATATCTATGGCTGTGTTGGAAACTATTCCAGGTACAGGTAAAGATGGTAGAGTTACGAAAAGTGATATTTTGAACTTTGTCAATAACCCTAGTGCGCCAGTTCAAAGTACTCCGGCTCCGGTTGCAACAATAACACCTGTTGCTCAGCCTATTGTTGAAGCAGTTACCGCAGCTCCTAAAGTTGAATCAAAACCAGCAGTTTCAATGAACGCTGGCGATGAAATCATTGAAATGGATCGCGTTCGTAAACTTATTGCCGATCACATGGTGATGAGTAAGCGTGTAAGTCCACACGTTACAAGTTTTGTTGAGGCAGACGTAACTAATTTGGTAAATTGGAGAAATAGAGTTAAAGATTCTTTCAAGAAAAGAGAAGGCGAAAATATCACGTTTACGCCTATCTTTATTCAAGCAATTGCCAAAGCCATTAAAGATTTCCCAATGATTAATGTTTCAATTGATGGTGATAAAATCATCAAAAAGAAAAATGTGAATGTGGGAATGGCTGTAGCTCAAGCAAATGGTAATTTGATAGTTCCTGTAATTAAAAATGCAGATTCTATGAACTTGTTAGGCATTACTAGAACTGTGAATGATTTGGCTGCCCGCGCAAGAATCAATAAATTAACGCCAGATGAAATCCAAGGTGGAACATACACTGTAACCAATGTAGGCTCTTTTGGAAATGTAATGGGAACTCCTGTAATTAATCAACCGCAAGTTGCGATTATGGCGGTTGGTGCTATTCGCAAGAAACCAGCGGTAATCGAAACCGAATATGGTGATGTAATTGCAATTAGACATATGATGTATTTAAGCCACAGCTATGATCACAGGGTTGTAGACGGTGGATTGGGTGGAATGTTTGTACGTAAAGTTGCAGACTACCTTGAACAATGGGATATGAATACTGAAATTTAAAATTTCAGTATTCAATCTATATTTTAAGCCAATTCAATGATGGAACAAAATCTAACAAAATTGGCTAAAGCCTTTTCCATTTTATTTATTTGTGTTTCTGCCTTCCATTCGGTGGTGGAATTTATGCCCAAGCAATCAGTTTTATACAAGGTTGTACAAGAAGTGATTTTGCCTGAAAGTACCACCAAACTCACAGTAAATAACGAAACTTTTTTCTCCGTTTTTGTTGAGGCAATAGATAAAAAAACAGTTGTTAATAAGGAATTGTATCAACTTAAAATAACCCAAGAAGATTATTTCAAATTGTCAGTTGGCGATTCTGTTTACATTTATTTTTCACCTTACAAACACGAGGTGAGGGGATACCTTTATCGTAAAATGCCAAACTATAGTTCAATAACGAATCCTTTGGAAAGTAGATATTTGCTTTCCTTTGAACATATTGGACTTCCACTTATTACCTTGCTACTTTCTCTCTGTGTTTTTTTTGTAAGCACCTTCGAAGTAAAAATTGCTTTATTTTTATTTAACATTATTTTTATTACCGTATTGCAATGGTTTAATGGATGAAACTAATTTGGAAGTACACATGGGTAAAAATATATGTGCTTTTAACCATTTTTGCAGTGGTAAAGCAATTTTATTCATTTTCTGTACTTGTTGATTTTTTCGAATACAAAAAAACCGCATTGTATCTTTTTCAAAATTGGACCTCTGAAAACGCGCCTATAGATCGTTTTTTAGAGCCAATGAGGCGCACAATATTGTTTCCAATAATTTGGCGAATTTCAAATTTTAACTGGCCAGTAATTCTTATATTGCAATTTGTGTTGAGTTTGACTATCCCATTTGGGATATTCAAATTGGTAAACCATTTTAAAATACATAGTAAACTTTTTCAATTGTCAATGATCTGTGTCATCACTTATCCATTGCAGTTTTTTTATTCTGGTTTCATCATGCCAGATATCTGGAGCCAAGTATTGCTATTGTGGATGGTGGTTTATTATATTGAAGGGAAATACAATTGGGTGCCGTTTTTTTTGATTTTATTATGTCTCTTGAAACCAGTTTTTATTGTGTTCTTAATTTTCCCATTTGTATTGGCCATATTAAAAAAATATACAATTTCAGTTTTTGACTTTATTCCCTTATGCATCATACTTTGCTGTTGTTATTTTAATTATCATTCATATAAGATTTTTACATATTCATCCATAACAACTACAAATCCATACGATTACAACCGAAAATTGCTTTTAAACTTTCATAAAAAAGATATTTCTGATGTAGATAGTCTTTACGAGATAGAGCACCAACATTTACAGATTTTGGGGTCGAATATGGTCCTTCAAAAAAAATATATGGATAGTTTAACCCAAAGCTCAATCAATGAAAATTTGGGAAGCTATATTTTTCTTCATTTAAAGGGAATGGCCGCTACGTTTTTAGATCCCGGCCGTTATGACGCCATGGTTTTCTTGAATTGGAATAAATCTTCTGGCATCATGGGAGTGAATGATGGCAATAGTCCCTCAAAAATCCCTAATTGGCAATACGTTTATATGTTGTTTTTGGGGGGAATTCAATTATTGAAATTGGCATTTGCCCTTTTTGCGGTAATTCAATTGAATCGATATTTTCATATTAAATTGTATGCATTCATCATCGTTTTGCTGGCGTTTTTAGCGGGACCTGTTGGTTGCGCCAGATATATGCTACCATCTTATCCATTGATGTCCCTACTCTCCGCTATGGGTATCATTTGTTTCATTGTTAAGTTTCCTAAAATTGAAAATTTTATTACTAAGCGATAACCACGGGTATTGGGACAAAGGCATTCTCAAACATGTTGAATGGGCCGACGAAGTATGGCATGCTGGCGATTGGTTGAATTTGGCCTTGCACACTGAGATTTTCAAATTGGGTAAACCCATTCGAGGTGTTTATGGAAATGTAGATGGCACCGATGTAAAAGGTTGGTATGCCTTACACAATAGGTTTACAATTGATGGACTTAAATTTTGGATGACGCATATTGGAGGAAGGCCAGGAAAATACAATCCCAAAATAGTTCCAATGTTAACGCAAAATCCGCCCGATGTTTTTATCTGCGGCCATTCGCATATGCTTTCAGTAAAAAAAGACAAACAATTAAATTTGATGTATATGAATCCTGGGGCATGCGGATTACATGGATTTCATTTGGTTAGAACAGCAATTCGTTTTCAAATTATTGAGGGACAATTAACCAGCTTAGAAATCGTGGAATGGGAAAAGAAATCTTCCAATTTTGATTTGTAAAATTAAAATTTAATGTTATCTTTGCAGTCCCGTTCTGAAAAACAAGTTAGAATTTTAAATGCCCAGGTGGCGGAATTGGTAGACGCGCTGGTCTCAAACACCTGTGAGCTAACACTCGTACCGGTTCGACTCCGGTCCTGGGCACCACAGTGAACAGAAAAATTTCTTTTCAGATCCAAACTATCGACGGTCATTCTTTGGCCGTCGATTTGTTTTTACCGGAAATCCCAGGTACAGAAAAATTGTCAACTTTGGTTTATTGCCACGGTTTTAAAGGTTTCAAAGATTGGGGCTTTGCTCCACATATGGAACAATTTTTGGTTACAGAAAATCTAGCCTTAATTACTTTTAACTATTCCCATAACGGCGTAATTGCCAAAGATTTTGATGATTTAGAATCCTTTGCCGATAATACTATTGGTCAGGAACTCAGAGATATGGAATCATTGGCTCTATGGATTGTAAACGAAGGGGTAGAATTGTACGGATTTAATCCTGAGTCTATTTCTTGGTTAGGACATAGTAGGGGTGGGGGCAATGTTTTGGTTTTTGCAAATTTGTTTCCCGATTATGTGAAGAAATTGGTTACTTGGGCTGCCATTGATTCATTTGAACATTTGTTCCATTCAATTGATAAAAATGATTGGAAGAAAAACAATGTAGTGTTTATTGAAAATTCAAGAACCAAACAACAAATGCCATTGAATTATTTCATTTGGCAAGAATATTTAGACAATAAACAAAAGTATGATATCATTGCTGCTGCGCATTCATTAACAAAACCATTGTTGGTTTGTCATGGTAAACTTGATGATTCTGTTGGATATTCATCGGCTGAAAAAATTTACAAAGCTTGCGCGCACAGTATTTTGTATACAGTAGAAAATGGAAATCATACTTTTGGGGTATCTCACCCAATTAATGGTTTGCAAGATGTAAATAAAGATTTCTGGTTGCTTCTAGACAATACACTTACGTTCATAGAAGACGAAGAGATTTAATCTCTCTTTGTCATTGCACGTTTAAGCCTGTCGTTTATGGCCAATCCCAAACCCTCATTGGGTGCCCATTCAAAATATACTTCTGAAAGTCCTTTTGCATCTAAATCCCTCAAAATTGAAAATAAATTAGATGCTGCCTGAGTTTCGGTATTGTTTTCGGTAAAATAAAGCGCCTGAAAATTCAATATTTCTTTTTGATTGATAAGTTGCTGATGAATATTCGATTCTGGCGAATAAAAAACAATTGTTGAATTTTGCAAATTTTCAGCATCTGCATTTTTTAATTCTTTTAATTTACAAAATGGAGAATAATGCTGATCCAATTGACCGGGCGCTGTAGGATTGCTATTTTGATGAATACGCTCATTCACAGGCCCAATAATATTTTCAATTTCAATTTTTGTGATTCCCCCCAATCTCAGAATGCATGGATTTGATTCATCCATAAATGAAATGATGGTACTTTCTAATCCAACGGTACAATTTCCCCCATCCAAAATATAATCAATTTTAGCACCCAATTGGTCAAAAACGTGTGCGGCCGATGTTGGACTCACATATCCAAATGGATTCGCACTCGGGGCGGCCAAAGGGAAATCAATCTTGTTTAATAAATTCAACGTGGTTTGATGATTCGGCATTCTCACAGCAACACTATCTTGTCCTGCTGTAACAATATCAGGCACATTCTTCGTTTTGGGCAATACAAAGGTGAGTGGCCCGGGCCAAAACGCATCCATTAATTTTTTAGCATTTTGAGGGACATTTGACACAAGTTGATTCAACATATTGGGTTTTCCAATATGCAGAATCAATGGATCAAAAAAAGGTCTGTTTTTAGCAGCGAAAATCGAGGCTACCGCAATTTCATTCAAACCATTTGCCGCGAGGCCATAAACCGTTTCGGTTGGAATGGCCACCAAACCTCCATTACGGAGAATATCAATCGATTTAGGAATATCGGTTCCTATTTCGGCAATCATATTATCGGCGTTTGAGACTATACTTTTCAATTTTGTTGTAAAGGTGACTGCGCTGTATATCTATTTCAATTGCAGTTTTTGCAACATTCCAAGAATTTTGAACCAGTTTTCTTTCAATGAAAACCTTTTCGGCCCAATCTCTAAATTCTTGTAAGGTTTTATAATCATCTACAACACCAAACGGATCAGCACCACGTTGAGCAGGATTGCTATACATGTAAACATTGTCGCCAGAAATATTATCATCGCAAAGAATCACCAACCTTTCAATCACGTTGCGGAGTTCTCTAATGTTTCCTGACCAATTTACTTCTTGCAATGCACGATATCCATCAGGGGTGAATTTCTTTAAGTTCATTGAATTTTCATTGCAAATTTCCGCCAAAAATCTATCAGCAATCAGAGGAATATCTTCAGTCCTTTCGTTAAGAGTAGGGACATGAATTAAAATAACTGATAATCGGTGATACAAATCCATTCTGAAATTTCCCTTTTCAATTTCTTCATTAAGGTTTTTATTGGTAGCAGCAACTACACGAACATTTACCTTAATTTCTTTATCTCCACCAACACGGGTAATTTTTCCTTCTTGAATGGCACGAAGAACTTTGGCTTGAGCCGCCATTGACATGTCGCCAATTTCATCTAGGAAAAGAGTACCGCCATGGGCTTGCTCAAATTTACCTATGCGTTGTTTTATTGCAGATGTAAAGCTGCCTTTTTCATGTCCAAAAAGTTCACTTTCAATTAATTCCGTAGGTATTGATGCGCAGTTAACTTCAACCAACGGCATTGCAGCGCGTGTAGAGCGTTCGTGCACCCAACGCGCAACCAATTCTTTGCCAGTACCATTTTCTCCAGTTATGAGAACTCGGGCTTCGGTTGGAGCCACTTTATCAATGGTATCTTTAATCTTTGCAATTGCTGGTGTTTCTCCTATAATGTCAAATGTTTTGGCAACTTTTCTCTTTAAAACTTTCGTTTCTGAAACCAAGTTGTTTCTATCTATGGCATTTCTAAGGGTAATAAGTAATCTATTTAGATCTGGCGGTTTGGTAATAAAATCATAGGCGCCTTTTTTTGTACTATCAATGGCCATTTCAACATTGCCATGTCCAGAAATCATAACCATTGGAGTTTCAGGTTTAAAAGCTTGAACTTTTTCCAACAATTCCATACCATCTATGCCAGGCATTTTAACATCACACAGAATTACGTCGTAATCATTCTTCTGAATAAGATGCCAAGCACGGTCTCCATTATCGGCTAATGTTACCTCAAATTGTTCATATTCAAGAATTTCCTTCAATGTTTCTCTGATGGGTGCTTCGTCATCTATTACTAATATATGTGCCATGTTTGTACAATTAATGCTACAAATATTGTGAATTATTTATTAGACAGCACGATTATTTACCACCATATTATCCACGTTTAAGAAAATGGATATGCACATAATTTGAAATGGATTTTACACAGATTAAAAAAAATAGTTGCTTAATTGTTGTATTTAATGCATCTTTGTTTTTAAGTGTTAGAAAACAGCCGTTACCTAATGAGAAAAAAACTACTATGGATTGCCGTATTTGGATTGCTTGGGAGCTCTGATTTGAGGGCGCAACAAGACCCATCCTATACGCATTTTACCTACAACAAATTGATGTACAACCCGGCCTATGCTGGTGCGTCAAATCAATATTGTTTGAATGCAATTACGCATCAACAATGGTTAGGTTATGAAGACCAAACAAAATTATTGAAAACGCAGGGTGGAATGCCCATTGGTGATAATTTGCCGCAAAATATAGCTCCTAAAACAACAGGATTGGCATTTAGCGCACCAATTTCAATGCCTACTGCGAATGGAAAGATAAATATTGGTGGCGTTTTTGCTTCCTTTATTAAAGATAAGATTGCATATGAAGACAATACTTTTTTTAGAGGAGGATTATCTGGTGCATACACAACGGCTGATGGTGTATCATATAGACTCGGATTTGAAGTAACTTCATTAACAAAATCATTAGACGGTGCTGGCTTGCGTTACCACGATCCTAACGATCCTAACATTCCAACCACTATGTCTAGTGATACAAAAACAACTTTTGGAGCTGGTTTCTATTATTCTAACCCAAATATTTTTAATGGATTGTTCGCTGGTTTGAGTATGACACACATGATGCCTCAAACTTTTGCTTATGGTACTAGTGGGGCTATCAAAATCTCTACTGCTAGACACATATATATGGTAGCTGGTTACAAACAAGATAATTTCCTAGGAAATCCTTCATTATCTATTGAGCCTAGCATGCTAATAAAAACAGTAATGGGAGAGAACGGTGGTTTTGTGAAACCTGAATTAGATTTACAAGGTATGGTAACATATAATGATCTTTATGCAGGTGGATTAAATTTCAGAAGTTATGGTTTGGGAGTTGATGCAATTAGTTTTATGTTGGGATATTATCCTCCATTGTTAAATGGTGGAGCAAATTCTAGACAGAAATTAAGAGTAGGTTATTCTTATGACTTAACAACTTCTTACATACGTACTACCAGTTATGGTACTCACGAACTACAAGTGAACTATTGCTTTACGTTTGAGTTGCCTCCACGTCCACCAAAAATTTATCGTCACCCTCGTTGGATGAAACGTTCTCCGGTAAACGATTAATTTATTATCAACATACAATAAACAAATAAAATTCACGTTTAAATAATAAGAAAATATCAAAAGACTTGCATTTTCGGATGTAATCTTTATTTTTGCAATTCACAATAATACCTATAAACGAAACTAAAACACAAAATGAAAAGTAAAGTGATGGGTTTCTTCTCTAAAGGGAGAATGACAAAAGGAATCAACATGATAGTAGGAAACAAGCGTTTGCGCTTTGTATCAATAGCTGCTGTTGTTATCTTTATTGCTTGTGGGCCTGGCGACACTGGAGACCTTATTGGTGTTCAGGGTAGAAGTCCTTGGTTCCATCCTGAGCCTCCAGGAACTGTTTATGTAAAAACAGGAACCTTCCACACCGGACAAGGTGGTCAGGATGTATTCCAATCTTACTTGCAACCGAACAAACAAATGTCCGTTCTAGGATTTTGGATGGACGAAACAGAAATTACAAACAACGAGTATAGACAATTCGTTGCCTATGTAATTGACTCAATTGCCCGCATGAAATTGTACGAAGATGACGATATCAAAGAGAAAATCGTTCCGAGTGCAGATAAAAATGGTGGTGGGAAATTGGTTGCTGAATTGTTCAAAAAACCGAATCCAGAGGATGAAGATGCTGAAGATTACGATCCGAATGCACCTGAAGTGCCTTTTATCAACCATGACGAAGCCATGGATTGGGAGCAAAAAGAATTGCATAAATTGCTATATTCTGAAATGTATTACCAAGGTGAAGAACGCTTTAGAGGCAAACGTCAAATTGATGTTTCTAAATTAAAGTATCACTACCAGTGGTTTGATTTGGTTTTGGCTGCAACTTCAGACAAAAACAGAGATAAATACAAACCTCAAAATAGAAAAGATTTCATTAAAGATGAAGATGTATTAATCTACCCTGATACTTTGTGTTGGATAAGAGATTTCACATATTCATTCAATGAGCCAATGGCTAGGGTATATTTCTGGCATCCACGTTACGACGACTATCCAGTAGTTGGTGTAAACTGGGCACAAGCTAGAGCTTTCTGTCATTGGAGATCTTATCAAAAAGATGCTTATTGGGAAATGAATGATCATATGCCAAATACTGAAATGTTCCGTTTACCAACTGAATATGAATGGGAATATGCATCTCGTGGTGGTAGAATTGGAAACAAATACCCTTGGGGTGGACCTTATGCCCGTAACGGTAAAGGTTGTATGTTAGCCAACTTTAAACCAATGCGTGGTGACTATGGAGCAAGTGATGGTGGTGTTTATCCAGTAAGAGCTGATAGTTACTTCCCTAATGATTTTGGTTTGTATAACATGTCTGGTAACGTATCAGAATGGACACAAACTAAATGGGATGAAGGAACAAACTCTTTTGCGCATGATTTGAACGGTAACTATGATGTTTATATCAAAGAACATAGTGACGATGCTCAGGAACAAGCAAAATTGAGTAAAACTCCAATAACTCAAAAACGCAAAGTGATTAGAGGTGGTTCTTGGAAAGATGTAGCTTACTTCATTGAATGTGGAGCAAGAACTTACGAATACCAAGATACAAGTAAATGTTATATCGGATTTAGATGTGTACAAACATACATTGGCCGTTCTAACATGGATAAAAAATAATATATCAATCAAAAACAACAAAACAAAACTAAATAAAAAAAAACATGAGTAAAAGTTTCTTTGAATCGAAAAAGTGGAAAACATCCATGAATTTTGTGTATGGTTTCGGTGCAGCAATTGTAATTGTAGGAGCCTTGTTTAAAATCCTTCACTGGCCTGGTGCAAATGCCATGCTTACAATAGGATTATTAACTGAGGCGGGAATTTTCGTTATTTCCGCGTTTGAGCCTGTTCACATGGATCCAGATTGGTCTTTAGTGTATCCAGAGTTAGCTGGTGGTGAACCAACTATGAAAAAAGATAAATCTGCTGGTGGAAGTGTTTCTCAACAGTTAGATTCTTTGTTATCTCAAGCTAAAATTGGTCCAGAATTGATTGAAAGCTTAGGTACTGGTTTGGTATCTTTGAGTAACAATGTAAAAGACATGTCTAGCATTTCAAATGCAGCCGTAGCTACAAAAGAATATGCTGATAGCGCAACTAAGGCTGCTCATAACATGAATGAGATTGCAAATAGTTCTGCAGTTGTTTCTGATTCATTGGGTTCTTTCTCAAGTGGTTTAAGTGGCGTTTTAAGTAACATCGCTGCAACTGAAGCTGCTACGGGTGAATTCAAAGATGAAATGGGACGTTTAAACCAAAACTTGAATAATTTGAATTCAATTTATGGTAACATGTTAAGCGCCATGGGCGGTAACCGTTAATTTACATTTATACCACATTATAAAGGAAAACAAACATGGCAGGTGGTAAATTGTCGGCAAGGCAGAAGATGATTAACATGATGTATCTCGTGTTAACAGCGCTTCTCGCATTAAATGTTACAAAAGAAATTTTATTGGCATTTACAGTTTTAGATAATTCTTTGAAAAAATCTACCAGCAATATTGAAGTGAAAACTAACAAGATTGTTGATAATTTGAAAAAAACAGCGCAAGATAACAACTTAGGTGCAAAAGCTGCCTTAGGTTATTGTGAGAATGCGAATAAGACTACAAAATCATTCGTAGACAACATTCACAGAATTAAAACTGAATTGTTAAGATATTCACAAGGTTCAGTTGATCCAAATACAGGTGATCCTAAATTAGCCTTCAAAATTGACGAAGAGCATAAAGCTGATTACGTTGAAACAGCACAATATCCTTGGGTTGTTATGAAAAACGGCGATATGCCTGAATTGGTTTCAGGTGATAATTTGGATGATCATGTTCGTTATTTTAACGAGGAATTAGCTGGAAAAAGAGGAAAAGACTTAGAAGCTGATATCAATAAAACACGCGTTGAATTATTGAACTTAGTTAAAAAGGCTATGGGTGATAAAAATTTAGCTAAAAACAAAGAAACTGAAGAATTCTTAAAAGGTCGTTTAAGCGACATCGCTTTGAAATCTACATTGTCTGCGGGAACAGTTAAAGATCCATTCAATGCTGCTTCTGGTCCTGTTGTGGATCATGAAGGTAAAGAATTGTCTTGGGCTGAAGTCTATATGCATAGTACTCCTCTTGCAGCAGTATTTGCAATGTTGAGTAAAATTGAAAATGATGCTAAAATTCTTGAAACAGAAATTTGTCAAGTATTGGCTGAATCTGTAAGTGCTGCGGATTTTAAATTTGATGCAATTATACCGGTGGTATCTGCTAAAACAGGTGCTGTTGTAACAGGTCAAACATATGAAGCTGATATCTTATTGGCTGCTTATAATTCAAAAGCTGAAATGAGAATTACAGTTAACGGAGCTTCTGTTCCAGTTGAAAATGGTGTAGGTAAATATAAAGTTACCCCTCAATCTGCTGGTACTAATCCTTTGAATGTGAAAATCATTGTTCCTAAACCAGGTGGTGGAGAAGAAGTGAAAGATGCACAAGCTGAATTTACAGCATTTGCACCTTCAGCTGCTATTTCTGCTGACGCACTAAATGTATTGTATGAAGGATTAGAAAATCCTATTTCAATTTCAGTTGGTGGTGTAGATCCTGCAAATGTTTCAGCTAGAATCGTTGGATGTGTAATCAAAGGTGATGGTTCAGTTACAAATGTTGGACAAGCAACCAATGCTACAATCTCTGGTTCAAAAGGTAAATATAAAGTGAATATTCCTAAGAAAATGGGTGATTGTCAAATTCAAGTAGCTGCTAAACTACCTGATGGAAGAATGAAGCCAATGGGAACTAAAAACTTTAAAGTGAAGCCAGTTCCAAAGCCACGTTTCAAATGTGGAGCTATTGAATTTGCGGGTGCTATTTCTGTAGAGGCATTGAAATTACAACCTTCTGCTTCTGCTGTTTTAGATAACTTTGTTTATGAAGGTGTTCGTTTCCAAGTATTAAGCTATAAGTTTACTGCATTGGGTAGAAGAACTGGTGGACCAAAAACTATCAATGGAAATAGTGCAAGTTTAGAACCAATTAAATCTGTGTTAGGTTTATTAGGATCTGGTGACTTTGTACAATTCTCAGATGTTAGGGCTGTAGGACCAAATAAAATTCCAGTATTGTTGGAAAATGCTGGTGCTCAAATTAAATAAAATATAAAAATTATGAATCGAGTAATATTAATCGCTTTTAGTACACTTCTTATTGGTTCGGTTTCGGCCCAAGATTGGGGTGGTGGATGGGGTTCTTCTGAACCCGCAGCTTCACAAGGTAAAATGAAAAAGCCAGGTGCTACGGCTACCGTAAATGTGAATGCAAAAGGTAAAGGTGCTACAGCTACTGCAACTACACCTGAGCCTGTTGTTGCTGCTCCAGCAGCAGCTGTTGTTACAATTGGTATCCATTATAATGATACTGCAAAAGCTCATTACGAGCCAGAGTACGTTAACCAAGATACTAATTTAACTCTTCTTGAAGGTGAATTTGTTCCTCGACCATATTTGCGTCATGCTGATATTAAATTCAGTAGAAGAGTATGGCGTATTATTGACTTGCGTCAAAAATTAAACAAATCTTGGACATGGCCTAGAAATCCTGTAACTCAAATATTTTGGGATTTAGGAACAAAGGGTTTATGTAGGGCTTACTATTCAGATTCATTCAGATCTTTAATTACTCCAGAAGGAATTATGGCATCTACAAGTGAAACTGAATCAGTACCAGTTTTGAATGCTGATGTAGATATTAATAACTATGATGCATCTGATGAATCTAACTATCACGATTCTTTAGTTCCTATTATATTCAAATGGAACGATATTCGTAAGTTTGAAATCATGGAAGACTGGGTGTTTGATTATAAACACGGTGAAATGAAACCAATTATTATTGGTATTGCTCCAGTGCGTGACAAGAAAATGACCATCAATGGTGTAACTATCTCAAGTCCACAAAAGCCTTTCTGGTTGAAAATGGATGATTGTAGACCAACATTGGCTAAGTCACAAGTATTTAATCGTTATAACGATGCAATGCGTTTAAATTGGGATCAACATATCAATGTTCACAGATTGTTTGACAGTTATATTGTTAAAACTACTGACTTTGATAATGCTTATTTGGCTGAAAAGAATGAGTTTAGAGAAGATCCTGTAGCTTTGTTACTAGAGTCTGATAAAATCAAGAACGACCTTTTCATCTTTGAGCACGACCTTTGGGAGTATTAATAGATAACATTTTATAATTTTAAAAGGGCTGTTTTAACAGCCCTTTTTTTATGAAGTTCGTATAAAATTCTAATATATAATTGGAATTTATTTGAAAATTATGTACTTTTGCAGTTCGTTTTAATAAATATGTCCTTTGATATTGAATATTTAGCCGTAGAGTTTGTAAAGCTACAAGATGGCAAACATCAATTCGATTATCAATTGGACAAAACGTTCTTTGAGCATTTTGACAATCACGATATACAAGAAGCCGATTTAACGGTTGAATTGGATATTGAACGAAATGGCAACTTAATGATAGCTGATTTATTTACTTCAGGTGTTATTTTAGATAGTTGTGACCGTTGTTTGTCGAAAATTGGTTTACCTATAGAAGCTGAGTTTAAAATAATTTACCATTTGAATTCAAATCATGAGAATAATGAAAATGAAATCATAGATTTGACCACTGATGTAGTTTATTTAAATCCAGTTGAATTCAAAGTGAATATAGCTCAAGCTGTTTATGAATCTTCATTAATGGCTTTACCTATGATAAAGAATTGCGATGATCTAGAAGTTAAACCTTGCGATGAAGTAATGTTAAAAAAATTAGAGCACATAAATCAAGGTGAAACGCAAGTAGATCCAAGATGGGAAAAATTGAAAACAATAATAAAATAATAAAGAGAAAATAGCTTATGGCACATCCTAAACGAAAAATATCGAAAACACGCCGCGACAAACGTCGTACACATGACAAATTAGAAGTTCGTCCAATGATTGCAGATCCTGTAACTGGTGACGTTTCTTTGTATCATCGTGTTAACCTTCTTACCGGTACTTACCGTGGAGTTAAGGTTATGAAAGGCCGTAACGACGCATAATAATGAGAATCGGTATTGACGCAATGGGCGGTGATTACGCCCCATTAGAAGCAATCAAAGGAGCTGTTCTAGCGAAAGCTGAATTTCCATCTGTTGAGCTAGTGATGTTTGGCGTTCAATCTGATATCGAAAACATCGCCAAACAAGAGAATTTAGATTTATCTGGTATCACAATTGTTCACTGTTCTCAAGTAATTGAGATGAGTGAACATCCTGTTAAAGCTTTAGCTGGAAAACGTGATTCTAGTATTTCTGTTGGATTTGAATATTTGGCTGATAAAAAAATTGATTCCTTCTTTAGTGCAGGTAATACCGGTGCTATGTTGGTAGGTTCAATTCAAATTTTAAAACCTATTGAGGGTGTTGACCGCCCTTGTTTAACTTCTGCAATTCCACGCCCTAGTGGAAAAGCAGGAGTTTTATTAGATGTTGGTGCAAATGCCGATTGTAAACCTGAACATTTACAACAATTTGCTATCTTAGGATCTTTGTACGCTCAAGCAGTAAAGAAAATCGAAAATCCATCTGTTGGTTTGTTAAATATTGGTGAAGAAGATGAAAAAGGAAGTATCCTTTCTCGTGCTTCAAACCAATTGCTAAGAAACACCCCTGAAATTAACTTTTTTGGTAATATTGAAGGACGTGACATTTTTAGTGATGAAACCGATGTAATTGTTTGTGATGGTTTTTCTGGAAACGTAGTAATTAAATTGGTAGAAGGTTTTTACTACCAATTAATGAAACGTGGTGTACAAGATGAATTCTTAAATCAGTTTAATTTTAAACATCATGGTGGAGGCCTCGTTTTAGGTGTTAAAGCTCCAGTTTTGGTGGGACACGGAATTTCTAAAGCGGATACCTTCTTGAAGATGGTTGAAGTTTGTAAGAATTCTGTGGAATCAAACTTCTGTGCTCGTGTTGAATCTGCTTTCCAAAAAATTGCGAATCAACAGAACGCATCAAACTAAAAATGAAAATAAACGCTGCTATTACTGCTGTTGGAGGATATGTTCCCGAAACGATCCTTACAAATTTCGATTTAGAAAAAATGATCGATACTACCGATGAATGGATTAGAACCAGAACCGGTATTGAAGAAAGACATATATTAAAAGAAGAAGGTAAAGCAACCAGTGATTTGGCTGTTGCGGCTATTCTTCCTATGCTTGCAAAAAAAGGCATAGATCCATTAGAAATTGATGTAATTATTTGTGGTACTGTAACAGGTGACTATATTTTCCCTGCTACTGCAAATGTTATTGCCGATAAAATTGGTGCCAAAAATGCTTGGGGATTTGATGTTTCGGCGGCTTGCTCGGGTTTCCTTTTTAGTTTAGAAACAGCTTCTAAGTTTATTGCATCTGGAGTTTACAAAAAGATTATTGTTGTAGGTGCAGATAAAATGAGTGCAATTATTGACTATACCGATAGAAATACGTGTATCATTTTTGGAGATGGTGCTGGTTGCGTTTTGATGGAACCGAATACTGAAGGATATGGAATTCAAGATTCTATTCTTCGTGTAGATGGAAGTGGCCGTCAATTCTTAATACAACCTGCTGGTGGTTCTATGAATCCTCCAACGCATGAAACCATCGACAAAAAAATGCACTACGTTTATCAAGAGGGAAAAACAGTTTTCAAATTTGCGGTGACGAATATGGCCGACGTAAGTTATGAAATCATGGAAAGAAATAACCTCACTAGTGAAGATGTTGATTGGTTGGTTCCGCATCAAGCCAATTTGCGCATTATTGATGCAACAGCTGAAAGAATGGGACTTGATAAATCAAAAGTACTTGTGAATATTCAGAAATACGGAAATACAACTTCTGGAACTTTGCCGTTGTGTATGTACGATTTTGAAAAACAATTCAAAAAAGGGGATAACCTAATCTTAAGTACTTTTGGCGGTGGATTTACCTGGGGAAGTATTTATTTGAAATGGGCTTACGATCCAGAACAATAAATTACATTCCATAACAATTTTAGAAAGCTTCAAGTTATTGAAGCTTTTATTTTTTCTGCATCAGACACCCATAAATGATATCTGAGTCAATTTCTGATCCCCCAAAATACTCTTCAAAAACAATGTGATATTTGTTTTTAGCCGCAAATGATTTACTGTTGATTTCGTTTTCTTGAGAAAACACAGAACATGTCATGTAGAATATGTATCCATTTTGCATTACGAAGTCATTTAAGCGATTCAGAATACTTTCTTGTATCTTCGAGTAGGTTGTGATTTTATCGGGGGTAAAAAAGGCTAAATTCTCTGGATTCCTTCTCCAAGTGCCACTTCCTGTACAAGGTGCATCAGCAATAATGAGTTTTTGGTTGTAAAAGCCGTTGTTTAAACCGGTTAAATCTTTTAATAAATCAAGTTCTTGTATTTGGGGGATATTTAGCCCCAAAGTTTCAAAACGCAATTTTAGATTTTCCAAGATAGATTGACGCATATCGCTGCAAAACAACTTGGTTTTTGGCGATTTCAACATTAAATCGATGCTCTTTCCGCCTGCACCAGAACAGCAATCCCAAACGAAATCTAAAGGCGCATTTTCTGACAATTTTTCCATTGCCAATTGACTGGATAAATCTTGTATATAACCATATCCATTTTCAAGAAAATGAGTTAAATCAACTTGAGCCTGGAATTTATAAACCTTATTGAATACCAATTCGGTTTTAATGTTTAAAGTTTCAATTTCTTCTATAAATTGTTTTTCAAAAGAATCTAATACCCTGAAAAACACAGGAGCTTCGTTAATAAATGACCTGTTTAATTGATTTTGGTCAATTGTGGTTGAAATATAAATATCAAGTTTCCCATAGGCCTTGGTCTGAATTTGTGATGATTGAATTTCGCCAGTAATAAAGTCAAATAAGAATTGTTGTTTACTTTCTGTAGAAAGTGATTGTAAAACATCAAAATAGCGCCAAAAAGTATAACAGATATTTCTATAATTCTTTCTGTCTTTACTTCCCCAGTTTTTATTTTGCTTAAAAATTCCTTTTAAATACAAATGGAAAGGTTCAATACCTTGGTATTGTGTAACAATATTTAAGGCATTGCTTATCTGAACGTTAAGAAATTTCAATTTGTAAATAATTTTTGATCGTGATTTCCCAATGAAATTAACCGAACTCCTATGTTGTAAAAGCGTTTGCCAATTCTATATGGGCGAATGGTATTTATGAAACCCACACTGTTTGAGTTTGGCAACGAGGGTAAAAATGAGTTTCCGCCAAACATAAGGCCATATCCAAGAAACAACATTTGATCATATCCTTGATACGCAAATCTACTCGGTTCACCAAAGTTTTTCTCAACATACAATCTGGTATATTCAGCTGTGCTGCTATCTGCTTGGTTTAAAAAATTTATAGCGGGATAAATGATTTTATCTTCGCTTGCGTCTTGAGAAAGACTCAAGTTTTCATACCAGTTAAAATGACCAACAATAAATGTAGAATTTCTATTCGGTGCATTTTTTTTGTCGTTTACTTTACCCGAAGCAAATTTTACCAATTGAATTTTGGCAGTTTGATTGCTGAAAGTGTTGATGCAAATTACACTGTCTTTCATTGGCAATGGGGGAGTAAAAGTAGTACCCGAAAATTGGTGGATGCTAATTTTTCTCGATTTAGATAAACTCTGCAATACAAATTTTAGCGTGCTTGCATCCTTTTTAGATTGGGAAGAGCCATCCGTAATCAAACAATATTTATGAAATTTGAATTGATCAGATAGGGCATATCCCAAACCTCTCATTCTCAAAGAATCAGGAGAGAAGAAGTTTAGATTAAACTGCGAATTAGGTAGATTTAAAGATTTTAAAGGCGAAACCCAAGTTGTGCTTGAGTTTTTTAGGCGTTTTGAAATTTGGTTTACATATTTTTGACTAATAGGGCCAATCAATAAGTCTAAACCTTGAAATTCTGTGCTTTTAAAAAGTTTTTCTAATTCTAGTGAGTCTTTATTCAAGTCCCAAACCTGAACTGTAGATTTAAATCCTTCTTTTTCTAACTGATTCAAAGCCAATTTTGCACCTTGGTAATAATCAAAAATCGCTTCTGCATTTTTGTTTTCTTTATCTGAACCATTGGTTGAAAATGGAAGCAGAATGCCAATTTTAAAATTGTGCTCATTTCCTTGGGCATACAAATTTGCCAACGGACATGAAAATACAGCTATAAAAAGCAAGATAAATCTATTCATATTATTCCCATTCTATGGTTGCAGGTGGTTTAGAACTTATATCGTAAACAACCCTGTTTATGCCACGAACTTGATTGATAATGCTGTTTGATATATCAGCCAAAATTTCATATGGAATATGAACCCAATCTGCGGTCATGCCATCGGTGCTGGTAACAGCGCGCAATGCAACAACCTGCTCGTAAGTTCTTTCATCGCCCATTACGCCAACACTTTGAATTGGAAGTAGAATACAGCCAGCTTGCCATATTTTATCATACCAACCGTATTCATGCAGTTTGTTCATGTAAATGAAATCCGCTTCTTGAAGCAATTTTACTTTTGCTTCTGTAATATCGCCCAAAATACGGATTCCGAAACCTGGACCTGGAAAAGGGTGTCTATTTAGTAATTTATCAGGCAATCCCAAAGCGCTTCCCACTCTGCGAACTTCGTCTTTGAACAAACTTCTTAAAGGTTCAACCACTTTAAGGTGCATTTTTTCTGGTAATCCACCTACATTATGATGGCTTTTTATTGTTGCTGAAGGACCTTTCACACTCACACTTTCAATAACGTCAGGGTAAATAGTTCCTTGAGCCAACCATTTGGCATCTTTTATTTTAAGGCTTTCCTCTTGGAAAACTTCTACAAAAACCCTTCCAATGGCTTTTCTCTTTTCCTCAGGATCAGTAAGTCCCTCAAGTGCATCATAGAAATTTTTAGATGCATCAATTGGAATAATATTCAAATCCAAACCTTGATATGATTCTTGAACCAAATCAAATTCGTTTTTACGCAATAATCCATTATTGATAAAAATGCAATGAAGTCTATTTCCAATTGCTTTATGTAACAATAAACCGGCAACAGATGAATCAACACCACCAGATAGACCCAAAATTACTTGGTCTTCGGGTCCGATTTTATTTTGTAATTCTAAAACAATTTCATCGATAAAATGACCTGGGGTCCAATCACCAGAACATCCACAGATATTGTAAGCAAAATTCTTTAACATGGCAGAACCTTCAGTAGAATGAAAAACTTCAGGGTGGAATTGAATTCCGAATGTCAAATGTTTTTGTCCTGTTACTTCAAAAGCAGCAACGGGTATGCTCGATGTGGTGGCAATTACCGTAGTGTTTTCAGGGAGTTTCAAAATAGTATCCCCATGACTCATCCATACTTGACTTTCGTAGCTTAAACCATCTAACAATGCATTGGCTTCTCCAGTTTGTTGCATCATGGCACGGCCATATTCTCTGTGCTTGCTTTTTCCAACTTCACCACCCAAAGCTTTTGCCATGTACTGAGCACCATAACAAACTCCCAATAATGGGGCTTTTGAAAATAAATGGGTTAAATCAATTTCAGGTGCGTCACTGTCGTTTACAGAGCAAGGACTTCCTGATAAAATAATTCCTTTTACAGAATCGTCTATTTCCGGAATATGATTGAATGGGTGAATTTCGCAATAAACAAACAATTCGCGCAGTCTACGCGCAATCAATTGCGTGTATTGCGAACCGAAATCGAGAATTAAAATTTTTTGACTCATGAATCTATTTACAAAGGTAAATCAATCACATGAAGACATTATAATTTATCTACGATTTATTGAACATTTTCGATAATTTCTTTCACCATTGCCATTGCACAATTGCTTGCTCTTTCCATAAATTGAATCCTATTGCCAAATAGTCTAAATTTTCTAACCAAAATTTGATCTAAATACTTGACAGCTATAAAAATTGTGCCCACTGGTTTTTTATCTGTTCCACCGCTTGGACCTGCAATACCCGTTGTTGCAATTCCTAACTGTGATTTAAATTTCTCACAAACTCCGTTCACCATGGCCGTTGCGGTTTCTTCGCTCACTGCACCAAATTCTTTTAAAATAGCATGAGGGACATTGAGTTCCGATTCTTTGATTTCATTGGAATAGGTAATGATAGATTCCGATAAAATATTCGAAATGCCAGGCGTTTGTACAAATTGGTTTGCAATAAAGCCACCAGTGCAACTTTCTGCTGTTGATATAGAAATATTCTTTTCTAACAATACACCAGAAATATAGTTTACTGGAGAAATATCTGAAGTACAAAAAACATGGGGAAGAGTGGCGTTTTGCAATTTAATAAACCATTCATCGAGAAATGGCGATGAAATTATGTTTCCATGAGCACTCAATCTTAGTTTTACACAATCAAAACTAGGCAAGTATGCCAATTTTAAATTTTCAGGTAAAGACGCTTCAAAAGGTTCCAATTGTTTACTAAGCAAACTTTCAGGAACCATCAATGTAATTAACGTGCGGTGTTCAATTTTTGCCAAATTGAATTGTTCAATAAGTCGCGGAATGGCTTGGTTTTCAATCAAATATTCCACTTCGTTAGGAACACCGGGTAGCGAAATAATGATTTTGCCGTTTTCATTGAAAAGCATGCCTGGAGCAGTACCTACTTCATTATGAAGGGTTTCACAACAAGCAGGTAAATCAGCTTGAACCTTGTTTATTTCAAGAAACTGACGACCACGACTTTCGAAAATTTTCGTTAAGTGATTGATTACATTTTGATCAATTCTCCATCCACATTGAAAGTACTCAACCAGTGTTTTTTTTGTAATGTCATCTTTTGTAGGACCCAATCCACCGGTAATAATGATTAAATCAACCCTTTGAGATGCACTTTGAAGCATTTCTATGATGTCTGATTTATCATCAGAAATTGCAGTTTTGCGTGAAATTCGAATGCCAATTTCCTCGAATTTTTTAGCCAAATAAACACTATTCGTGTCTATTGTTTGTCCTATCAATAATTCGTCGCCAATGGTAATTATTTCAGCATTCATCTTACAAATGTACCAAACAAAATCATACTAAAATTATCTGTTTTAAAGGAGCATTGGATTTTTCGAATTATGTTTGCGGCAAATGTCAAGTCCCTCAATTGTGATATACACCGATGGTGCCGCTTTAGGAAATCCTGGTCCAGGAGGTTATGGAGCCGTATTAATGTTTGGTCCCCACAGACGAGAGCTTTCTGAAGGATTTCGATTAACCACCAATAATAGAATGGAATTATTGGCTGTGATAAAGGCATTGCAATTGATTCAAGATAAATCGCATTCGATTAATATTTATACGGATAGCAAATATGTTTGCGATGCCATTGAAAAAGGGTGGTTAGAAAATTGGCGTAAAAAAGGGTATGCGAAAGTAAAAAACCCCGATTTGTGGCAAATGTTTTACAAAATGAAAACAGAATATAAATTAAAATTTCATTGGGTAAAGGGACATGCGGGTATTCCTGAAAACGAACGTTGTGATTATTTAGCAACCACAGCAGCCAAGGCTAAACCTACGAATATTGATACCTTTTACGAACAACAATCGAAAGAAGATGGCTTGTTATAAAGTGTATTGATCCAATAACTCTTTCGCGTTACTTAAAGCAGCATCTGTTGGATTTGTTCCGCTAAGCATTTGTCCTAAAACAGTAATTCTTTCATTAAAATCAAGTTTCTTAACAGACGAAAGTGTTTTGTTTTCGGCAACGGATTTATAAACCAACCATTGATTTTGTCCTGCCGCAGCAACTTGAGGCAAATGTGTTATTGAAATAACCTGATGGAAATTTCCCAATTGACGCATCATCGCACCCATTTTAGAGGCAACTTCACCGCTAATACCGGTATCAGCTTCATCGTAAATGAGGGTAGGTAGGTTTTTGTTTTTTGCAATTAAACTTCTAAATGTAAAATTCAATCTGGATATTTCACCACCCGATGCAACTTGAGATAGCAACTGTGGCGACTTTCCTAAATTGGCAGAAAATAGAATATTCACAGTGTCAATTCCCAATGGACCTAATTCGGTATCGCTTGTATTCACTTTGAATTCAATTTGAGCGTGGGGGATAGCCAAATTTACCAAGATGGTTTTGGTTTCTTCAGCCAACAATTTGCTTGCATTTAATCTACTTTCAGAAAGTTTTTGAGCCATAATAAATGCATTCTCTTTGGCTTTTTTTACTTCATTTTTGAGGGAAATAATTTCGTCGTCAATGTTTTGACTTTGTTGTAATTTGATTTCCAACTCATTTTGTAAATGCAATAATTCAGCGGCACTTTCTACCTGGTGTTTTCTGAATAAATTTTGCATTTTGAGCAATCGATCATTTAAATTATCAAGTGCGGCTGGATTTTCTTCAATTTTTTCAGCAATATTTTCTGCTTCGAAACCAATGTCTTTTAATTCAACAATTGTGGTTTCTAATCTTGTAAATACACTCGAAATAGAATCATTCAATTGCGCAATGGGTTTGATTTGATTTTTCAAATAGTTGAGTTGATCTACCAAACTATTTTCAGTTTCATTAATCTGTTTATTTGCTTGACCCAAAGCTTGCGTAATATTTGATGCTTGGGTGAGGAGTATTATTTGTTCTTCAATTGTTACTTCTTCTTTATCAATAGGTTGAAAATTATATATTTCATCGAATTGAAACTGAATAAACTCTTTCTCTTTGATAAATTGAGATTGACTTAAAAGTAAACTGTTTAAATTTTTTGTTGAAGTTGAATAATTAGAGTATGCTTTTTTGTAATCATCGATCAAGGATTTATATCCCCCAAAATCATCTAACAAATGAATTTGTTCGTCGGGATTAGAAATAAGCAATCCAGTATTTTGGGTATGGATTTCAATAAGTTGAGCGCCCAATTGTTTCAACTGATTTAAATTGGCTGGAGTGTCATTGATAAAGGACCTAGATTTGCCATTTGGAAGGATTTCTCTTCGAATTACACACTCATCATGGTAATCTATTTCTATTTCCTCAAATAAGGCTTTTAGGTTTAAATTTTTGATATCGAAAGTAGCCTCAATGATGCATTTTTCAGATTGGTCGGCAATGGCTGAATTATCAGCTCTTTGACCTAACACCAATCCAATTGCACCCAATAAAATACTTTTACCCGCGCCCGTTTCACCAGTAATCGTTGTGAGATTTTGATCAATGGAAATATTAAGCTCTTTGATTAATGCGTAATTTTTTATGAGGAGATTCGTAAGCATATTTGGCTTGTTTTAACGGGTAATGATATCATTCATCACCCAAAGTTTTTCATTGATATCTTTTTTATGGTAAATCGCATCCTCAAAAGAAGTAAAGGCAATATCATTTGCAATAACACCCACCGCAACATTTCTTTGTCCTTCAAGTAGTGCTTTAACAGCATGTGCACCCAATCTAGATGCCAATATTCTGTCGTTTGCGGAGGGTTTGCCACCTCTTTGAATATGTCCTAGAACAGTAACTCTGCTATCTGTATCTGGGAATTTTTCTTGGAATTTCTTAGCTACTTCAAAGGCATGTCCATCTTCATCACCTTCGGCAACTACAAAAATAGAAAATTGCTTGGTTCTTGATTTTTTCTCATAGATTTTCACAATATCTTCAAATTCATGTTCTTTTTCAGGGATAAAAATTCCTTCGGCCCCCCCTGCAATTCCGGCGTAAAGGGCAATATGCCCAGAATGACGGCCCATTACTTCGATAAAGAAAACCCTATTGTGTGCATCTGCGGTGTCACGAATTTTATCAATGGCCTCAACTGCAGTATTTATTGCGGTATCGTAGCCTATGGTATAATCTGTTCCGTATAAATCATTGTCAATTGTACCGGGACATCCAACACTAGGAATTCCGAATTCTTTTTCAAAAATCATGGCACCTGTATAAGTTCCGTTTCCACCAATACAAACCAAACCTTCAATATTGAGTGCCTTTAAATTATGATACGCTTTCAATCGTCCCTCCGGAGTCATAAACTCTTTGCTTCTCGCTGTTTTCAGTATGGTGCCACCATATTGAATAATATTGGCCACTGAAGAAGCATCCATTGGGGTAATATTATTTTCAATAAGTCCCTGATATCCACCATGGATACCATAAATTTCAAGGTCAAAATGCACACCTGCACGCACAACTGCACGGATGCAAGCATTCATTCCTGGGGCATCGCCACCTGAAGTTAAAACAGCAATTCTTTTCACAATTTGGTATAAATTAGATTCAATATTAAATAATTTTCAAAGTAAACAAAAAACCCCCGAATGTCGGGGGTTTTTTGTGATATGTGCAAAAAATATTACGGAGTAAATTTTTTGTAATCAAATACAAAATAGTCGTTTTGATTTCCTGCAGCAGGCAAATCAACTACAGCTGTAACGTTTAGCAAATACAAACCAAATGTTACTGATTGTCCAGTTTTTACCAAATACACATCACCAACTTTCAATCCTGAAATTTGATCTGTTGCTTTAGTTTTACCAGCTACCCAAAGGTTGTAAAGGTAAGTAGTGCTAGCCGCGTTGTTATAATCGTTTGAAGTGCATTTAACAAATTTAGAACCGTTACCAGTACCAATAGTATTCGCCCATTGTGCTGCGCCGGTTGGTGTTTTGTCTAATAAATCTTTTACACTTGGAGAACCAGAAGAAATAGGAACAGACAACTCAAGGTTGTAAGCACTGTTAAATCCAGTTGCCAATGCATTATAAACTTTTTGATCGGCAATACCGTCTAAAGGCAAATCTTCAGGGATAGTTGAAGTTGTAAGATTTGTTGAAGCGCTCTCTCCGTTATTGTCATTTGCTGTAAATGTGTAAACTACAACATCACCTACACCACCTTGACTTGCAATAGATTTTGTAAAATCAATATTTTTGGTAATTAAAGCGGTATCCAAAAGTGTTTTTGTTGAACCATTTGCCAATTTAGCCGTAATTACAATGCTTTTCATTGCATCTGAACCAGCGGTAGCCAATACGTTAAACGTAATTACAGAACCCATGTTAACTGTACCAGTTGTACTGTTATAGCCAGTTACTGATTTCAAAGAAATAGTAGGCTTTGGATTTGAAGATGAACTGTCGCCACAAGATGCCAAAAATGCCATTGAAGCAATTGACAGTGACAGAATAATGTTTCTTAATTTCATAGTGTTTTTTATGATTGTTTTGTGCAAATTTCGTTAAATCAATGACAAATGCAAATTTCATTTGTTTTTTTTATGCATTTCATAAAAAGTAACCAACTTAAATCACTCAATATGTCAAAATGTCGCATTTGTTTTTCGTTGTCAGTAGTTTTTTATCATTTTGAATATTTTTTGTCATTCTAACTTTTTTTTGAAAAATATTCATTAACAATTCTATCTTTGGCACAACCATTGAATATAGGTTAACCCTTAAGATGTTTAATAATAAAAATACATTTATCAGATTTAATAACGAGGAAGATACAGTGGATGAATCTCCAGAGTTTTTGCCATTATTCTCTAAACAGGAAGAAGACGAAAGCAATAAAATGGAGATTCCTGATGAAATTCCGGTACTTGCTATTAAAAACACAGTGTTGTTTCCAGGTGTCATTTTTCCAATTACTGTTGGTAGAGACAAAAGCATCAAATTAATCAAAGATGCCAGCAAAAAAGACAATATTATTGCTGTCGTTTCTCAAGTACATCCGGAAATTGAAGATCCACAAATAGAAGATTTATATACGGTTGGTACCTTGGCTAAAATCATCAAAGTGATGAGAATGCCCGATGGAACAACAACCGTTATTATTCAAGGAAAAAGAAGAATAAAATTAGATCGTTTTGTTTCTGCTGAACCTTATTTTAGGGCAAACGCTTCTACGTATTCAGATTCTAATTTCAAGGAAGACAAAGAATATAAGGCAATTGTAAGTTCAATAAAAGACATCTCATACAATATTATCAATTTGGCGCCTAATATTCCCTCTGAAGCCTCAATTGCAATCAAAAACATTGATTCAAGCATATTCTTGGTTCATTTTGTGGCGAGCAATATGAATATTTCAGTAGGTGAGAAGCAAGAAGTTTTAGAAATAATCCATCCGAAAAAACGTGCTGAAAAAATATTAGAACATATTACCAAAGAACTTCAAATGTTGGAATTGAAAGATCAAATCCAAAGTAGGGTTCGTGTTGATATGGATAAGCAACAACGTGAATATTTCCTTCAACAACAAATTCGCGCAATTCAAGAAGAATTAGGCGGAGATACTCCCGATAAAGAAATTCAGAATTTAAGAGAAAAAGGGGAGAAAAAAGCCTGGAAAAAAGAAGTAAAAGATCAATTCAACAAAGAATTAGATCGTTTGAACCGTGTAAATCCAGCTTCTCCTGATTATTCTGTTGGATTAAATTATTTGCAACTCCTTTTGGAATTGCCTTGGGATAGCTATACCAAAGACAATTTCGACTTAAAGCACGCGCAAGATGTTTTGGATGAAGATCATTTTGGCTTGGAAAAAGTCAAAAAACGTATCATTGAATATTTGGCAGTACTGAAATTAAAGGGCGATTTAAAAAGTCCAATTATTTGTTTATACGGCCCTCCAGGTGTTGGTAAAACATCCCTTGGAAAAAGTATTGCCCGCGCTTTAGATAGAAAATATATTAGAATGAGTTTGGGCGGTTTGCACGACGAATCAGAGATTCGTGGTCACCGTAAAACCTATATTGGAGCTATGCCAGGTCGTATTGTTCAAAATCTGAAAAAAGCAGCATCTTCAAATCCTGTTTTTGTTTTGGATGAGATTGATAAATTGGGCAGGGATTTTAGAGGTGACCCAAGTAGTGCGTTGCTAGAAGTTTTGGATCCAGAACAAAATTCTGCGTTCTACGACAATTACTTAGAAATGGATTATGATTTAAGTAAGGTTTTATTCGTGGCTACTGCAAATTCCCTCGATACCATTCAGCCGGCATTGCTTGATAGAATGGAAATTATTGACATCAACGGATATTCACTGGAAGAGAAAATTGAAATTGCCAAGAAATATTTGATTCCGAAACAACGCAAAGCGCATGGTTTAAAATCATCTCAGTTTAAAATTAATGATGAAGCGGTTGAATTGATTGTTGAACAATATACAAGAGAAAGTGGAGTAAGGGGATTAGATAAGAAAATTGCTTCTTTGGCGAGATTCAATGCCAAATTGGTTGCTGCAGAAGAGTCCTTCAAAAAAGTATTAACAAACAAAGATGTTGAAGAGATTTTGGGTCCTGAAAAAATGGAACCAGAATTGTATGAAAACAATTTAACAGCTGGAGTTGTTACTGGTTTGGCATGGAGCCCAATGGGTGGTTCTGTATTGTTTGTTGAAAGCTCTTTAACTCCAGGAAAAGGTGAATTTAAATTAACCGGTCAATTGGGTGATGTGATGAAGGAAAGTGTAAGTTTGGCTCACACCTTTTTGAAATCGCATTCTGATTATCTAGAACTCGATTCTGCGGTATTTGACTATTGGAATGTGCATGTGCATTTTCCGGCAGGTTCTATCCCTAAGGATGGTCCTTCAGCAGGTATAACGGTATTGACTTCTTTGGCATCGTTGTTTACCCAACGTAAAATAAGAAACAAATTGGCCATGACCGGCGAAATTACTTTGCGCGGTAAGGTATTGCCAGTTGGCGGTATAAAAGAAAAGATTTTGGCTGCTAAGCGCGCTGGAATTGAAGATATTATTCTTTGTGAGCAAAATAAGAAAGATATCTTGGATATACCGAAAGATTTCCTAAGTGGAATGACCTTTCATTATGTAAAAAATATGTTTGAAGTATTGGATATTGCGCTATTAGATGAAAAAGTGAAACACCCAATAGACATAATGAAGCCATTAAAAGAAAAAAATAAAAACAAATAAGAGATAATCAATATATGATATTCAAGAAAATTATGTCGTACCTGACCTTCAAAAAGCAGGTTGATAACGGTCAAAAAGCAAGTTTTAACTTACGCGCAATGCATGGTATGAACCGAATTTCAATATTGATTTTCTTCTTAGCCATCATTGTAATGATCATTAGAATTGTAAAAAGTTTTTAAAGTTCAGAATGAAAATATTTCAAAATGCCATAAAAAGTATTGCATTATTGACATGTTTTTATTTTCATGAGGGACATAGTCAGGTTGAATTGGTTGATAAGCAACCAATTCAACTCGATTTTAAAAACAGAGGCATTGATGCAGAACAACAGCAATCAATGGCCTTGTCTCCGCTTTTTTATTTAAATGGGAATCAAATTGCTTCTTTTTTAGATATTTCTTCGGCATTGTCAACTGATAGCATTTACTATCATTCCATCGTTTTGCCATCAACGCACAAATCTGATCTTGCTTATGGGTATATTTATGAGAATCATTTGCAAAACAAGTTTTCTCCCAATCATACGTTGTTTTTGGTTGGAAATCCTACCAAATTGAAATCAACAAAGATTTCCTTAATTTGGATAGATAGGAATCACGATTTCGATTTTCAAAATGAGATTCCAGATACTTTGATTTATGGAGCTACCAAAAAGCCAATATTAATGGAATCAAATGCCAAGTCTTTGGCAATTGATTTTAAATTATTTCCGTTCAACGAATTTCGTCAGTTTGCTGCCATGTCTGACGAAGCCATTCAAATGTCGCAAGGGAATCGAAATTATGCAGGTACCCGATATTCATTCAGGGAAACCCGTTGGAATTTATGGTACAGCGATTTTATTTTCGAGGGAGACACATTGAGATTGGGTATTAAGGATGTGAATTGCAATGGGTTGTATAACGATTTGGGCATTGATAAGGTTTATTTAATGTCGGCCAATTCAACTGAATTTCAAGGCAATAATGCGGTTTCTATGAAAAAGGAAACCATATTGTTTTGGATGGGTAATTCATTTTCATTGAGTGTTTTGGGTGGCTTTCTAGAAAAAGCGACATTAAAGAAAATTGCTTCAGTAAAAAACGATGCATCTTTATCTGTTGGGAAGAAATTTCCGCGTTTTCGATATTGTGTGGCAGAAAAGCCAGTTCACAAAAGCCAAATTAGAAAAATTAAAAGTCAGTTTCTAATAGTTTACGTTTGGAGTGCTGAAAATGCTGTTTTCATTCAAGATTCTGCATTGTTACACAAAATCCAAAGAACACTGCCTTCAAATTTTAAATTATTGATGTTAAATCACGGTGGAAGTGGTAAGTATGTTTACAGATACAATCGACGATATGATGTGAATTTCCTTCAAGGTTTTTGTTCTCCAAAGGTTGCGAAAAAGTTAAAATTACAAAGTATGCCACAATCATTTGTGCTCGATGAACATCAAAATATAGTCAAAATTGGGATGAATGCACACCAAATTCAGCGTTTTATCGCAAAAAACACATTAAGCAATTAACAACTACAAAAAATATTTTGTAATATTGTAAACTATTCTTAAACTATGAAAAGAACCGCAGCCATTGTTATACTAGTAATTTTGTTACTATTATCAGCAGGAACAAACACTTTCCTATACTTACAAGGAACAAAAAATGGTGAGAAAAGCAAAAGCGAACTCGCTATGATGAATCAAAAAGATTCTTTACAAAAAGAATTATTGAGATTAGAAGATTCTTTAAACAACGTTGTTAAAAATCTACAAACTGAGAATCAAACATTAACTACCAAAGTTGGTGACTTAGAAAGCGATAAAAATCCTAAGATTTTAATGGCTTATAGAGAAATCAATAAATTACGCAGGTTGTTATTAAATACAAGTTCATCTTCAAGTAGTAACACAACTACAGACAACACATCTAAGTCAAGTTCTTCAGGAACCAGTAATTTTGGTACTGGTAAAAAAGGAAATATGGATGAGTTGCGTCGTCAATTGGCTGAAGCTAAAAAGAGAATTACTTTGTTGACATCACAAATCGATTCATTAACCAATCAAAAAACAAAACTTGTTGCTGATTTAGAAAACGAAACCAATGCAAAGCGTGTTTTCGAATCTGAAAATATAGAATTGAAACAACGTTTGGAAAAAGGGGCAATGCCTCAATTTGGTACGTTGATAACTATGTCGTACAATGCTAAAGGTGATGAAGTGTATAAAGCAGGTAAAATTGATCGCTTTAAAATCACTTTTGACGTATTGGAAAACCCAATGGTAACTACTCCAGTTGATGAAGAAGTTACTATTAGAATTCTAGCACCAAACGGTGTTGTTTTGTCATCTACAAACAAAACACTTCAAGATGTTTCTACCATTTCTACATTGAAACAAACCATTTCTTTTGATGGTGCTTTGCAAAAAGTGAAATGGGCTTACCCAGGTAGCAAAGGAAGTTTGGTTGGCAAATTAAATAAAGGCCGCTACATTACTGAACTTTGGACTAGAGGTTTATTAAGACAAAAGAATAGTTTTGAATTAGAATAAAACTTACTTAAACTATAAAAACAAAAAAGAGGCGAAAGCCTCTTTTTTGTTTTTATAAAGATTTTATTAATACGGTTTTAAAAACCACCACTAGGAATCATTTTGATTTCTTGCTCATATTTTAATGCATTGTTCTTTACAATGTAAGTTACTTTAATATCCCCTGATTTCTGAAGCTCTGCATAAAGCGATAAATTCTGAAAGAAAGGCATGGTTACCCATTCCATTTTATTGATATCAGTATCAACCAAATTATTATACGCATGGTTTAATTTAGACCCATCGGTACAAATTACATTTTCTGGAGCACCGTATCGGTTTGACATGGCTGATAATCTTTTGTTAAAGGAAATTTTAGTGCTATCAGAGGATTTTTTAGCTGGATAGAAAACTTCAACCTTATAAATTTGGCTCGACATAGGTGTATGAAAAAAGAACATCTGTGCCACTTCATTTTGAAGTTTGCCGCTTAATACGGTGTATTCATTTGTGGTTTTCGTGTTGCTCAAACCCAATTTTGTAAAGGCATTAATAACCTCTTCCTTGGAACCAATGATGTCAAAGCCCGCTATTCGCTGGGCGCTTAACTTTGAAGAGAATAGGAGGGTTGTAATTGAAAAAATAGCGATTATAGATTGTTTCATTGATTGGTAATTAAAATGTTTTTTAAAGGTAATATGTTAAAATGAAAATGGCAACCCAAGGGTTGCCATTTTTATCATTTATTTTTCAAATTATTTTTTTGATTGAGGTCTCATTTCAATGTCTGGATTGTATGATTTTCCAACCCATTTATAGATTTTAGACTTCATTTTTTCATTCAAGTAATACATTGAAGGCAATAGAATCAAGGTAAGGAAAGTTGCAAAACCCAATCCAAAGATCATTGTCCAACTTAAAGGTCCCCAAGTTGATACACTGTCTCCCCCAAAATAAATATGAGGATTAAGTTCTGTAAATAAGGTTACAAAATCCATGTTCAAACCAATGGCAAGTGGCACCAATCCTAAAATTGTTGCTGACGCTGTTAATAATACAGGTGTCATTCTAGTTTTTCCTGCTTCAATCAATGCTTCTTTTAAAGGCAAACCGCGCTCTCTTAAATGATCGGTAAATTCAACAATTAAGATACCGTTCCGGACCACAATTCCCACTAAGGCAATTACTCCAATACCTGTCATGATGATTGAGAAGCCCATATTGAAAATTGCAAAGCCAAGCAATACACCTGTAATTGAGAAGAAAATTTCGGTTAAAATAATAATTGGCTTAGAGATTGAGTTAAACTGAGTTACCAAAATAATGATAATCAAAGCAATTGATGACATTAATGCAGTTCCTAAAAACGCACCTGTTTCTTTTTGCTGTGCTTGTTCACCGGTAAGTTCAACTTCTATATTTGATGGCTTATTAAATTGTGCAATTGCATCTGTAACTGATGCAACAACTTCATTTGGTTTGTAACCTTCTAATACATTAGATGCCAAAGTAATTACACGTTTTTGGTTTAATCTTAATATCCCTCCATAAGTATTTGAATATTGAACTGAAGCAACAGCAGAAAGTGGAACTTGTCGCATCATACCGCCAGCAACCATATCTCTATATGAAACTCTCATGTTCAATAAGCTATTTAAATCGTTGGTTGAAGTTTTTTCGATTCTCACCATAATTGGATAATCGTCGTTTTCATCTTTGAATTTAGAAGCTTCAGCACCATAAATACTGTTTCTCAACATCATCCCAATTTGTGCAGTACTAATACCCAAACGGTTGGCACGTTCTCTGTCAACTTGAATAATCAATTCGGGTTTTGAGCTTACAAAGTCAGACTTTAATTCTTCAACGCCTGCAATTGATTTATCATCGAGGTATCTCTTTAACTTTTGAGAAGTAGTTACCAACTCATTAAAATCGTCGCCACGAATTTCAATATTTACAGCTTTTCCTACTGGAGGTCCATTTCTTTCTTGTTCAACGGTAATTTCAACTCCAGCAAAACCAGTCATGATGGCTCTGATTGAATCTAAGATAGGTCTTGTAGACAATCCACCACGTTTATCGAATTCGGTAAAGGCAACTGTAATTTTACCTTTGTTGCTACTGGTTGTGCGGTCACCACTGTTTGGATCTGTAGCACCAACTGCAACGTTTGAAATAATACTTTCTACTACTTTTTTGTTGTCGCCTCTTTCAATTACTTGGAAAACTTTTTTCTCTGCCATTTTTACAACACTGTCTGTAAATTTAGCGTTTGTACCAGCTGGAAGTGTTAAGTAAACATATGTGAAGTTTGGATCTCCTTGAGGGAAAAATACAACAGTGGGTTTTCTAATTCCGGTAATGATAAAGCTAAGTACAAATAAAACCAAAGTGCCTGCTAAAATCCCAGCTGCTCTTTTGCCAGTTAATGACCACGCAATAAGTTTGCTATATTTATGTTGAACTTTAGGCCATCCGTTTTGTTGGAATCTTAAAATAACATCCTTCAACCAAAAATGATGAACAATAAATAGCAAATAGAATAAGATCATCAAATTACCTAACCCAATTCCACCTATCAAAAATCCTAGTAAAATAACTCCAGCAAAAATGATAGAAGTTTTTTTGATACTCTTTTTCGGCTGAGGATTATTCACGTCGTGCTCTTCTTTATCCATGAAATCAACTGCGAAAACTGGGTTAATGATATATGCCACCAACAGTGAGGCCAATAGGGTAATAATTAAGGTTACGGGTAAGAAGAACATGAATTTACCTACAATACCTTTCCAAAATGCCAACGGAATAAATGGAGCAAGAGTGGTTAAGGTACCAGAGAATACAGGTAAAAATACTTCACCTGCAGCTTTTTTAGCTGCCTGTATCATTGGTAAATGTTCGGTATGTAAAATTCTATGTGTGTTTTCAACTACAACAATTGCATCATCTACTACAATACCAAGTGCCAATAAGAAAGAAAATAAAACAATAAAGTTTAAACTAAATCCTATCATTGGCAAAATTAGAAATGCAATGAAGCATGAGAGAGGAACAGATAAACCAACAAATATGGCATTTGTTGCACCCATAAAGAACATTAAAATGAAGGTAACTAAAATAAATCCAATAATAATGGTGTTAATTAGGTCATGAACTGTTGTTCTAGTTTGCGTACTTTGATCACCTGTAAATACAACACCCAAATCTTTTGGAAATGCACCAGTTTTTTGTAAACTTGAAATAATTCCCCTACAAGAATCACTCGCTTCAATTAGATTTTCTCCGGTTCTTTTTACAATATTTAATGTGATTACATTTTTACCTTCTAATCTCGCATAGCTTTCTTTTTCTTTGAAACCATCAGAAACAGTTGCAAAATCTTTCAAATACAAAACAGCGCCTGTATTACTTCTAATAATGATATTTTCAATGGCAGTTTTGTTTTTGAATTCACCGCTAACGCTTATTGAACGTTGCATTTTGTCGATATCAATATTTCCACCTGAAATACGCATATTTTCATATTGAATGGATCTTGTAACATCGTCAACGGTTATGCCAGCAGCGGCAATTCTTTCCAAGTTTAAGTTTACTTGAATTTCACGATCTAGCGCTCCAACAATATCTACCCTTGTAATACTTGGTAAAGATTCAATCTTGTCTTTTGCCATTTCGGCAAATTGTTTTAATTGTTGTAAACCGTAGTTTCCGTTAATATTCACATAAAGAATAGGCAAATCACTAAAGTTTACTTCCTGTACAGTAGGGTCTGTTTTTAGATCCGTAGGCAAATCACTTTTTGCTTTATCTACTTCATCTTTAACTTTTCTTTTTGCTTGTTCAACTTTTACATCTGTATCAAATTCAACAGTAATAATACTGAAATCTTGAATGGATTGACTTTTTAATTTCTTTACACCACTGATCGATTTGATTTTCTTTTCAATAGGTTTGGTAATCAAATTCTCAATATCTTTTGGTGAAGATCCTGGATATATTGTTTGTACGTAAATTGTTGGGATAACAATATCTGGAAAACGTTCTTTGGGGAGTTTTATATAAGATATAATCCCCGCAAACGTGATAAATAAAGTTAGAATGTAGATACTCGTTTTGTTATCTATACTCCAACTGGTGGGTTTAAATTCTTTGAATTTGCTCATGGCAATGAATTATTTGATATTGGTTGGTTTGATAATTTGACCGTCGGTTAATTCTTGAAAACCATTTACAATGATTATTTCACCTAAATTCAATCCAGATTTAACTTCAGCCAATTCTTGGTTTGATTTACCAATAACAATCGTTCTTTTTTCTGCAACATAATTGTTTTTATCTTGCTTCGCAACCATAATATATGTTTCGCTTTCAGTACGTTGTATTGCGTTTGCAGGAACAACAATTGCTTTTTTGTTCACGTAATCAACGATACTTAATTTTGCAACCATATTTGGTTTTACATCGTTTAATCCTGCAAGTTTTGCTTCAATTTTGAAGGTCCTGTTTAAAGGATCAATAAAATTAGATGCAAATGTGATTCTGGTTGTAATGGTTTTGTTGAGGTCTGGAAATTCAATTTTCACAACATCACCCACGCTTACTTTACCTGCATTTGATTCAGAAATATTTGCAACAACTTTAATTGATGACATATTCACAACCTTGAAGATAGGAATACCTGGAGCTGTAGCTTGACCAACTTTTACATCAACCGCTTCAACGGTTCCAGTAATTGGTGATTTAATATTAAACATTTCCAAATTTTGGTTCAATGTATTCAAACTTTTTTCAAGCGCATCTTTTTGGTTTTTAGATGACAAATATTGAATCTCTGTTCCAATTCCTTTTTTCCATAATCTCTCTTGTTTTTCAAATACAGTTTTAGAAAATGCAACTTGTTGCTCCAATTCCAATTTCCCTTTTAATGCTGAAGAATTATCCAACTGCGCCAAAACTTGACCTTTGGTAACATTTTTTCCAACCTCAGTATTTACAGCAATTACAGTACCTGGCATTTTTGCTGTAGCAATGGTACTTTGATCGGCATCAATATTTCCCTCAACTTTCAAATCACTCGTGAATTCTGA
>CANFLS010000026.1 GCA_947447955.1 Flavobacteriales bacterium | reverse complement strand
TTGCTGGATCCGGAAAATTAAAATGATATCGCTTTGCATTGCTCGGAAAAAATGGACAATTTTCTTTTGCATTATCACAAACCGTAATAATAAAATCAAACTTTATTGTGGCATATTCATCCACATGGTTTGAGGTGTGTTTCGAAATATCTATGCCATCAATATTCATTGTGGCAATGGCTTTGGGATTGACCCCATGGGTTTCAATTCCAGCGCTATAAATATTTGCTAAATCTCCACCAAAATGCCTTAAATAGCCTTCGGCAATTTGACTTCTGCAAGAATTACCCGTACATAAAACCAGAATGTTTTTCATTTAACAACAGCCTCCACCTGGTGTACACGTTGACCCTCCATTCGGCGTTAAATCAGCCAATTTTTTAGGCATTTTATATTGAGGAATACCACATTGATCTTTTGCCAAACAGTCAGTTTGCGTGGCAGTCAAAACAAAATGTCCCAAAATCAATTGAACACCATATTTACAAATGGTATCGCCTTGATATTCGAATTCAATATCGAAATCCTGGTTGCCAATCAATGGGCTTGCCAATTCAATTATTCCCAATAATTTTGAGGGACTTAAACGGTGGTCAGTATCGTTGGCGATCCAAAGCTGAAAATTAACTTTCGACTCATCTCTTACTGTCCCTCCACAATCAATATAGTTTTTGGTTACTTTACCAACTTCGGTAATGTGGAAATGCGCAGGAATGGTTTCACCATTTGGCAAACGGAATGATAAACTTTGCATAGAAGCAAGTTGGGTTTTGAATTCGGAGATTTTCATTTAGGTGGGTGAATTATAGGGTTTATGATGGTTTATAAAAGCTTATGAAAGTTTATAACTGAATTTTCATTGTTTGATTAGACGAGTTATCCCGAAAGCTTTCGGGAAGATTGGTTTATATCTATAGTTTTTTTTTGTATTTAACAGCAGTTTGGTTCGCAGGTTAGATCAAGGGGTTTTTGATTGAAAAAAGCAGACAGCAGATTACCGAATGTTGACCATACCAATGGATCAATACAGTAACAAACGTTTGGTCCTGATATTGAACCTTTCACAATTCCAGAGTCCTTCAAAGCTTTCAAATGTTGCGAAACGGTACTTTGTGAAAGTGGCAAAGTAGAAACAATATCGCCACATACGCAACTTTCTGCTTTGATTAGAAACTTCAAAATTTCAATTCGCGCAGGGTGCGACAAGGCCTTGGCCATTTCTGCCAAATTGTTACTTTCTTCAGAAAACGATGCTGTTTTACTTCTTCCCATAATTCCTATCGCAATATTACGATAAGTATTTGAAAATACGTTTATAAAAGTTTATGAGAGTTTATAAAAGTTAAAAGAGAACTTTCAATAATTTTCAAAATAAAATTTCTTGAAAAACCTAGGCACAAGGATAAACTCCTTTAAACCAATACACAGAAAATACAGCCTTTAAATTCAATTAAAATTGACGTAGAATTGCAACACCCAATCCGGTGAAGAATTTACCATTTACTTGGTTGTCTGGAGTTACAAACGATTGATAAATCAATGAAGGCTCCATTACAAATGTCCATTTCTTGGTAATAGGAAACATAGGACCGAGTGTAATTCTTCCATCTACTGTCATTTGACGGGTAGATTGAATTGGACGGAAATCTGTTTGTGTAAAGTAAACACCTTCTGTAACCGTTGTATAACCTGGCGCCAAATGCATTCCAAATCTAACTGGCAATTTGCCAATACTGGTACAAAAACGATATGCCAATGGGAATGAAACTTTGTCGATTTTATATTCTATCACTCCAGATTGAACATTCGTTACAGGTTCATAAGTAGTATCAGTCAAAATTGCATATTTTTTAGGTTGCCAAGGTGCAGAAACAAGCACTTTGTGTGTGGTAATTTTAGGCACCATCAAATTAGATGTTCTTTGCCATTTTCCATTGCCTACCCATTCGCTAAACTGAACCCCAGCACCAAACATAGATCCATTTTCAAAATCTTTCAACACCAACAATTGATATTGAGCCATATATTGGGTACCCAACACACTTAATGGAACATCATCTTCAAAAACAATGGTATTGTTACTTCCGGTAATCACCGATAATTCGGCAAACCATTTAGATGGAGTTTTTCTCAAATGAATTTCAAATTCTGGCAAATCAAATTCCAATTCAGGCATATCCAATTTCAATCCCTCAAAACCAAATCGATTTTGTTTCGGTTTCGCTGAGTTTAATCTATCATTCCATTTGCTTAAATTATAGATATCTTCATTTGCCCAACTAGATATTTTTGCAAACTTAGATTCCCCAAACAATTGCTCAGAGGAAATTGGTTCAGGTTTGTTATCAAGCGTTTTAGCAGCATTTACAACAAGCGTATTTGTAGCTTTATCTGCAGTTTTCTTATTTCGTTTTGAAAATAAATATTTCGAAGTTTCAGAAACACCACCAAGTTTATTGCTTCTTAAACCTGATTGAACTTTACTGTCATCATTTTTGGCAATTGTCAAATTTGCAACCAAATTAGGTGCATTCATTGGAGTCACATTCTTTGAATTGTCTTCAATTTTGCTCTCTAATGAAAGTTCAGTTTTAACATCTTTCTTAGTCGTTTGTTTCGCAATTGAGTTGCGACTATCAATATTGGCAACTTTAACTTGATCTGTCTTAGTTGTTTTACCATTAAATGAATGGGTAACAAATGCGGTTAGTCCACCTAGGAACAATACGCCAAGCGTTGCATACGTTTTAGGGTTCCACCAAAAAATGAATCTGCGTTTCTTACGGCGGCGATCCATTACTTTTTCGAAGGATACATTTTCGCTGTAATCAGCTTCGCTGTTATATAATTTGTCTTTAAAGAAATCGTCTGGAAACTCCATTTTATGCCCTCCCTAAATTTAAACTGCCTAACATAGCTTGCAAAGCTTTACGAGATTTAGCCAATTGAGATCTACTGGTACCCTCATCAATATTTAACATATCGCCAATTTCCTTGTGTGAAAATCCTTCAACAGCATATAAATTAAATACCATGCGATAGCCAATTGGTAATTTTTCAATTAATTGATTTATTTGATCTACGTTTAATCGATCAAAAGAAAAATCTGAATACCCAATTTCGTATTCCGATTCACTAATTTCCTTAAAAATATTTTTGCGCGCACGAATTTTGTTGATGGAAAGATTTACGGCAATACGGCGCATCCAAGTCTCCAATGAGCTTTGGAATCTAAAATCCCCGAGTTTATCGTATATTTTTACAAATGCTTCCATCAGTGCGTCTTCAGCTTCTTCTTGGTTTTGACAGTATCTCAAACATAGTGCCATAAGTTTTTTGGAATATTTCTCCCATAGCAACCGCTGGCATTCCCGGTCTTCCCGTATACATCCTTCTACCAGTTCTTTCTCTGTCATTCCAAAAAATCATTTCAAAATTTTTCGCGTGCATGTTTTAGACAACACCAAAATCGAAAACGTTGCTTGATCAATTCAACTTTTACAAAAAAAGCATATTTTTAATAAAAACACGACCTAATAAATCATTTGCCTGCCTTTTTCCACAAATTATTTATAAAAAAATCTTTATTTAACCTCAGTTTTTATTTGCTTTGTATGTTCATGAAAATTAATGCCCTTCTAAAAATAAACTTTTTACTGGCTTTTACACTTTTTACAGTTCAATTGAAAGGACAAGGCAGGCCCCGCGAAGCCCAACTATACAACCAACGTTGGCCTTCTAAACTCATTGAAAAGCCTAACTTAAATAACAGTGAAAAATGGGCCGATAGCATTTTAAAAACATTAAATTTCAAACAACTCGTAGGACAAACACTCATGATTCCTGCTTGGTCGCGAAACATAGCCGCCGACCCAGTTGTATTGTCAGCCATAGAAAAACAAGAAGTTGGTGGCATTATTTTCTTTCAAGGAAGTCCCCTCTCTCAAGCATATTTACAAAATTTTTATCAGCAGTCATCTAAACTTCCACTTTTAATTGGAATTGACGGTGAATGGGGCTTGTCAATGCGACTTTCAAACATGCGGAAGTTTCCTTTCCAAATGACCCTCGCTGCCACAAAAGATCCAAACTATTGTTATAACGTTGGATATGCCATTGGTCAGCAATGCAAATTGATGGGCGTGATGATCAACTTCGCACCCGACGTTGATGTAAACATCAATCCTGAAAACCCAATCATTGGATTTAGAAGCTTGGGCGACGATCCTGAAAACATTGCCGCACTTGCAAAAGAAATTAGCCAAGGAATGGAAGATGCAGGCATTTATAGTTGTGCCAAACACTTTCCAGGGCATGGAAATACGAAGGCAGACTCTCACAAAGAATTACCAGTGGTAGACCATACCCCAGAATCGTTGGCATTTGAAATGGAACCTTTCAAGAAAATGATTCAAGCCGATGTGAAAAGCATTATGGTTGGGCATTTGTGCATACCTCTACTAGACTCCACCAAAAACCTACCTGCTTCTTTGTCGAAACCCATCATCACCGATTATTTGAAGAACAAACTGAGTTACAAAGGTTTAATCATTACCGATGCACTAAACATGAAAGGCATTACAAGCCATTACAAACCAGAAGAAGCAGGCGTAAAAGCATTAATTGCTGGAAACGATATATTGTGCTTTCCAGAAAATATTGAAGGAATAATAAACCTAGCGATCACATATAAAGATTCAGGATGGTTAGATAGCATCAGTTTGGCTGCCTCTGTTCGTAAAATATTGATTGCCAAACACCAATTGCGTTTGAATACCAATCGTTTGGTGAATACCGAGAATCTCCAACAAAAGCTGGATGCCATTTTCGAAGACTTTACCCAAAAATCTACCACTACAAAACTCAATTCTATTGGACCCGTTTCACTCGATAATTTTGCAAGAAAGAGTATTGTTGTTTTAAATAACAAAAATATTCCACTTACCCAACATACAAAAGGCTCCATCAATGTAATCAGTTACGGCGCAGATGTTCCGGTGGAATTCATCAACAAAGTTTCCGAATATCACAAAATCAATTGGATCAAGTTTGATGGCAATGGGCACCAACTGGATACCTTGTTGGCAAACCGCAATTTGTCCCTCAAAAACAACCCACTTATTGTTGTTAATTCAAGCCAAGTTCTTTGGGGTGAACGCTCTAGAAGAATGTCTAAAAACCTTGAAGAGTTTTTCCAACGCGACAGTCTTCCTGAAAATACAATTTTGGTGCAATTGGGTAATTTATATGCCATCAAAAACTTACCAAAAAAGTATACGGTTGTTATTGGCCATGAAAATGGCGATGCCTTCCAAAGGGCTTCTGCCGATGCAATTTTTGGAGAATTTGCACCCACAGCTACCCTTCCCGCTAAAATTAGCGAAACATGGACAAACAAGGACATTAGCAAAATTGAAAGCACCAATAAATATTTCGAATTTATTCACCCTAATGAAGTAGGCTTTTACCGACATGACCCACTTTCTATTAAAACTTACCTAGAATCATTGGTTGATAGAAAAGTGGCCACTGCCATTCAACTTTTGGTTTTGAAGGAAGGAAAAGTAGTGGATGAATTTAATGTTGGCTACAACCCTATTGATTCTGCAGGTGTAAAAATCAAAAGACCAATCACTTCAGAAAATGTATTTGATTTGGCAAGCATAACGAAAATTGCATCAACCACATTGGCGGTGATGAAAATTTACGACAAAATGAAATTCAAATTGCATGTTCCTATCAAAACGTATTGGCCAGCTGCCGAAAATTTTGCTTGGGGAAACATCAGCATAGAAGATTTCTTAACACATAGATCAGGATTGCCGGCGTTCTTACCGCTAACCGACAAAATTAGAAAAGACAGTAGTTTGAAAATTTCTAAAATGAATGGGGTTTTCATTGACACTTTAGCTAAAGACACATTCAATTTTGCGATACAATTGGGAGATACTTGTTTTATAGAAAAACGATATGCCGATAGCGTTTGGAAATGGACCACCCAAACCACCCCTGCAAATGTTTATTCCTATAAATATAGCGATTTAAATATGATTATCCTAGCAAAATGGGTAGAATATTTAACCAATATGCCGATTGATTCTTTTGTTAATGAACAATTCTATAAGCCAATGGGATTAACTAAAATGACCTATTTGCCCGTTAAAAAAGGATTGAAACAATGGATTTTACCAACTGGTATTGACACCATTTGGCCCCGTGGCACCATTCGAGGTATCGTTCACGACCCAAGTGCAGCTTTACTAGGTGGTGTTGCTGGAAATGCAGGTTTGTTTGGAAATAGCCGCGATTTGGCTAAGATCATGCAAATGCTTTTGAATGAAGGCGAATTTCACGACAAACAATATATTTCAGCATCAACTGTAAAATTGTTTACCAAAACCCATTACAATAAATTGTATCCTACCAATTACCGTGGTTTGGGCTTTGATAAACCCAATGGTTACCCCAATCACCTTAAAAGTGATGTTGGAAGCCATGACCATTATTCGGTTTCAAATATTTTTGACAATGCACCCGAAACACTATTCGGACATAGTGGATTCACCGGAAATTGGGCCTGGACCGACACCGACAATGAATTGGTATTCATTTTCTTGTCGAACAGAACTTACCCTTCCGATGCCAACAATGCATTGATCAAAGAAGGTGTTCGCGGTAAACTGTTGAAATCGTATTACAGCGATTTAGAAAAAAATTAACCTATAAAATCTTGGGTGGTTAAACCCGCCAAATTGCCACTGCTCATCAAAAGCAATACGCTTTTTTGTCCCTCAGGAACATGAAGCGCCTGTTTTACCGCCAACTTAAGTTGCTCGGCATCGCTAAAAACTGCAACATTTCCTAAGCGTTCTTTGATGGTTTCGGCCGACGGCACCGGCATTCTTTTGAGTTCAAAAACATGGGCATCGTACAGCACGAAAACGGTATCTGCGGCATCCATGGTTTGGTTGTATTGCCCCATAAACTCCGGCATCAAGCTACTCGAAGTGTGGAGTTCGAATACGGCTACAAAGTTTCTTGAGGGATATTGTTCCCTAACTGCACTCACCGAAGCCTTTACCTTGCTAGGCGCGTGTGCAAAATCGCGAATCACCAAAGTGTTTTCATCTTCATATACCTTTTCTAAGCGTTTTGCAGTACCAGGGAAATCAGAAAGTGATTGCCAAGCCTGAAACTCAGATAATCCCAATTTTATTGCCAATTGAACCACGCCAGCTGCATTTTCTATATTGTGCTTTCCGAAAATATTTAAGGTAATTTCTGTGTTGTCTACATTTATGACTACCCCATTTTCTTCAACCCTGTAATTAGGGGCTTTGTAAGGTTTCGCTTTTTGAGGGAAGTTTTTAGATAATTTTTCAAGTTCAATATCACTTGCGTAGTAAAAATATCCCTCCGAAATGGTTTCCAAATATTTTTCAAACTGGTATATATAATTTTCAAAGGTTGGAAATACGTTTACATGGTCCCACGCAATTCCTGTAATCATTGAAAACTGAGGTTTGTAATGCCAAAACTTTGGAGTTTTATCAATGGGAGAAGTCAAATATTCATCACCTTCAATCACAATAATGGGAGCGTCGGATAAACGCACCATTCTGTCGAATCCTGGCAACAGTGATCCTACCAAATAATCTGCATCTATATTTTGCTTTTTCAAAATGTGCATGAGCATTGCGGTAGATGTAGTTTTTCCATGGCTACCTGCTATCACAATGCGCTGCTTATTTTGTGAGTGGTGGTAAATAAATTCTGGGAAAGAATAAATAGTAAGTCCCAATTCTTGGGCCTTTTTTAATTCGGGATTATCGTCTTTGGCATGCATGCCCAAGATAATTGCATCAATTTCTTTTGTAATTTTTTCAGGGAACCATCCATAATTTTCTGGAAGGATATTTGCTGCCGCCAAGCGGGACTTCGCAGGATCAAAAATCTCGTCGTCACTTCCCGTAACTTCGTTTCCCAACGCATGTAATTCTAATGCCAAGTTATGCATTACTGCCCCACCTATTGCCACAAAATGATATCGACTCATGCCACGAATCTAAAAAGGATTTTGCAGAATTAAACAATTGGCAAGAAAATTTGTATTTTTGCAGTAAATTGTATTGATCAATGAAAATTCTTGTTTGTATAAGTGTTGTTCCTGACACCACAACTAAAATTACGTTTACCGACAACGACACCACCTTTAACAAGGCTGGCGTTCAGTTTATTGTAAACCCTTATGACGAATTGGCGGTTACCCGTGCCCTTGAAATTGCGGAAGCAAACAATGGCACTGTTACCATAGTTCACGTTGGTGAAGCCGACAGCGAACCAAGTATCAGAAAAGCATTGAGCATGGGCGCTAACGAAGCCATCCGTATCAATGCAATTCCTGTTGATGCGCAATTTGTTGCGGAAGAAATTGCAAAAATTGCACAGGGTTACGATTTAATTTTAACCGGTAGAGAAAGTATTGATTACAATGGTGGCGCAGTTTGCGGATTATTGGGTGCTTTGTTGAACATTCCGTCAATAAATGTTGTAACAAAAATAGATTACAACAGTGGCAACTTTACTTTCGATAGAGATATCGATGGCGGTAAAGAAACTTTAACTTGTGCAGGTCCATTGGTTGCAAGTGCTCAAAAAGACTTGTGCGAACCCCGTATTCCAAATATGCGTGGTATTATGGCCGCGAGAACTAAGCCTTTGCAAATCATTGAGGCTTCTGTTTCCAATCAGGCAGCAAATTACCAATCTTATTCATTGCCAGCGGCAAAAGGAAGCGTTAAGTTAATTGATGCCGAAAATGCAGGTGAGTTAATCAACATTTTAAAAAACGAAGTTAAAGTTATCTAATTATGTCAATTGTAGTTTTTGCGGAGAGTTCCGATAATCAATTTAAAAAGTCAACTTTCGAAGCCATTTCCTATGCCAAAGAAATTGGCACATTAATGGGCAAAGAAGTTGTTGCTGTTAATATTTCTTCTATAGCAAACAGTGCAGAGCTTGGCAAATACGGCGCAAGCAAAGTATTGAATTGCAACAATACAGATGGTTTTACATCAGATTCAACTTCTGAAATTTTTGCTTCCATTTGCAAGCAAATTGGGGCATCTATTGTGGTTGTTTCAAATTCTTATGTTGGAAAATCTTTGGCGCCAAGAATTGCTATTTCTTTGAATGCATCTTTGGCAACCAACGTAATCTCTGTACCTGACCTTTCTAACGGTTTCACCGTGAAAAGAGGCGTGTTTTCAGGCAAAGCATTTGCATTTGTCAATTTAAATCGCGATATTAAGGTATTGGCTATCACGCCGAATTCATTTGAAATCAATGCCAATGGCAGCGATTGTGCAACTGAATCAGTTTCTGTAAACGCAAGTCCCTCAAAAATCACCATCAATGCAGTAAACAAAGTAACAGGCAAAATTCCATTGACAGAAGCCGAGTTGGTTGTAAGTGCGGGTCGTGGAATGAAAGGTCCAGAAAACTGGAACATGATTGAAGAATTGGCAAGTTTAATTGGAGCTGCCACTGCATGCTCTAAGCCTGTGAGCGACATGGGTTGGAGACCACACAGCGAACACGTTGGACAAACTGGTATTACCATCAAACCGAATTTATATATTGCAATTGGTATTTCTGGAGCCATTCAGCATTTGGCTGGTGTGAGCTCAAGTAAAACCATTGTTGCCATCAACAAAGACCCAGAAGCGCCTTTCTTTAAAAGTGCCGATTATGGTATCGTTGGTGATGCATTCGAAATTTTACCAAAACTTATTAGTGCATTAAAAAATTAATCTGATGTCGAGAAAGGTTGAAGTATTTATCAAGAACATTTTACCGGCCCATTCACATGGCGCCTATACCTTGGTATTGCACAGCCCAAAGTCAAAGATTCAATTACCCGTTTTAATAGGTGCCCTTGAGGCCCAATCCATTGCCATGGAAATGGAAAGTATGAGGTCAACACGTCCGTTAACACACGATTTGTTTGCCACTACTTTAAAGAATTTCAACATTGGAATTACAGAAGTTTGCATAGAAAAGCTTGCCGAAGGAATTTACTATTCGAGTATCTACTTTGTACAAGACGGTTTAACCATGCAAGTTGATTCTAGAACTTCTGATGCCATTGCCATGGCAATGAAATTTAAATGTCCCATCTTCGTTACCCAAGCCATTTTAGATGAAGCAGGATTCGAAGAAGACGAAAAAGATGCAGATATTGATGAACCGGGTCGTCAAACTGAGGAAGAAATGCCTCAAGAATCAAAATCAGAGGAGAAAACACCTTTCGGCGAATTCACCATTCAAGAATTAGAATCGATGTTGGAAGAAGCAATCAACATTGAAGACTACAGCAAAGCTGCCCGTTTGCGTGATGAAATTGCAAAACGTAAATAAGCTCTTTAAGCTTCTTCAACTCTAAATTCCATTTTACAATCACAATGACTTATTTTTTATTAGACGGCAAAGAAATTACAGCAAGCGCCCCTACCCTTTCATTATCGGCAAGATCATATCGCTATGGCGATGGCTTCTTTGAATCTATGAAACTAAGCGAAGGCAGATTGCAACATGGATATTTGCATCAACAGCGTATTGACAAATCATTGATGCTTTTGCACATGGATTTACCAGCGTGTTTTGCAAACACTTCGTTGGAAGAATTGATTGAGTCGTTTTGCAAAACTAAAGACATATCCAATGCCCGCATTCGTTCGTCGTTTTTGAGGGAAGCGGATGGTTTTTACCAACCTAAAAATCAGTACACACAAAGTGTGATTGAAATTACTCCAATTGATTACAGTGGATATCCTTTAAATATTGAGGGACTTAAAATTGGCAATTACAAAGAGCTCACCAAGAATTCAAACTTTACGAGCACATTGAAAACCACATCGGCATTGACTTATGTAATGGCAGGAATTTATGCCAAAACAAACGACTTCGACGAATGTGTGATTTATAACGAATTGGGAAATGTATGTGAAGGCATTTCATCCAACATTTTCATGGTATCGGGCGAGTTTATTTCCACTCCGCCGTTGTCTGAATATTGCGTAGATGGTGTGATGAGAAAAATTGTAATCCAACAGGCCCAATCATACGGATATCAAATGAGCGAACACCGCATCACCGAAATAGACCTAAGCTCCGCCGATGAAATCTTCTTCACCAGTGCCACCCGTGGCATCCAATGGGCCGGCAACTACATGGGCAAATCGTTAAAAAACAATATCAGTAGGGTGCTGAGTGAGAGGTTGTAAGATTAGTAAAATAACAAACCAGAGCCCATCTTTATTTGAAATAGACCGTAGTTATAATTATTCAAAGTAGTTAGGCTATTTACACTATTTGAGCCTCTCCACGAAGTTGACATTGGTGTAATTGTAATTCCAAAATTAAATTCAATTCCCAGTTTCTTGTATAAACGATGTTCGTATTTAACAGCGGTTTCCAAAGAAATAGAATTCCCACTACTCCCTTTGATATAGATAGTTCCAATATTGTTGAAAATATAACGAGAATTAAAATCACCAACAATCATGTTTGATAAAGAAAAAAGCACTTTAAACCGATGTTGGTTAGTTTTATCTATCTGGGTATATGTTGTTTGAATTCCGAATTTCCCCATTACAAGGTTGTCATCTATGTACCAATCATTAATACAATCACCACTATTGGAAGCTGATTTTAATTGTCTAAAAAACTCTGCCTTATCAACTGCATACAATTGCGCGCCCAAAACAAGACCCAATCCCCAAAAACGATTTTTAGATAATTTATTGTCAAATCCAAAACCTAAATCAAAGTATTCATTATAAATGTTTGACAATGAAAAATCTCCAATAAGATTGGCATTGTTAACTAAAGTAGCATTTCCTGAATTATAATAAATACTATACCGCAAATTATCGTCCCATACTTCATCGGTGTTTTTAGAAAATTTATTTGAATCACTTCTGACAACTTTCGTTTCAGCAGTTTTATTTTTAGAATAATTTTCTACAAATCCAGATTGATATCGAATCATAAAAACATCAGTTTTTTTAATTGAATACTTTGGACCATTTAAATTTTCCCATTTGAAATATTTAATTTCAGCATCTAAAACCTCATCCACTTTTGATTTAAATTCTTCCCCAGTATTTAGGATGATGATATCTTGTGCTTTCAGCGACGCTGAATAAGCCAAACTAAATGCAAACAATACAAAAAACAATTTAGACGACAATAACTTTTTATTCATATTTAATTCGAAGATATTTAATTTGTTTTTAATTTAATTGCGTTGAAGTAAATATTTAAAAAACTTATTTCCTATCCCTCACAATAAAAAAGGAACTTTTATAGTTAATTGAGAAAGAACAGTTTTGTTCTTATTGTTCTAAAATTTAAAAGGAGGAAATTATGAAAAACCAAAAAAATCTTATTTCTGTATTCTGGGTAATTTTACTTTGTGCTACAAATAGCATTGTTTCTGCACAAATCCATTGTCTTGGTATTTCCCAACAAACCAATGCAAAAAACAACAATATTCAATTTTATGGTATTGAATACCAAAGTTTTTATCGAAACCATAATTTGGGTATGGCCTATTCAAACAATTTCAACAATACAAGTTCAACCCAAAAGTTAAATTTCAATTTCGATATTAACCTGTGGCAATTTCACCATGCTTTTTTGAAACCGCGATTTGTTCCATTCTTTGGTGTACAAACTGAAATCGCCAAAACCAATATTCAAAACGAAGGATTTCAATCTACGGTAATCCAAAACCAATGGTTTGCGAAAACTGGAATCAAACTCAGCTATGACCGGTTTATTGGTAGTATCGATTATCAATTTAACCAAAACTATCAAAATATTCACTTAAAACTATTCTATGCCTTTTTGATCACCCAACATTGTCCTAAAAAACGCATCAACGAAATCAATAAATTAGATTTTAGTCAGTTTTAATGCTACTTCATTCCCCGTGATACCTTAAATTTGTAGCCAAATTATGGTTCAATCGATCAGTTTTAAGGGAAGTCATCTCGATAAGTTACTTGCAGAGGGAAAGTATCGGATGAATAACCAAATGACCACCTGCGATTATATCATAACCGAAAACATTGAACTCCTCAATGTCATTTGGGCCCGATACCTCGTTTACGAAGTAAAGGATCTTCTCAAACACAAGATTTATAAAAACGCCAAGAAATTCAAAGTCACCATTACCGACTTTGTTTTAACCGACGAAATAAGAGCCCTGGCTCAAAAATATTGCGACTCTCGTAAAATAGAAGTCACCTTTGAAGATACTTATTTCCTAAACGAAGAAAATATCAATCCCTTCGACACAAAAACGTTGCTCGTTCACGACGGCGACAAACTCATAGCAGTAGGTTATTTTGATGAAGGACTAGATGCCATCATGGGACTGAAAAATATTTTCGATCCCGATTATGCGAAATACAGCCTAGGAAAACTCATTATGATCTACAAAATGCAATACTGCATTGAACGACAAATGAGCTTCTACTACCCTGGTTACATTGCCTGTGAAAGTGATGTATTTGATTACAAATTGTTCTTCGATAAAAACGCAATCCAATTAAAGCTCAACGGGTATTGGATCAATTACAACCAATTCGAAAACAAAGAAGATGCAATTAGTGCCCATTACATGCGCTACGAACTAAAACGCCGCGACGAAAGCGATACAGAGAGTTAAGTTTGTAGAATATCAATCTGCATGAATTTTTCCAATTTTCGCATGCAATTCGAAAAATCTATTTACCTTTGTAATTGAGCAATGGATTTACTCCGTGAACATATCAATCAAGGTGAAGTGTATCGCCGTTCTGACCTGGAATACTATTCCACGGCCATAGATAGGCATTTGGCCCAGCTCACCAAAGATGGAACATTGATAAAACTTAACCAAGGATTATATTACTCGCCTAAACAATCAAAATTTGGGGCTGTTCCTCCGGATGACCGCCAAGTAGTAGCATGTTTTCTGAAGGACGAAGATTTTCTTTTGATATCCCCCAATACCTTTAATTCCTTAGGACTAGGCCTAACACAACTTTACAATACCACATGGGTTTACAACCATAAACGCAAAGGAGAGTTTAAACTCAATGGAAAGACTTTTGAATTCAAACTAAAATCCTCGTTCCCTAAAAATATTACAAGAGAATATTTGCTTGTTGATTTATTAAACAATTTGGAAAATCTTGCAGAAGACCAAACACAAATAATAAACAAGTTGGCCAATAATTTACCTAATTTCAATACAGAAGCTTTGATGAAGTCTACGCAACAATACGGAACAGGCAAAACAAAGCGAACTTTAAAATTAATCCTTCGAAACGCACTTCAGCATGCTTGATTTTATTCATAACGACCCTGAATTCAAAGAACTTCTCTCAATCGTCTCTTCTCAAAAAGGAATTGATATAACATTGGTTGAGAAAGACTATTGGATCATGCATGCTTTGTATTCATTGCAACAGCAGGGAATTGAATTTGAATTGAAAGGTGGAACTTCATTATCTAAAGGATACGGGTTAATTCATCGCTTTTCGGAAGACATAGATATTCACATTCGTACTAATTTTGGTTTATCAATCGAAGGAAAAGAAGACAAGCCTCAAGTAAGATCGGCACGAAAAGAATTTTATGACGTGCTCGCCATTTCACTTACGATAAATGGGATTATTGAAATTAAGAGGGATCATGATTTTGACGATACCGAAAAATACCGCAGTGGTGGAATTCGATTGTATTATCAAAGTCATACACCAACACTAGATGGACTTAAAGATGGCATTTTATTAGAAGCTGGATTTGACACAGTAACGCCCAATAGCCCCATCGATATTGCTTCATGGATTTGGGAACACCTTGTTTCAATAGGAGCACACAATAATTACATAAACAATAAAGCAATTGGCGTACAATGCTATCATCCAGGCTATACGTTAATTGAAAAACTGCAAACCATTGTAAGAAAATATCGCAACAAAGACAAGCCTGGGGCTTATGACGATAAAAACTTCATGCGTCAATACTACGATGTATACTGTTTACTGGGCAATTCTGAAATTCAAGAATTTATAGGCAGTCCTGAATACTTATCGCACAAAGCTGCCAGGATAAAAGGTGCGGACAATCTAATCCCGCTCAAAGAACACCCCGCTCTTTTATTGAATGAACTAGAAATCAGAGAGTCATTCAAGAAACGTTATTTATCAACTTCCAAGCTGTATTATAGAGGGCAGCCAGATTTTGAAGTGGTACTTGCAAGAATTAAAGAATATTCAATTAAACTATAACATAATTTCAAACTCAAGTTATAAAATTAAAATATCTGATGAGTTATTTAGAAGATATCGTTTTTTAGAATTTGCTGAATTAACAATCACAACTTTCATGAATTAACATTCATTATTTCATAATCATTATGAACCAACACCTTACAATGTTCAATTATTATTCAACAATTAAACATAAACCTCTTTTTATTTAACAAAGTTGATTCCGAAATATCAAATGAGTTCAAGTGTAATAATAAGTTTTAGACAATAATCTACGAAAATCATTACCGATAAAAATCCCTCAGTTGGGATTTATTTACTTTCGTTTTCATAGAAAATCTTATTGAACTTTGGTAAATCGCGGCTTTTTTTGCGACAAATTAAAATTAGAGTACTAACTTTAATAACTGCAAAAAAGAATGAAAAAAACAAGATTTACTGATGCTCGAATTTTGAAAATTGGCGATAACTAAACGCTGATTTGAAATCCTGAAATTTATACAACTATGACTACCCAAACCCATCTATAAGCCACAGGCCTTATAATGGACAATTATTAGTCACATGCCTAATATTTGGATATTATAAGTCTATCGCCTTTGTTACTTAACATTAAGAGAATCATGAAAGTTATTTGATAAATCTATCATCAACTTAAATGATCCCAAAATCGATAACGCCTCAATAGTTCTTCGAAATTTTCGCAGTCGTTTAGATCTCTGGCTCTTGCTATGTGGTTGTTGAGTGTATTCATTTTGATTTTTAGAATTTTGGCAGCTTCTTCCCTATTAAAACCCTTTGCCAGAACCTCCAACACCATTTTCTGACCGCCAGTGAGCGATAGTTTGTCGGTTGCTTTAATTTGCTCCTTCGATTCAGCAGTTGAAACTACAAGCGGACATTGATACTTCTTTCCTGTAAATAATGAAACGACACCCTCACGCAATGCTTCTATACCCGATATTTTCGACGCATAAGAATTCACATTGAACTTTTCGAGTTCATTAATGAGTACCTTGTTTACATGCGATGTGTAAACCATAAATGGAATTTCATGTTGAAATGACAACTCCGGAACCAGTGTATTGCAACCCGCATTGATTTCTAAATCACAGATTATAAAGTGAAATTTATTCTTATCTAAGATACTTCGTTTTGCACAGTCCAAATTGTCACACAAAATGATTTCCGCAGTAGGAACAATTTCTAAAACTTGTTGTTTTACAATGATCCTAATTGCCTCGTGATCGTCAAATATGAGGATTCTCATTTTTTAAAGTTATTGTATGTGTAACAACCCCATCTTGGATTTCAACGGACATTTTGGCTCCAACAATATTTAATCTGTCCCTCACAATGAGCGAACCCAAACCGGATGTACTTTTTGATTTAGATTGAATCCACTGTTTTGCCTGCGTTGTTGCCCTGTAATGGATACAAATTGCAAAAAAACCATCTTCATCTGAGGCCGAAATTTGAATACGGTTCACTCCAGAATGGCGAATAGCATTGGTCACTATCTCTTGGATGGCCCAATAAGTATGATAAAGCCAGTCGTATTGCGGCACATTTTGCGCAAATGATTCAAAAGTGACCCGAATATTACCAATCGACATTTGCTGGGAGAGCAAATTCAAACTTCCTTCCCAATCCGATTCCAAAAGGCCTTTGGGATACATGTATTCAATAATTTGATGGGTTCTGTGCTGAAAAATTTGAAAATTTGTCTGAATTGTATTTAACTCTGCCAATTCGTTTCCATGAATTTTTGTTTTGAGGGACTCGAACTGCTCTGCCACTGTTATTGCGTGTAATGCAAAGTGGTCGTGAAGCTCACTTGCTATTCTTTTTCTTTCGGTATCAACACCCGTAAAACTGCTTCGATACAACCTCGACAGTGTTTTTGAATACCTGTTGATAACCACATAAGAATAAATGATTGTTCCAATGAGCACAATAAACGCGGGCAAAATCACCGCTGTTAATTTAATTAATAAAGAATCGCCTGATGTAAACATGAAATAAAATTAAATTTAATAAAAAAATCACCAATGACACTTGTCCATAATGTGTAATTAAAATAGAATGACTCCAATAACTACTTACATAGTTTAAACTAACAGACATCACAGTAAAAAAGACATCTAAAGTGAGAATGATATACATGGGTGATTTTTTGAGATTTCTACTCGATCCACTGCTCAATTTTATGGCCTTCCTTACAAGCATGTAAATTGCGATGATATAGAGAATTTCTATAAATTTCTCATTGAGAAAATAATGAAATGCTGAAGTAAATAAGACAATCAGTATCAGTATGCTTTTGACAGATATTTTTCCATTTAAAAATATTGGAAATAAAATCAAAGGAGGAATTAACACATCGTAAATTTCAACTAAATAATCCTCTTCTATTTTATTCAATCTCAATAAACTGAGTATACTTAAAAGATAAACAACAGAAATATAATTGATTACTTCAAGATTTTGATGGATAATTTTGGGATTGATTTTCAAATAGTAAACCATTCTCACAACCAATGAAAATACAATCAAAAATTCAACAATATAGTAAAGCTTCATCTTTCTGAAATTAAAAAGTAAACAATTTAATCATTTGCTTGAATGTTAAAACTATCATGGTGCAAAATATTGCAAAAAATCAGAAACCACATGATATAAATCTATCATGGAATTACGTTTATACTATTTTACATTTGTTTAAATGAATTGATTTTTAACAAAATGAAATCTAGACAATTAAAAACAGTTAAAATTAAGGTAGAAAGGAATAACCTATGGTCTGACAAAAAGGTTTTCCTTGATGAATTCATTGGAACTAAATTAAAATAAAGGAAAATACATTGACATTTAAATTCTGCCCCCATATTTATAAAATTAGTAGACTCACTGTTTTGGGACTGTTTGTTTTTTCTTGCTCTTGGCTATCCGGGCAAATTAAACCAATTTCTGTGATTCCCCTTAATAACAAGCACAAATTACAGAGCAAAAATGGACAGCATTCTATCATTCTAAGCAATGATAGCAATGGCCTCTTTTATTTAAATTATATTTCTGGTGATACTTTAATGTTCAAGAGACATTCAGAAACGTCCTCTCAAAACTTTGCTCTTAAGTTAAAAGATTTCGATGTGAACAATGGTTTGCAGCATTGTATTGTTAAGGACAAAAACAGAATTATCTTATTAAACCGATCTAACAATTCCATACAATGCTATGATTTTAAAGGAAACGGAATTGTTAAAGGATATACAATACTTTCTGATACTAAAGTTAAATTAGAAAACAGTGAAAAGCTAATTAGGATCGAAAGAGACAATCAAAATATTTATCTTGTTGCCTATAATTTGAAGAGTCGTTGTCAAAAATTTTACCTTTTCAATCCTGAAAATTCAACAATAAAATTGCTTTATTCCCACTTCAATCCGTTTATAGAAATTTTCTTTTCAGATGATAATGTTTCCAATTATTCATTTTATAACAACAAACTTGCGTTGACCGACTTTTACTCTGGCAATACACTCATCATTAACTTGTTGAATACGCATGTTGACACTGTCAAATTGCCATATATACTAAACGCAAAACGTCCATCACTTGGCACATTTGACAAATTAAACAACAAGTATATCAAACATACTACCTGGGCAAATTATGATTCCTTAATGAATTTGGTATATAAGTATAACACAATAACCAATTCATTCTTTTTGAACGACAGTACCCTATTGCTTTCAATTTCATTTATAGACCCCAATTTAGCACCCTTTGATTTGATTGGAGTTAATGTATTTACCAAAAAAACAATTTTTAAACAAGAGAGGACCAAAAAAAAATATGGTTCAGAAACTGTCACACTTTCAACCTTGCCCATATATATTCGTTTTGAAGAATCCAATAACTTCGGTGATGGAATAATCTATGTTTATAAAGAAATGCCCGAATTAAACAAATATGATTTTAGGGAATTTTTTAACCAAATAAATGAGCTAGGTGGCTCAAAAATTGGAACGTTTATTATTTATAAGAATGTTCCAGCTTCTAAGTAAAACATTATTAAACAATATCCACATCAGACAATCGTTATAAAACAAAAAACAGATCATGAAAAAAATACTTTTTACAACAACAATAGCTGTCTTGAGTCTATTCTTAATTATAGCAACAAGACAAAGCGCAAATTCGGAAAATCTAAAGAGTTATACAGGAGAAGTATTATCGATTGAAGAAGGAGGCATTAAAGATGCTGTCTTTAAAATACGAAACGAGAAAAACACTTTTTACATAAATAGAGGCTTTGAAACAATTAAAACTGCTGAGTTAAAATCGCTCATAGGACAAACCGCAACCATCTATTGCAAAGAAGGATGGAATCTCCTAGATCCACTTAACAATGGCAGTAAACACATCGAAAAACTAACAATTAAAAATTCTGTGTTTTTTTCCAATTAAATACAATTGTATTTTTATCATTTTACCCAAAAACCTTTATGAAAAAGTTCGCAACTATCCTTTTCCTATTCAGTGCACTGAGTTTATGCAGTTTGATTCTTATAATCGCCCAAGGCTGTTGTAAGGAAAAATGCCACGACATAAGCAACCCAGAGTGTGAAAATTATGATCCGTGTAATGGCAAAATTCCTGTAAAAGCATTTATGAAAATTGGGGTCGTGAATTCATATATGTTTGTAAATGGTGTAGAAAGCACTTTCAATGAAGATTCTATCTTCTGCGCACCTGTAGACGATAAAGGTTCATTGTTTTGGGAGCCGCATAGACAATATCTTGGGTTTAAATGCATGACTCCAGGGGCGAAAACAAAATGGAAATTGGGTTCTGAAATCATCACTGATTCTTTATTTGCTCGTATTTTCCTTTCTAATAAAGGAATTATGGGGAAATATACTGTGAGCCTTATGATAGAAAAAGAGCCAAGTTTACATTGTTTTCCATTAGATGATGGAAAAGATACCTTGGAAAAGACGTTTACTTTTTTACCCAATGTTGAACTTCCAATTATGGGTGTTTATAAAGTGTTGTTCGAAGGAGATAAAGACAGTTCAGTAGTTGAAATAAGACCATGGGCATTTCAAGAGGGTTCATTTGGTCAAAAGAATTTTAAAATAGCAACAACACAAAGTAATGGTACAGTAGCATTGATAAATTTCAGAAATATGAAAGATACATTTACAAACCTTGGGCTCGTTTGTACTTATACCGGACACAATATTCAATTTGGAGATGATGCGCTTTATAATACACCATCAAAAGGTAGTATAAAATTAAATCATGGCATACTGACAGCTGAATATTGGTCAGATCATCAACTCAAAAATATTCCATATAGAAAATACAAATTCAAAGGAAGGAAAATACAATGAAAAAGTTTGTAACATTTCAACCAATGAAAACCATCAAAAACGTCTGCTGTGCTGTGATGACTTTGCTCACAATATCAGGTGCCGCGGGACAATCATCCTCCAAAAAGAAACCCAAATTCCCATCTCCAGCTTTTGGGAAAGTTGTGCAATGGGACAATGCCTTGGCATTAGCCAAACAACAAAATAAATGGGTTATGATTGATTGCTACACAGATTGGTGCGGTTGGTGTAAAGTGATGGATCAAAAGAACTTTTCTGACTCCCAAGTACTGCGAAAAATGAATGGATTCCTCAACAGCTATTCGTTAGAGATGGAAAAAGACTCCATCGGAAAATTATTGAAATACCATTATGGTGTGAACTCCTTCCCCTCTTTTTTGATATTTAATGGCGACGGAAAATTCATAAGTAGTTTTTTTGGATATTCTGAAAAATCCTTTTGGTTGCGCTACTTAGACTCCATGCAAATACTTAAGGAATTTACCGCTGGCAGTGGAAAGTACTCTCGACCAGGCGTTCCTTCCTTAAATGCAAATAACATTCCATCTTGGTTTCGCAGATTTATTTTCAATCGCGATTTTTCTATTTTAAATGACTCAACTTCACTTGGCTTTGTGAAACTTTTTAAGCAAACATTGGACCCATTCCAACAGTTCGCGCTATACGGCTTGGGGGGATATTATTGTGATAACGAACTTATTCAACGATGGATTAAAAACGAAGCGACGTATGATTCTTTATTTGGTAGGGACTTGTCAATGAACACAGCAAATAAATTATTTGGCGACCAGGTGGACAAAGCCATCGAATCCTTAAACGAGACCCAATTCAAGTGGGCAATGGGTGAATTATTGAAGCGTTCTGATCATCCTGAATGGGTCAAACCATATAATCACATGGAATGGTACAAGAAACGTGGTGAATGGGCCAATTATGTGGCAACGTTCGATGAAATTGTTCAGAAGAATAATGCAGAGGGCTTGAACACAGTGGCATGGAAACTCTTTCAATCTTGCAGCGATACAGCTATTTTGATAAAAGCTCTTGAGTATTCAACAATGAGCATCACCAAAGACCCAGATTGGAATTATTATGATACACGAGCAAACCTATTGTACAAATTAGGTAGATTTGAAGAGGCATATAAAGATGCCTCCACTGCTATCAAATTAGGGAAAATTGCCAATAAAAAAACTCCTGAAACCAAGGCACTTTTATCAAAAATAAAGGCTGCCTTTTCTGAAAATAACACAAAAAAACAATCCCAATGATATAAATCTATCATGGAATTACATTCATATTGTTCTAAATTTGATATTCTGTTCAACAACTATGAAAAAACTCGCTACTATCCTATCCATGTTCTATGCACTGAGTTTATTTGCTCAATCGCCTGCGGTTTCTGTCCCTCAAAAAACAAAGAAGTTGAGCCTTCAATTCGAGGCTGGCGTCAATAATTTTCATTACTACGGAGACCCCGTATTTGAAATGTACGACATTAGTCAATCACATTATGAAGCAGTTACGGTTGAAAAAGAATTGAATCCAACTTTTTCAGTGTCGTTTGGAATCAGAAACACAAACTATGGAATAAAATTGTCAATTCCGAGAACAACCGATAACAGCGGAAATCTTATTTATAATGTTTTGATTAACTCAAATCATTGGACCATTCAAACACCTGTGCAAATAAAAATAATGCCTTTAAAATCAAAAGCGCTTTCTCTTAATTTCGGGGGATATTTGGGCTTCAATTACTATAATTCCGCATCAAGTTCTAATCCGTTAATCAAAACAATTCCAAACACAGAAAAGAACTTATTCGATATGGGAATTATTTTGGGTATAGACTACACCTGGTTCAAAAGTGGCAATTTTGCTTTGGGCAATTCACTTTCCTATTATCGAGGTTTTAATGATTTAAATCCAAATCCTTTTGGTCTTGACAAATATATCCCTACTAACGCCAACGGATTAACTATTGGATTTACTGGAAAGTGGGCTTTATGAACTCAAGGTCACAATTTGTAACGTCAAAAAGAGTAATAAAACCGATACGAGCATTTATTCAATCCAATGGGCACTCGTAGGATTATTGTTATTCAATATTCTATTGGGTTTATTTATCATCTACTTGATATACCGAATCGTTAAAAAGGTGATAAAAAAGACTCGAAGCTAGAGTTTTAATTTTAACAAGTAATTGCCAAATTATCAGTCAATGAAACATGCTAAATAGAAAAATAAATATTGCTTGTTGTTGGTTTTCAAGACTTTTGAAAATAGAGACAGTAAAGATGTACATAATATTGATACTGGTTCTATCGCTTTTTAACTGTAAACAAAACACACCACCCAATACGACTGATCAAAAATTAAAATACAATATTGACAAAAACTTCCTAAATGAAATTGATACTACGAATTTTCAGTTCATTTATGAAAATAGTAAGATATCAAACTTTTACAAAAAATATTTCATTGGTGCTTTTGCAGGCAGTACTCAAAGTTGTTTGTATTGTTTAGTAAATACAGAGACCAATTTGCTCACTCCTTTGCCCGTTTGGTCTTGCAATGTTAAATTCAATTATTTATCGGACATAATTGTTGTTACTAAAAAAGACACAACAGTGCTGAAATATAAATGGGATGAAGCCAAAACGAAATTCATATTGCTTCATTAATTCCAATCGTTTATTTTGTATAAGAATGTTCCAGCTTCTAAGTAAAACATTATTAAACAATATCCACATCAGACAATCGTTATAACACAAAAAACTATTTATGAAAAAATTTGCAACCATATTATTCATTTTCAGGACCCTGAATACATTTGAACATACTCCTAATAACCTATGAAATTGAGCCGTCTTAGATTTATTAAAACGTATAAACTTATTTTAATTGTAATTTTTTCACTCCAAGGTTGTGCGCATAGCCAAATTTATAAAGTTGATGAAGATTACTTTTTTCGGGTGACTTCATCTGATTCATCAGGATTGATAAATAAATCCGATACTTTTCAAATGAAAATTACGAATAGTTTAAAATTGGCCGTTCTTGGTTTACAAAAAGCTGAGTGGACAAATTTGGCAACTGGTGAAAAAGAATTGAGAGGTATTACCAATAATGCTAAAACAATTGAAATTGAACCTCCTTACAAATTATTACATGGTTTCCTTACTTTACTTGCTCCATATCCCTCTGCAAGTCTACCTCTGGGTATAGGTTATTCTTTCGAGGCAACACACAGTTTTTATTATTCAGACTTTAAAGAAAAAGGCGTAACACAAACAACAACTGTCAAGTCAATTGATAGTTTGTTATTTCATGGACACAAAATATCAACATGGTTTTTTGTTGGGAATAATAATTCACACTTTAAAAAGTATGGAAAGAACATTATCGAGTATTGGTTTAATGAGTCCATTGGGTTCATCAAATGGAAATATTATTTCCCTAACGGAAAAACAATCACCTTTGAAAAATTATAAAAAAGAATTAACAATCACTACTTTCATGAATTAACATTTATTAATTCATAATACTTATTAATCAACATTTTAAATGGTTGAATTTTTTTTCAACAATTCAACATCAACCTCTTATTATTTAACAAAATTGATTTCGAAATACACAATGAGTGCAATTGGTAATCCTTAACTTTCGTTTTCGTAGAAGATCTTGTAGAACTTGCGGCCGTTTTCATCAATGCCCTGCTCTATCATGTTTCTTCGGCCATGAATATAGACGTGGAAATTGGTGTCGAGTTTCAATACAGATTTGAAGATTTTGGCTTGCTTTTTTACCGCCTGCTTGGAAATTTCAAACGAATCTGGCAATTCTATTTCATTTTCATCTCGGTAGTTTTGGTCAAACTTTCTAAATGAATCAATCACAGCGCTGTCTGAAAAAACAGCTTTCTCAAACTCTTCTTTGTCGAAGTTCTCGTTGGTTTTGAAATAATCTACCGACCTGTTTAACAAATCGATTTGATCGGCCCGTGAAATTTCAACATCCTCGGTTAATTGCGACGTTACAAATTCCTTTGTAATGCCCAAAAACTGATGCGTTTGCAAATACTCATTTTTTACCGGCGTCACACTCAAGAAATCGGTTTGCCAATATTCAGTGCCTTGCTTTACATTGTCAATCACCATCACCGTATAAGGTTCTGGTGTAAAAATTACCAATCCCCCTTTTTCGATTTTGCGCGTGCTAATACCCTTTCTAAACTCCATATGGGCCGACTTGTTGCCCTTGAATTCCGTTTCTATAAAGGTATCCTTGTTTTCAACTTTAAACACCCCAATGGCTTCGCAATAGGCATTATTGATAATAATATTATCAAAGTGTATAACAAACAAATCACCATCCTTGATATTCGGATGCTTCGAAACCGTTTTTAGGTGTTGCCCAATATTTTTGGAGTACTCAATAAAATCCTGTCCCTCATAAATCGATTTGGTCAATTTATACAGCGCATTCAATTCAATGTCATACTCATGGCAAAATTGATACTTGCTATATTCGCCTTGAAATGGCTTAAGAAAAGCTTTCTTAATTACATCGGCTTCGTCTTCGTTGAGAAAATCACAGAGTTCATCGCTGAGAGATATTTTGTCTTCCTGTACGTTTACTTTGTGAAATATCACTTTTCGGATGGTGGCTTCGTCGGTTTGAATCATAATGAGTTGTGGTTAATTACACTGAATTAAAGAAAGCAAAAATAACCCATAAAAAGAAAGGCACGATACAATCGCGCCTTTCTTTTTGAATTTATTCAGGAAAAATTACGCTTCGTTCAAAAACGAATAACGGTAATCTTTCACAGGAGTAAAGGTTTCTTTGATGGTACGTTGACTTACCCAACGCAACAAATTCACTTTTGCACCGGCTTTGTCATTGGTTCCACTTCCACGTCCCCCACCAAAAGGCTGTTGACCCACAACGGCACCAGTTGGTTTGTCGTTGATGTAGAAGTTACCTGCACTGTTTCTCAAAGCCCAAGTTGCCTCGGCAATGGTATTTCTGTCTTGCGAAATTACAGCACCGGTTAATGCATATTCACTGGTGGTATCAACAATGTTGAACATGTTGCTCCACTCTTTGTCTTCGTAAACGAAAATCGTCAATACTGGACCAAAAATCTCTTCACACATGGTTCTGTAATTGGCAGTTGGCGCCATAATGATGGTTGGATCAATAAAATATCCTTTTTCATCAGAATAAGTTCCACCCGCAATGATTTCAACACCGTCTTTTTTCGCAGATTCAATATATCCTGCAATTTTATCAAAGGCACGTTTGTCAATGACTGCATTTACGAAATTGCTAAAGTCTTCGGTAGGACCCACTTTGATGGTTGCCATTTCCTTCAACAATTTAGACTTCACAGAAGGCCAAATACTTTGAGGGATATAAACACGAGAAGCGGCAGAACATTTTTGACCTTGGAATTCGAAAGCACCACGAATCATGGCAGCAACCAAAACGTCTTCATCGGCAGATTGGTGAGCCAAGATAAAATCTTTACCACCCGTTTCACCCACAATTCTTGGGTAGCTTCTGTATTTGGCAATATTGGTACCAATGGTATTCCAAATATGTCTGAACACTGCGGTACTTCCTGTGAAGTGAATTCCTGCAAAATCGGCGTGATTGAAAATAACTTCTCCAACTTCTGGACCAGGTGCATAAACCAAGTTAATTACACCATCTGGCAATCCTGCTTCTTTCAAAACACGCATCAACAATTGGGCACTATAAACTTGGGTATCGGCTGGTTTCCAAACCACAACATTTCCCATCATTGCGGGAGCTGTTGGAAGGTTACCACTAATAGCAGTAAAGTTAAATGGAGTCAATGCAAACACAAATCCTTCTAACGGACGGTATTCCAATCTATTCCAAATACCTTTTGCATTTGCAGATGGTTGTTCTGCATAAATTTCGCTCATGTATTGTACGTTGAAACGCAAAAAGTCGATCCATTCACAAGCTGCATCAATTTCAGCTTGGTAACAGTTTTTACTTTGCGCCAACATGGTAACTGCGTTTACTTCATAACGGTAGGTTGTTGCAAACAACTCAGCGGCTTTCAAGAAAATGGCAGCACGTTGCTCCCAAGGCATTGCTTCCCACATTGGTTTTGCTGCCAAGGCAGTATCAATTGCTTGTTGAACATGTGCACCTGTGCCCATGTGAAAAGAGCCAATTTTATGATGAATATCGTGTGGAGGGAAAATATCAATTAGGTTGCCAGTACGAACTTCGTCGGCACCAATAAACATTGGGATATCGAGTACTTTCGTACGTGCTTCTGCCAATGCTTCTTTTAACTTTTTACGTTCAATGCTTCCTGGAGCATATTCATAAACGGGTTCGTTTATGGCTTTAGGGACTTGGAAAAAACCGTTCATTTTTTTGAGGGATAATTTAATTTACTGCAAAAATAAGCAAAATCATTTAGATTGATTGAGCCATTCATATACCGTAGTCATACAATTTAATATTAACAAGAAATCACATACAATTAATACAAGTTTCACACGTTGTTATTAGTCACAAACATTATTTGACTTAACTTTGTATTAACATGAGATTGACGTTAAAAACATTTCAATTACTTACAGCGCTTGTATTATCAAATTTGGCAATTGCCCAAAACGACAGCATCAAACACGTCCAAAACACCCCGAAAAAAGTTAAAAATGTAATTTTAATGATTGGCGATGGAACCGGACTTGCTCAGTGGTCTGCGGCACAAGCCACTATCCCTCAAAAACTACAAGTATTTTCTTTGGCTCAGTATTTGGGATTGAGCATGACGTCAAGCTCAAATGATTATATTACCGATAGCGGCGCGGGTGCAACTGCATTTTCTATTGGACAAAAAACTTACAACGGAGCCATTGGCGTTACCAAAGATTCTCAACCGGAGTTTACACTTTCTGAAAGGCTGCATGTGAAAGGCAAGGCTACAGGATTGGTTGCAACTTGCGGATTAACCCATGCTACTCCTGCTTCTTTTTATGCGCATCAGCCAAGTAGAAAGTTAGACAAACAAATAGCAAATGATTTTTATGGGGGATTTATTGACGTTGCAATTGGTGGCGGTTTGAAATTCTTCGATACCTCAAAATTGAGAGAAAGTGGACATAAGGTTTATGTTGGACATTCTAACTTGGAAACCATTAACGACAAGCAATTTGTTTCTTTTTACGACACCAACGAACATCCTCCAAAATTCTTAAATGGACGCGGTGATTTCGAAAGAAAAGCCAGCATGGCTGCCATTAGAAATTTGAACCAAAATAAAAATGGTTTCTTTTTGATGATTGAAGGAAGTCAAATTGATTGGGGTGGGCATGAAAACGATTCAAACTATGTAATTACCGAGGTGTTGGATTTTGACTCTACCATTGCTGAGGTAATCAATTGGGCCAAAAAAGACGGTGAAACTTTGGTAATCATCACAGCCGATCACGAAACAGGTGGTTTGAGTTTGATAGGTTACGATAAAAAGAACAACAAACCAGCGATGCATTTCTCTACAGGACATCATTCTGGAATTCCGGTTCCCGTTTTTGCTTATGGACCAGGAAGTGAATTATTTGCAGGTGTGTATGAAAACACCGAAATTCACGACAAAATTTTGCAATTATTGCAAATGAGCAAAAAAGATTAATGGAAAAACCACAATTTGGCATCATCATTCCTGCACGTTATGGCAGCACCCGATTCCCAGGGAAACCTCTGGTTGATTTAGGAGGGAAAACCGTCATTCAACGCACCGTTGAAGCTGCGCAATCTGCCAACCCAACCATGGGAATTGCAGTTGCCACCGACGATGTTCGAATTGCAGAGCATGTGCAAGCATTTGCCCAAGTGGTGATGACAAGTTCACACCATATAAGTGGAACAGACCGCTGTGCCGATGCATTGCAACAACTGAAATGGAACTGCGATGTAATTGTAAACCTTCAAGGCGATGAACCATTTATCACAGCCAAGCAAATTCATTTGTTGGTTGATTGTTTTGCAAATCAAAGTACCCAAATTGCCACGTTAAAAAAGGAACTCACTTCTATTGACGATGTCAACAATCCAAACATTGTAAAAGTGGTTGCGGGAGTAAATCAACGTGCGTTATATTTTAGTCGTTCTTCAATTCCATTTTTGAGGGAAGGGGGACATTCAAGTACATACAAACATGTTGGTATGTACGCTTTCAGGCCCAATGTATTGCTAGAGATAACCAAATTGGCTCCTACGCCATTAGAAAAATCGGAAATGCTCGAACAACTGCGCTGGTTGGAAAACGGCTATGCCATTGACATTGTAGAAACCGATTGGGCAAGTCCTGCCATTGACACCCCCGAAGATTTGGTGAAGGCAATTAATTTTTTGGTTTAGGGTTTAGCGCTTAAGGATTAGCGTTTAGGGATTCGCTTTTTTGGTTGATCCAGCATTTCTTCACGATCGCCTTCATCAAACACCCATTTAATGGGATGCAAAAACTCTGGATTTGCTGTAATAAATTGTGGATCATTGATTAAACTCAACATATTTTGAAATAATCTTTCATTACAAATTTTTGAATCTGAGTGAACTAGATAGGTAGCATCACCATAATAATGATCTATTTTGAATCCAAATTTATTAATAATTTTATTTAGGCTGTCACCGTAAATCCTTTGAATTGGTTTTAAAGTCAAATTATAACCCAAAAAGACAAGTCCATTCCCAATATTCATAGCTTGATGCGCTGATTTTATTTCTCCTTTTCGGATCCATTTTGATAACAAATCATTTATTACAGAAGTTGAAGATCCCTCAAAATCAGCAACTAAAAATTCATGTGAATAGTTTAAATTTATTTGGAACTTTATGCCTTTATATTTCATCATAAAATCATGACGTGCCAGATCATAATTGTTATCTATAATTGCCTTCATGCTGAGTAAATATATCGTATTTTGAAATTCATAAGATTGATTCATCACAAATTGCGGATATTTTTGAGGGTAAATGGTTTTAATATTGCTTCTTATTAATTGTACCATAATCTTCGATTGATAATAATTGTTGTTCAATTTGGATATGGTATTGGTGTAGTTCTTCCATTGAAAAATGATTGAATCTAACTTTGGATCAAGCCACAAATGGAACCAATCGAAGCTATAGCGGTATTTCAACTCTGTTTGAATTCCATTTTTAACAGCAAATATTTTCAAAGTAGAATCTACTTTTTCATTATCGGCGGTGACCTGAAATTCAAACTCACGAGAATATGTAATCATATTTCTTGGATTGGTAAAATACCAATCTCCCACCCTTTTTAATGTGTCATTTTCATGAATTAATTTACCATACGCTGCAATTTGATTATTTTCTATTTTTAATTGACAATTCACGCGTTGATATTCTTTAAAAAAGATAGATTCAGCAATGATTGCATCGTCATACCTGTTGAACTTGGTTAAAGTCTTTTTTTCAATTAAGTCTTTACAGATACCCAAATAGCGCAAATTCAAGGGCAATTTTTCTGTTTTATTGAAGGCAAACTCTATCTTCACATCCAAATACTCAAAAGGCATTGACATACTCAGCGCCAACGCATTGGGCACAGTTTCCAAATGAAATATGATCATGGCAGTATCCCTCACTTTTAATTCCGAGGGAATTACAACCTTCTCAACCTTCAATATCCTCGGATTATTGGTTTGCACCAACGTATAATTAGATAAATCAACGGTCGATTTACCTTTATTCACGAACCAAATTGTATCTGTAAAATGGCTTTTCTCATCTACTTCAAACTTGGTTACTTTGTCTTGCATATATCCCAAAACATAAAGATTACTCAATACAGATTTAGATATTTGAAGTTGAACAGACTCACCACGAATAATCTTTTCTTTGTAAAACTTCCAAATTCGTCCCTCAAGAATAAAATACGTCAATTTACATTCATATTGATTATCGGTTATCACATACCGAATAATTTTATTGGGTTCTTCATCAAAAAGCACATTGGGATATTCACTCAAAAGGGAGTCAAACACAAACAGATTCGCAATTGAATCATGTTGAAAATAAAAAGCATGTTGGTGTGGCACCCCCGAAGAAGATCGTCCTTTTTGATAAAGCACAGCAATCAAATTATTCGTTGTACCGTCTTTTTGTACATCAAATTCATGTAGCATTTCGGGTTTCCAATACTGTGGAAAAACACCTAATTTCAATTCTTTAAAATCTTGATTTTGGGTTTGCAATTTTGCATATTTCGCATAATGTTGCGAAACAATTTTTTGTACAAATCGCAACTCTCGTCCAGAAAACACGTTTATTGATTCCAACTTCATATCAATCATATCGGTACGGTGCACATGGTGATTCACCGGTTGGAAATCTAAATCAAAATAAAATGGGCGCTCAACTTTACCTGTGTACAATGGATTACCCGCAGACAAATCAAATTTCTGAGGTTCAAACTTGGTCCCATCTAAATGATAAACATGATCAAAAACACCCTCACTTTTCCCAATTAAATGATTGGCGCAAAGATAAACGGCCTTTTCAGGATTCAATCGAAACAGTCTTCTTGGAAATTGAGTAAAATGTTTGGTGCTATCCAGGTCTTCAACCCAAACCTGAAAATTTGGCAACGCTACACGCGTGTTTAGGGAATATTCAAATTGAATAAAAATAACATATAAATTATCAGCCAATTTAAGGTGGGCAGGTTGATTTATGCCGGGGTGAGACAATCCTTTTGTATTCCCATTTTCCCAAAACTCCATCAAATTTGAAGGTTGGTAATTTTTCAAAAAGGGAAGTTTTAATCTCGCTGGCAATGAAACATGGGGTTCTTCATCGGGCAATGAATATCCGTTTGATTGCGGCCTTGTATATTCCAATTTCTCACCAAACTCATTGGTTAATGTTAGCTTTAAATCTGGAATGTTTCCCGTATGATTTTTATCGACAATTTCAACAACAAAGGCTTGTAAATAATCATACCCACAACGTTGGGCGAAAACAAAATGAGTTGTAAGAAATATAAAAAATAAAAATACCCTTTTTAAAATTGACATACCTACTGAATACGGTTATACATCAAAAGGTAAATCAAAAGTTGATTTTAGCCAACAGGCTTAAATCCCTCAAAAGCATTTTTGCAATTATTGCAATAGTGCATGCTTCTGCAAAGCGTTGGTCCAAACGGGGTGCTCATTGTGGTGTTTCTTGAATCGCACAACGGACAAGGAGTATCGCTTAAAACATCGAGTTCAAAGTAACCATCGTGTTTCGGCGGCGGTGCCAAACCGTGTTTTTTAAGGGCGGCCAATCCTTTATCAGAAATCATGTTAGAATTCCATTGTACATCAAACGAAGTATGGACTTTCACATCGGTGTAACCCTCTTCAATGAGTTTATCGTGCACCATGGTTTCCATGATTTTCAGGGCCGGACAACCAGAAAATGTAGGGGTAAGCTTGATATGCGCCTGCCCCTCTGTTTCTGATATAATCCCTGTAACTATTCCCAAGTCTACAATAGACAAGGTAGGGATCTCCGGATCCATGACGGTTTCCAATATGGATTTAATTTTTTCTGTCATTTAATTTGATATTCAATATTGAACGTTCATAAAACTAATCTTCCCGAAAGCTTTCGGGATAATCTGTCTAATCCGTCTAACCTGTCTAATCCGTCTAATCCCGAATTACCACTCCGCACCTGGATCAATGGCAAAAACTTCTGTCATTTCATCCAATAGTGGTTGTAAGTGTTCTGTGTGTTGGCCTTTTCTTCCACCGAATTCAGGAATGATGGTTTCTGCATTTGGAACGGTGTACCCGAAAGATTCCAACAATGGAACTACTTTGTTCAACCATTTTTCACGCAAAGCGAACTCTCCATCAAAAATTCCTGCTTCTATCAATTCCGCTTCAAATTCAGATGGTTCAAACATACCTAATGCAAATGGAAACACTTCATTGATTGTGTTTTGAATTCTCATTTTTGCTTCATCAGATTCACCCAACTGCTTCATCCAAATATCTGCATGCATGGTGTGGTATTTAATTTCGCCACGAAATTTCTTCGCAACCATTTGCAATGGTTCAACTACCGTTGTTGCAAGCATATCGAAACGAATGGCATCGGCATGGTCAAAAAAGAAATGACGCACCAACGAAAAATCATACTCTCCTATTGGCAATTCAACCAATTGAGAACAGTGAAACTGGGGTGCATTTCTTGTAAAAGCAACTGTATCTGGATCGCTTTCACCCAATTGGTGTAAGATTTCATACAATGCCAAAGATTGACCCACTTTATCTTGAGCCATACTCGAAAAAGCAATATCTTCTTCCAATACTGGTCCCAATCCTGTCCATTCACTGTTTCTGTGTCCAATGATTAACAAATCATCAGCCATTTTATATAGCAGGTCTTTTAAACCTTGTACATGTTTATCTGTAAATTCCATGATTGTTAATTTGCTTTTTGACGTTCTTTAAATGCTTGAATTCTATCAATTACTTTGTAAGCTTCTGGCTCGCGGTAAGTTTTATCAGAAATGGTATCGAAAATATCTGAATCTTCATACTCTGTTGCAAATACATCGGCTGTTTTCACCACCCACAAATTCACACATTGACCACGGCGAGAATATTGTTCTTTTGCAAAAATCACCGCCATTTCAGCACTTGGTGCATGAACGCTTCCAACGTGAATATGGTGAGTGCCTCTTTTCTTTTGTTCAAACACTTCGTAGGTTTGAAAATGCTCCAAAGGATTTGCAATTCCCTCTTGGGTATTTTCATCAATGTGAGAACGGGTTACCCTTGGATCTAAACTAATTATGTTCATTTTTTTGAGGGATTAAGAAAGTGGTGTAACATATTTTTCGGTTGGCTTAGCCAAAGCCTTACGCACCCAACGGCCGTTTTCTTCCGCTTTTCTACGAACAGCCAAACGCTCCTTGTTACATGGACCATTTCCGTTAATTACTTGTTTAAATACTTCCCAATTTGGCTCCGTGTATTCCCAACGACCTGTTTCTTCATTTTTGTGAAGATTTGGATCAGGTAGGGTTAATCCCAAATCCCAAATTTTAGGAACATACATATCCAAGAACATGTTTCTCATATCATCGTTAGAACCCATTTTTACTTTCCAACGCATCAATGTTTCAGAGTGGATAGATTCTTTATCTGGAGGACCAAAGAAGTGCATAATTGGTTCCCACCAACGGTTTAATGCATCTTGCACCATGGCACGTTGCACAGGGGTTCCTGTTGCCAAGAATACCACATTGTCGTGTCCGTATTTCAAATGGAAAGACTCTTCAGCACAAATGCGATCAAGTGCACGGCAATATGGACCGTAACTACCTTTGCTATTTGCCAATTGGTTTACAATTGCACCTGCATCAATCAACCAAGCAATCACAGCGCTATCTGCCCAAGTTTTTGCTGGGTAGTTAAACACGTTGCTATATTTGCTTTTACCGGTAATTAAATCGTTTGTCATTGCTTCTCTGCTTTTACCTAAGGTTTCGGCAGCGCTGTACAACAATTGACCATGACCCACTTCGTCTTGTACTTTGGCCATCAACGCCAATTTACGGCGAAAACCTGGAGCACGGGTAATCCATGTTCCTTCAGGAAGTGCACCAATAATTTCAGAATGGGCATGTTGCTCAATCATACGAACGAGTTGCTTTTTGTATTCAGCAGGCATCCAGTCCATTGGTTCAATTTTGTCGCCAGCAGCAATTCTAGATTCGAATTCTGCTAATTTAATAGGATCTTCATTTGCAGTAATGCTGTTGGTGATCTTATTTTCCGGGTCTACATAACCGTTTCCGTACATATATTTTCGAGTTTAAATTTTTTAAATAATTTGTTAGTTTTTTGTATTGAGTAATCCGTTAAGGATAAAATCTGAAAGTTTATTTGCTACTTGTTTCGGTGTAAATGCGCCATTGGGTTTGTACCATTCAATTGTTGCATTCAAAGTTGACAAAATGGTAATTACCACAAATTTTTCATCCACATCATTAAAAACACCTTCATTTTCACCAAGTTTTAAAATCTCTATAAAGCCATTTTCATATTGGTTACGGCGATTTTTAAATTCAGTTAATTTATCGGCAGATAAATGTTTCCATTCGTGAATAAATACATAAGACGCATCGAGGTTGGTTGTCAATATTTGCGTATGTGCTTCAATGGCCATTCTTAATTTCTCTTTGGCATCGAAGTAAATATCGTTCACTTCTAGAATACCTTTTTCAAATTGATCGGCAAGATCAAAGCAAGTAATTGCCAAAAGATCTTCTTTAGATGTAATATGGTTGTACAAACTTGCCGCTTCCATATTCACTGCCGATGCAATATCACGCATGGTGGTATTCGCATATCCCTTTGATTTCATGAGGGATAGCGCAGTTTGAAATATTTCTAGCTTTCGTGGCGACATACACTAACTAACGCTTGTTAGTATTGCAAATATAAAACAATAATTTGATTATCAAAATAAAATAATTAAGTATATCTATGGCCGAAAATGCATTAGAAAAATATCAAATAGGTAACTATCCAATTCCGACGCATTTTCTATACTTTAGGTAAACACACAAAAACTGCTTACTAGAATAGTTTTAATTAAATACCAACTATATTGTACAAACAATGATGGTTCAAGAATGCAATTTCTATCAATGGATATGTTTTGATTTTGTGAAAGATATCCATTGTAATTTGTTGCTGTTGTTTTTGTCCGTTTTCAAGATAGGAAATAAAACAAACATCGGAATCATTTTCCTGAACAAATTCAATGGCTTGTGTTTTTAATATCGTTTTCTCGAGGGACTTTAGCTTTTGAAATTTTCGTTTCCTTAACAAAGGATTGAAGCATAAAAAATTCAATACAAAAAATACCAAAAATATCTTTGGCAAAAAGAATTTCGCACCAATAACAGTTTGAAGTTGGGTATCTAAGTTAAATCTGGCGAGAAAATACATTTCAACGAAGAAGAAGATGAAACTCACAAATACAACATTGATCCAAAAAAAGAATTTAGACGTTTGATTATCATAAAATTCAATTTCTTGTTGGTTTGCTTTTACTACAATTTTAGTTAAATCGGCAACAATAGGAACTTGATTTGTTTTTTCAATATGCGATAAATTATGAAATTGTACACCAGAGAAACTCACATGATTGGTATAGGAGTAATCTACTATATCGCCAACATGGTACTTTTCGTAAACCGATTTTTTTACGGTAAAAACTTTATCGTCTATGTACACATCACCGAAAGTGTGATTCGGGCTATTTGAATGTCGTTTTTTCGTTAAGATAGTACCTGAATGAATCATTGCACAAAGGTAATGAAAAGGTTAGACGGATTAGACAGATTAGACAGATTAGACAGATTAGACAGATTAGACAGATTAGACAGATTAGACAGATTAGACTGGTTAGACAGATTAGACAGATTAGACAAATTTTAGGGTTTATAAAAGTTTATAAGGGTTGTTTTGAGTTCCTAGTAAAAATTAAACAGCGAAGCGTAAACAGGCTTTAGCCGTAAACAACGAAGTTTAAACTCGCGCTAGCGATGTCAACTCGTGCTAGCGATGTCAACAGGTTGAGCGCAGCGAGACCGTCAACAAGTTGAGTTAGTTCCATAAGTGTTTGTTTTTAAATGATTTTAATATACATTCGTATGTAATCTAGTTAAGTGCAACTTTAAAAAACAGCATGAATTATCTGAAATTTGACTTTAAACTTTCTATTTATTTAATAATGACATTTATTCTAATGACTGTTGTTGGAATTTTAACACACGAATTTGGACATTATTCAGTATCAAAATTATTGGGGTATGAAGCAAGTATAGATTATCAAAGTTCAACTTACTGGGACGATGACTTTAATGAATACTTTAAAGACACCTATGGAAAATATTCCAATGAAATTAAAAACGATTTAGCGTTTCCAGGAAAAGATAAATATGAAAAAGCAGTTCAAAAATACCAGTCTGACACTTTTTGGATAATATTAGGTGGCCCCTTGGAGACAATTTTAACTGGCTCAATAGGTTTTATGCTATTGCTAGTTTATCGAAAAAGGTTTATCACCTCCGACCAAGTTCATTTTCGGGGTTGGACACTTGTATTTATGTCATTATTTTGGTTAAGACAAGTTTCAAATTTATTTATGGTTGTCATGTCGCTTCTCTTAAAAGGACAACCTTCAGTAAGCGTTGACGAAATACAACTTGCAAGACACTTGCACATTAATATTTGGACAATTCAATTGGCAACAGGATTAATTGGAATTAGCATTTTTGCTATCGTTTTACGTTTCTTACCAAAGAATGTAATAATGACATTTTTAATTTCAGGACTTATAGGTGGGATTTTAGGATATTATCTTTGGCTAATTAAATTCGGACAATGTATAATGCCATAGAATGAGAAAAGCAGCACATAACAACCCTACCCAAAAAGCGGGGTTTCGTGGTGAAAATCGCCACCTTTGCAAAGCCTCAAACCGTTCTGCAAGTGACGGGACAATTCCGTTAGACAAAAAAGATTTCGTAATGACAAATCACAATTTAAATTATCGCATCGGGACAATTGACGACGTTGACCAATTACAAGACCTCCATATCATCGCATACGGACAATTCCAAAACGCTTTGACACCGGACAACTGGGCGACATTTAGTAGCAATCATCAAAACAGACAAAGATTTGTAGACATTCTAAATATCGCGAAATGTTTCGTGTGTCTCGACAACGACAAAATAATTGGCGTAGCCTATGTTATTCTTAGTGGTAATCCGACAGACCTTTTCAAAACGGAATGGTCTTATATTAGAATGGTTGGTGTTAATCCAAAATATCGTGGACAAGGAATTGCAAAAGCGCTAACCAAAATGTGTATTAACTTTGCAAAGGAAAATAATGAAAAGATAATTGCGCTCCATACTTCTGAGTTCATGGACGCAGCAAGACATATATACGAAAGCATTGGGTTTAAAGTTCTCGAAGAAATTCCTCCACTGTTCGAAAAAAAGTATTGGTTGTACACATTAAACCTAAACTGACAAAGTTGTGTGCCGCCACCAGCACGTAACAGCAGTCTTGCTCCATATTTTGCGAGTTAACACTTAAATGCATAACTTGGACAAGCAAAAAACGGCGCAAGGCACAAAAACGTTTGCAGAAATTAAATTACTATAGTACAATAATGAAATTACCAAACAACATAGAACCAAACATTTATCATCGGAACAACTCTCCGATGGACGATTTTTTAGGACTTTCACCGTCAGAAATTCACGAGTTGGTTTACGATACTTTTGGCGAAAAATCTCCAGTTCAGTTTCGTGATGATATAGGCGATGAAACTCTAGATCAAATTCCGCTATTTCGGATAGCTGAAGAGTTTCTAAAAATTATCTATCGTGATAAACAAATCAAATTGACACCACTCGGAGCATTGCCAAAAAAAGTAATGGTAGAACTATATGACAAAAGATTTCTACTTGACGAACACATTGAAAGTGGATTAACAAAACTTTGGAAAGAAGACGATTGTATTGCAATTAAGAGTGCAAGACTGACCGCGGAACTTGCTGGACTTGTAAAAAAAACCAATGGTAAACTTACCTTAACAAAAACTGGTACAAAATTGCTTGAGACAAATAACCGATTACAGATTTTCAAACAATTTTTTAAAGCATTTACAGAAAAATTTTCGTGGAGCTATAATGACGGTTATCCAGAGGAACCAATCGGTCAACTTGCTTGGGCTTTTTCAATAATTATACTTGATAAGTTTGGCGATCAACCTCAATATATAGAATTGTACGCAGACAAATATTTAAAAGCATTTCCAATATTTATCACGTTATTCGAACACAGTTACACAACTCCCGAACGACAGTTTTATAGATGTTATGGTGTTCGGACATATGATAGGTTTTTTCTTTGGTTCGGTTTCATGACAGTAGAGAAACAAAAATCATATTTTGATATAGACACTGATAAATTCAAACGAACGGAGTTGGTTAGACGTATTTTTAGGTTTATAAACGCTTAGGGAGTTTATAAGCGTTTATAAAAGTTCTTTTTGAAGTACTTACTAATAATTAAACAGCGAAACGTAAACAGATAAAGAGTTTATAAACGTTTAGAGGGTTTATAAATGTTAACATTGAAGTTTCTACTTAAAATTAAACAGCGCAGCGTAAACCGGCTTTAGCCGTAAACAGCGAAGTTTAAAATCGCGCTAGCGATGTAAACAACCGAAGGTATCAAATTGCTAATCAATGTCAACTAGCGGAGCGAAGCTGTAAACAACGAAGTTTAAACTCGCACTAGCGATGTCAACAGGTTGAGCGCAGCGAAACCGTCAACATGCGAAGCAATGTCAACCCGCTGAGCGATAGCTGTAAACAAAAAAAGCCTCACGAGTGAGGCTTTTTTGACTTATTAGGACGGCGGCGACATACTTTCCCAGGTATTACCCAAGTATCATCTGCGCTGAGGGGCTTAACTTCTCTGTTCGGAATGGGAAGAGGTGGACACCC
>CANFLS010000025.1 GCA_947447955.1 Flavobacteriales bacterium | reverse complement strand
TTTGTCATTGTAGCACATTTGCTCATATCGCATTTGCCCATTTCTTTGCAATGATCAGCAGACATTTCAGTACATTGACCTTGTTTTTTAACTGGTTCACCAAAAGTTTTACCTGCAATAAAAGGAGCAATTACCAAAGAAACGATTGACATTAATTTGATTAAGATATTCATAGAAGGACCAGATGTGTCTTTGAAAGGATCACCAACAGTATCACCAGTTACCGAAGCCTTGTGTGGTTCAGATTTTTTGTAATAAGTTTCACCGTCAATAACTACACCTTTTTCAAATGATTTCTTAGCATTGTCCCAAGCTCCACCTGCATTTGATTGGAATATACCCATCAATACACCTGAAACAGTAACACCTGCCAATAGACCACCCAATACTTCAGGGCCGAAAATGAAACCAACAATTACAGGAGTAATCAATGCAATAGCACCTGGTAACATCATTTCACGGATAGAAGCTTTAGTAGAAATAGCCACACACTTTTCATATTCTGGTTGTGCAGTGTATTCCATAATACCTGGAATTTCACGGAATTGGCGACGAACTTCGTTTACCATATCCATTGCAGCTTTACCAACAGCTTGAATACACAATGCTGAGAAAATAAATGGAATCATACCACCTACAAATAATCCAGCTAAAACTGGAGCTTTGTAAATATCAATTTGATCAATACCTGCAATACCTACAAATGCAGCGAATAAAGCCAATGAAGTTAAAGCAGCTGACGCAATAGCAAATCCTTTACCAGTTGCAGCAGTTGTATTTCCAACAGCATCTAAATTATCTGTACGTTCACGAACTTCAGGAGGCAATTGACTCATTTCAGCAATACCACCCGCGTTGTCGGCAATAGGGCCAAATGCATCAATTGCTAATTGCATAGCAGTAGTTGCCATCATACCAGCAGCAGCAATTGCTACGCCATATAATCCAGCAAAATAATACGAAGCCATAATACCACCTGCCAATGTTAAAATTGGAATAACGGTTGATTTCATACCCACTGACAAACCAGCAATAATGTTTGTAGCATGACCAGTAGATGATTGTTGAATAATTGAATTTACAGGTGCTTTACCCATAGCAGTATAATACTCAGTAACAATACTCATGATTGCACCAACAACTGTTCCAACTGCAATTGCGTAGAACACGTTTAATTTGGTAAATTCATAACCACGAATAGACAATGTTTCTGGTAACATCCAGTTTACGATAAAATAAGAAGCAATTACAGTCAATATCATTGATGACCAGTTACCTAAATTTAAAGCACTTTGAACGTTTGATTTATCATCTTTAATTGTAACAAACCAAGTTCCTACAATAGAGAAAAGAATACCCAAACCACAAATTACCATTGGTAATAGGATAGGAGACATTCCACCAAAGTTATCTACTGCAACAATTTCTTGTCCCAATACCATAGTTGCCAAAATAGTAGCAACATAAGAACCGAATAAATCTGCACCCATACCAGCAACGTCACCAACATTGTCACCAACGTTATCGGCAATAGTAGCTGGATTACGAACATCATCTTCAGGAATACCCGCTTCAACTTTACCTACTAAGTCTGCTCCAACGTCAGCAGCTTTGGTATAAATACCACCACCAACACGGGCAAATAAAGCAATTGATTCTGCACCTAAAGAAAAACCTGTCAATACTTCAATTGAAGTTTTAACTGTATCTTCACCTAAGCCACTGAAAATAGATAAGAATGCTATAAATAAACCTCCAAGACCCAAAACTGCCAAACCTGCAACACCCAATCCCATTACAGTACCACCTGTAAATGAAACTTTCAATGCCTGTTTTAAACTTGTTCTAGCTGCTTGTGTAGTTCTTACGTTTGCTTTGGTTGCAACTCTCATTCCAATGTAACCTGCGGTTGCTGAGAATACAGCACCAATTACAAAGGCAATTGCGATAATCCAACTTGAATGAATTGGTTTACCGTTTACTTCATGGATAGTTCCAGAGTAAGCCAATAATACCGATGCGAAAAGAACGAATACACTTAGTACTTTCCATTCTGCTTTTAAAAACGCCATTGCACCTTTGGCAATGTAGTCTGCCAAGCGTTGCATGTTTTCATCGCCAGCGTCTTGTTTGCTAACCCATGCACTTTTAATTGCCATAACTATCAAGCTGACAACTCCAAGAGCGGGAATAAGATAAAGAATTATGTCTTTCATATGTTTTTTCTAAATGAATTTAGGGGCGCAAAAATAATTAATCTTTGTTAGTTAATCACACTTTTTTTTGTGAATTGATATATTTAAAGTATAAATGGTCTATTTGCCATTCATGAAAACCACAGGGATTGTACTTGATTTATTCCCATTATTTACTTTTATAAACCCTATTCCGTTGTATAATTGATTGATTGACTGTTTTAAAGATCCAATTTCATTAGCTTTAATGTTTTTGTATTTTGCGATTTCTTGTCCTAAATTATTTAACAATTCAATATCAATAACGTCACCTTGCTTTAAGCCTGAAATTGAAAATTCATTTGCAATAGGATTAGGTGAAATGGTAACTTTATTCAATTCAATTGCGTTATTTTGGTTAACATGATTGATTGTTCCCATATTTAACATACTCTGATTTAAGTATGTGCCAGATCCAGTTGTTTCTAATTTCACTGCTGTAACACCATATATATAGTTGCCGCTCGACCAATTACAATCATCTGTAAAAAAAGTATCAGTGGTATTTGATGTTGTACCGCACTTTGATCTTGCCAAAGTTATTTCATAGTTTACGGTATCTAAACGATATATATTATATGATTCAGCTTCAGAAGATTTGTTCCATTTTAATTGAACGGTTCCATTTTTGGAGGAAATAGTCAAGTTTGTTGGCGGTTTCACTGTATTCATTGTCAAGGATGGATCTCCCATTAAAGCAATAAAAATACCATTCCATGAACCGTTGAACTGTCCATTGAAATATTCTGTATTGTTGTTGATTGAAATTTTGGCACCATAGCCAATATTCATTCCCAAACCCATATGATGTAAATACCATTTTGGAATCCCCCCCCAACAAGAAGCCAATGAACCAGCGGCCAAGGCTCCTCTCAGTAAATTGTTTTTAGAATCCCAATCACCAAAAAAACTACCAGCCAACATGGTAAAACCATTTGAAAAGCTTCCTTTAGAGGAAGCAAAAGTAGGCGTTGTTCCAATTCCGCTGCAAGAGTTGTAAGAACCCGCGCCACAGCCATAACTCCACAAATAAGAAGTTTTGTTTTGCTCTGTAAAATAATCACGGTTATCAAAAACACTATCAATACCAACAAAGCAAGGCAAATTGTGATATCCTGTGGATGCCAAGTTTAAACCTGTGAAATTGTTATCAATTAATGCGTGTTTGGTGAATTTAATATCACCATTTCTCCAAGAATGCACACGATTTAGATATTCTCTTACCAATTGGGTATCATTTGTAGAGAAATTGTCCATATCATACATGTCAACCCTTCCAATTTCTAATTCTATATTATTAGGTATGGTAGTTTGATCAAATTTTCCATCTTTAGGAATGTTATAAAATCTAGAAGACGAACCTGTTGAGCAATCAGCAGTATAGTCTGTCCAAAATCCCTCAAAATCACCATAATAACAATCGGCAGGCCAAGCCCCTGTATGATTTCCAGAGCCTTCAACGTGTCCATCTGGTGGTGGCCTATCTCCGTTAGTAGAAAAGTATCCTGAATAAGGTACCGGAACATGACCGATTATATATAATGTCTTAGGTCGCAATTTTAATGATTCTATGAATGTTTTTAATTTTGCCTTTACCGCAGCTGGTTTTGATGTTCTTTTGACAAACATCGTGTTCACCTGCCAACCCGTAACAATAAGGTCTTGTTTGAGTTGCTTTATTTCATTGCTCAAGGCGCTGATGTAGCTACTGTCGATTAACAAAACAATTCCACCTTTTTTAATTGGAGCATCATATTTGTTTCCGGCATAAATGTAACCCAATGCATCTGCCGCAGTACCATTGTTTTTTATCACTAAAAATTCTTTGTTTGTTGTTCCTGTTTTATCATCATAAGTATTGGTGGAACCTGAAACACTGGTAATTTTAGCAAAATTAACATCACCGAAATTTCTTGCGTAAATATCGAATGTGCCAGAATAGGTTTCTTTTGGCCATTTGAGGGATATTGTAGATCCATTAACAGTAACTTCGAGTTGTACAACTTGGGTTTTGGCAACTTGAGCATTTAATTTAGAAATATTAAAATTAAAGGTCAAAAGCGTGCAAATTAGCAGTTTAAATATGGCTTTTAAGTTTCTCATTTGAGGGCAATTTAAATCAAAAAATCTGAGTTTCTAAAATTTTTGAGAATATTGTATAATAATCTATGGAATAGAGCAATATTTGATTTATTTTCGCAGCAAATTCACGAATGAAAAAAATATTTTATTTGGTATTGGTATTTGGTTTAAATATTGTTACCTCACAATTATTGGCTCAAGCAACTAAAACAACAGCAAAGAAAACAGAAGCTAGTGAAACAGTTGCGCCTCCTAAAGAATTGGCTCCTGCTGTTCAAATTTACTTTGATAACAATAAATTTGAAATCAAAAAAGAAGAAGCTAAAAAGTTAAGCGTGTTGCTTGATCGTTTGAAATCCATGAAAGAATATCGTTTGGTTTTAACTGGACATACTGATAGTACTGGTAATGATGATTACAACATGGAACTTTCAAGAAATCGTGTAGATGAAGTTTTCGATTTTTTATCTGAAAATGACATTGAAGATGATTTCATGGAGAAAAAATATTTTGGTCGTGCAAAACCGCGCGAAAAGAATGAATCTGATGTAAACTTGAAGGCAAGAAACCGCCGTGTTGAAATCACCATCATTGAAAAACCAAAACCAATTGTTAAACCAGTAGTTAAAGGTGACACTTGTGTAAGAGATACCACGGTTCCAATGGGAATTGGCATATCTGTTACAATGAACAAATGTGATTACATTAGAATGTGTAAAAGCAATCCTGGCAAATGTGTAAGCGTTCGTAAAACTTCAGACATCATGGAAATCATTAAAAGTGGTCATCCATTATCTTTAAAAGGTAACGAAGGTTTAATGTGGGCTGGATTAATGGAATTCAAATTTCCTGGTGACACTTGTTTAACAAAACCATTCACTGCAACAGTTAAAGTTGATTACGAAGCATACAAAAGAGCTAAAATTAGATTATTTGTAAAAGATGAAAAAACGGGTAAACTAAAAAGCTCTAGCGATAGAGAGAAAAAAGTAACTCTTGATAAATCGGATAAAAAGAAAGAAAATATCAAAATTGGCGTTACCGTTAAATGTCCTACAAGCAAAGACAAAGAAGGAACTATTTTTGTTGCAGGTGGCGCAGGTAAAGGTAAAACTTGTATTATTAAAGATAGAACAAATCAGATTGATAGAATGTTTATTGTACAAGAAGGTACAGTTGACTTGCCTTTGGTGATTATTGAAGCAGAAAAGAAAGAAAATATTTTCACTGCAAAATATAGTAAATTAACTGATGCTCAATTTATTTTCCAATTGAATGATGGAACTTATTCATCAATGTTGCCTACTAGTTCTGTTAAGCCTACAAAAGTGAAAACAGAATTGCGTAAGAAATACAAAATCAAAACAAAACACTTAAAAGATTAATTATAAAGCCATGGAGCGTTTGACGTCGAGGTCGAAAGATGTTGTAAATAAAAAAATGAACTTTTGGGAGAGAATTTATCTCCCAGCAGTTTTTGGTGGAATGTGGATTACCCTAAAGCATTTTTTTAAGAAGAGTAGTACTATATCTTACCCAGAGGTAAAACGCCCAATGAGCAAGATTTACCGTGGTCAACACGTTTTGAAACGTGACGAACAGGGTAGAGAACGTTGCACTGCCTGCGGTCTTTGTGCAGTAGCTTGTCCTGCCGAAGCAATTACTATGGTAGCAGCAGAACGCACCAAAGAACAATCAAAATTATACCGCGAGGAAAAATACGCATCAACATACGAAATAGATATGTTGCGTTGTATTTTTTGTGGTTTGTGTGAAGAAGCTTGTCCTAAAGAAGCTATTTTCTTAACTGATAGAATTGTGGATGCTAATTTTGGTAGAAATGAATTCATATTTGGTAAAGACAAATTGGTTGAACCTTTAGATCAAAGAATTGACGTTTCTAAACGTCAAGTGTGGGATTATCAAAATTAAAACATGGGAAACATTTCAAATTTGCCTATTCCTTTTCTTGTTTTGTCATTTATTACCATTTTGTGTGCTTTATATGTGGTAACAAGCAAGAATCCAGTTCATAGTGTTTTGGCACTTATTTTAACTTTCTTTAGTATCTCAGCGCATTACGTTTTATTAAATGCTCAATTTTTGGCAATTGTAAACTTAATGGTATACGCCGGAGCAATTATGGTATTATTCCTTTTTGTATTGATGCTTTTGAATTTAAGTAAAGATTCAGAACCAGTAAAGTCAAATCTATGGGGCGTTGCCGCTGCAATTTCTGCGGGTTTATTACTTGTAATTATTACTGCTTCTTTCCAAAAAACAGGTATTGCTATTATGCAGGGCAATGCACCAGAAATAGGGTTGGTGAAAAACTTGGGTAGGGTATTGATGACAGAATATTTGGTTCCATTTGAACTTTCTGGAATTTTATTTATCGCTGCTATGGTTGGTGCTGTTTTACTTGGTAAAAGAGATGGTGCTACCGTACAAGAAATTATGGATTTAAATAACGATGCAAACAATGCTTAATATTTTTCAAAGTTTGGAAATTAGCCATTATATCTATTTAAGCTGTGTGCTTTTTTGTATTGGTTTATTTGGCGTGCTTTTTCGTAGAAATGCAATTATCCTTTTAATGTGTATCGAACTTATGTTGAATGCTGTTAACTTATTATTTGCAGCTTTTTCTGAATATATGGGGGATAAAGACGCAAACGGTCAAATGTTTGTGTTTTTCATTATGGTAGTTGCTGCAGCTGAAGCTGCTGTTGGATTGGCGATTTTGGTAATGGTTTATCGCAATACGCGTAAAACTGATGTGAGTTTCTTAGATAGTTTAAAAGATTAATGAATAGTATTGGTTTGATATTAGGACTTCCTCTAGCAGGATTTCTAATAAACGGAATATTTGGTAAAAATTTACCAAAATCAATCGTAGGTTGGCTAGGTACATTCACTGTTTTAGCTTCTTTTGTAATTGCATTGGGAGTTTTTAATGACTTAAGACATGCAGCCATTCCATCAGAAGGATTGCATTTTAAGTTGTTTACCTTTTTAAATATTGAGAACTTCAATGTCGACTTTTCATTTACCTTAGATAGACTCTCTGTAATGATGACATTAATCATTACAGGAATTGGTTCGTTGATTCATTTGTATTCCATTGCTTATATGCATGAAGATGAAGGTTTTTATAAGTTCTTTGCTTATTTAAACTTCTTCATTTTTAACATGTTGATGCTTGTTTTGGGAGCAAACTTCTTAATGTTGTTCTTTGGTTGGGAAGGAGTAGGTTTGTGCTCTTATCTATTAATCGGATTTTGGTATAAAAATGCTGAATATGGCAAAGCTGCTAGAAAAGCATTCATCATGAATAGAATTGGTGATTTGGGATTGTTGATGGGATTGTTTTTAATATTCCACCAATATCAATCACTTGATTATAGCATTGTATTGCCTAAAATGGCCGATGGATCAACATCACAAGCAATGTTAACAGCAATAAGCATGTGCTTATTTGTAGGTGCCATGGGTAAAAGTGCTCAAATTCCACTTTACACTTGGTTGCCAGATGCAATGGCTGGTCCTACACCTGTTTCTGCTTTAATTCACGCAGCAACAATGGTTACGGCTGGTGTTTATTTGGTTGTAAGATGTGAAGCTCTATTTTATTTGTCGCCAATTACAAATAATGTAATTTTGTGGGTTGGTTTGGCTACTTCATTAATGGCAGCTTTAATAGGATTAAAGCAAAACGACATTAAAAAAGTATTGGCATACAGTACAGTGAGTCAATTAGGACTTATGTTCGTTGCCTTAGGTTGTGGTGCCTACACTGCGGCGATGTTCCATTTGGCTACACATGCTTTCTTCAAAGCGTTGTTGTTTTTGGGATCGGGCTCTGTGATTCATGCAATGCACCACGAACAAGATATTCGTCAAATGGGTGGTTTGAAATCTAAAATGCCAATTACTTATATCACTTTCTTAATTGGTACTTTGGCAATTACAGGTTTCCCATTCTTATCTGGATTCTTTTCAAAAGACGAAATTTTACTTGCTGCATTTGACCACAATAAAATAGTTTATGTTTTATCTGTAATCAGTGCTACAATTACCGGATTATACATGTTCAGAATGTTCTTTGTAACCTTTCATGGAACATATAGAAACCACCACCATTCATTTGATAAAGTGCATGAAAGTCCTTGGCAAATGTCTTTGCCTTTGATGATCTTGGCTGTTTTGTCAGTATTGGGTGGGTTGTTGAATTTGCCATCTTATTTAGGACACAATGTTTCAATGAAACTTTCTCATTGGTTGGCTCCAATTTTGCCAATGGCAGAATCTCATGCAGAAATGAGTCACAACACAGAATTCATGTTAGTTGGATTGGTTGTGTTGCTATTTGTATTGGTAGTGTTGTATACCAGAAATAAATATGTTTCTAAAAATGCTGTACCAGAAGAAGATGCCTTAACTCCTTCAACGGGTAAAGTATTGGCAAACAAATTCTATGTTGATGAGCTTTACGATATGGTTTTTGTAAAACCTTTAGAATTACTATCATCTTTGGTTGATAATATGATTGATTCAAAATTAATTGGTGGATTAATTGCAGGTGTTTCAACATTATTATTAGCAATTTCTGGTTTGAATAAAAAGATTCAAAACGGAAATATTGAATATTATTTGACGTTCATGGTGCTTGCATTGGCATTGTTTTTAGGCTTTAATTTATTTTTCTAAGTGGAAATTATCATTTTACCTCTGATTTTATCTTTGCTTGCCGCTTTTACTGGTAGCAAAATAAATAAAACGGTATGGGGACTTTTGTCTTTTGTATCCTTGTTTGCTATGGTGTACATGAAACAGCATTATGGTATTCATAATGATGGAGTTTGGCACAATACATACGATGTACCTTGGTTTTCAAATGGTATTCACTTTACATTGGGTATTGATGGGTTAACTGGCTTGATGATTTTATTAACAAATCTTCTTGTTCCAATTATTATTCTTTCTATCCAAACAAACAATCAAAAATCATTAATTCCATTGATCCTATTCATGCAAGCTGCACTTAATGGTGTATTTATGGCTAAAGATGGATTGATGTTTTATATTTTCTGGGAATTGGCTTTGATTCCTATTTATTTTATCTGTTTGTTGTATTCTTCAAAAGATGCATTCAAAACAACAATCAAATTCTTTATTTACACATTTATCGGAAGTTTGGCTATGTTGGCCTCTTTGATTTATTTGTATTTGAAAACTGAAAATCATTCATTTGCTTATGATGAGTTATTGTCAGTACAATTGAATTATTCAGAATCTATTTGGGTTGGAGCAGGATTTTTATTCGCATTTGCAGTGAAAATTCCAATTTTCCCATTCCATTCTTGGCAAGCAAATACCTATACCAATGCGCCAGCTCAAGGTTCGATGCTACTTTCAGGTATCATGTTGAAAATGGGATTATATGGTTTGTTGCGTTGGTTTATGCCAATGGCTGGAGAGAGTATTGCTTTCTTTCAACCTATTGTAATTCTACTTGCAGTAATTGGAATAATTTACGGAGCTGTGATTGCAATTAAGCAAAACGATTTAAAACGATTGATTGCGTTTAGTTCTTTGTCTCACGTTGGACTAATTGCAGCAGGATTTATGACATTGTCAGCCGTTGGTATTCAAGGTGGTGTCCTTCAAATGTTTGTACACGGTATTAACGTTGTAGCATTATTTTACATTGTTGAAATTATTGAAACCCATGCTGGTTCAAGAGAATTATCAAAATTAGGTGGATTGGCTAAATTCAATAGACTATTTGCCGCTCTTTATCTGATTGTAGTTTTAGGTACTGCTGCAGTTCCTTTAACAAATGGTTTCCCAGGAGAATTATTGTTATTGAAAAGCGTTTTCGATTACAATACAATCACTGGAGTATTTGCAGGTTTAACAATCATTTTGTGTGCAGTTTATATGTTAAGAATGTACCAGTTTTCAATGTTAGGTGAAGGTAAAGCTTCATTGAAAGAAATTGGTTTAATGAAAATGATTCCTTTATTAATATTGGTTGCATTGGTTATATTTATTGGAGTTTGTCCTCAATTGATTATTGATCAAATCAGTCCGTCAATTCAAAAAATTATGTTAGAAATTTCAAATTCGAAAGGAGTGTTGTCATGATAGGTATACTCATAGTATTTATTGGCGCTGTTTTGGTTCTATTCTTAGGTTTAAATAAACCTGAAGGGGGAATGAAGACATTATCTTCTTTGGTCTTGTTTTTGGCTGGAGTGTTGTCATTGTTAGAATCACTTTCAATTTTGAATTTTGAAAGACTATCAAATTGGGCTCCAAAAAACATGATTGATTTCTCCAAGGGAGATTTGATGTTTGTTTCTTTGCTTGCATTTGTTACTGCGGCAATTATTGCTATTTTTCCTACTGTAGAAGAAAAAGGAAGTGATAGATTGGGCTTAATGATGTTAAGTTTGACCGGTGCCTTTATGATGATTGGTGCAGATCACTTGGTTATGTTGTTTTTGGGGATAGAAGTACTTTCAATTCCTTTATATGTATTAGCTGGAAGTGATAAACACAATTTGAGAAGTAACGAAGCCGCAATCAAATATTTCTTAATGGGTGCATTTTCAACCGCAATATTCTTGTTAGGTTGTGCATTTATATACGGTGGATCAGGTTCATTGTCGTTAAGTGAGATTTCTTTAAGGATGTCTATTGTGGGACATTTGTCTGAGTTTCCTGCATTGATAAAAGTAGGTGTTATTTTGATGTCAACTGGATTGCTATTTAAAGTGTCGGCTTTCCCATTCCATTTCTGGGCTCCAGATGTATACGAAGGAAGTCCTAATAAGGTAACTACTTTCATGGCAGTTGTTGTTAAAATAGCTGGATTTGTAGCATTTGCCAATTATTTACAAGCATTTGAGGCATTGGCTTCTTGGTATAGCAAATGGTTAATTATATTGGCTGTTTGTACCATTATTTTTGGAAACATTGCAGCGATATCTCAAAAAACTGTAAAAAGAACTTTGGCTTATAGTAGCATTGCACATGCTGGTTATTTATTGTTGTTTTTGATTACACCAATGAAAGCAAATATGTGGATTTTGTTTGCGTATTCTGTGGCATATGCATTAAGCACCGTAGTTTTATTCTATTTTAACGATAAATACTCAACTAAGAAAGAATATGGATTTGGAATGTTTTCTGGTTTATTGAAAAATAATCAATCAGCAACTATTTTAATGGTCATTTCATTGTTCTCTATTGCAGGTATTCCTGTAACTGTTGGATTTACGGCGAAATATTATTTGTTTACCAGTGCTTTTGAAGTTTCTCCATTGGCCGTGGGTATTGCATTATTGGGTTCAGCAATTAGTATTATGTATTATTTCAAAGCTTTCAAACCAATGTTTGAATCTGCTGAATCAAATACGAATGAAGCACATGCAAGTAAAATACTTTTTGTGGTTTATTTGATGGTTGCTGCTTCTATCGTTTTTGGTATGTTCCCATACCTTTTTGAACGTTGTTTTTAAATTAAATTTAATACCATAAAAAAAGGCTTGTTCAATTTTGAACAAGCCTTTTTTATTATATAAGGATTTTAATAATTCTAAAAATAGAATCCTATTCTATAAACGAATTTCCCTAAAGGATTAGAAATTGCAAATTTATCGCTTACGGCAATGCCAACCATTATATAAGAGTTTTCATCTTTTGAATAACCAATTCCGAAAATTGGCAATCCATACATTCCATATTTCGTTGGCATAAATTCGCTACTAATTTGCCCGTATTGCAATCGATATTCGGTATGCAAGAATATTTGATTAAAAACAAGTCTTCCGGTTGCGTTTATTCCTGAAGTGAAATACGTATTGTAATAAGACCATACTGAAGCGAATGCACCACCTGCTAAATAAACGCGATCACGAATGTTAATTCCTACAAATGGATTGACTTCAACGAAAAGTGAATTAGAAATTGGACTCACCATAAAGTCTAAACCAGCTATTTTATCTGAAATTAAAGGCTCTTTCTCTGCAAAACTATCTTTAAAAGATTGCTTTTCATACACTTGCTTTCTCGTTGAGTCTAATCCTTCATATTGTCCAAATAATGATATTGAACATATGCACATGAAAAGTGTATAATATTGTTTTAAGTTCATGCTGTATTATTTGTTTACCCGCAATTATACGCTTAAAATTGTAGTAGTTTTATGTCGAACACGATAAAGATTCACAATTTTTCGGCTGGACCATCAATCCTTGCTGAAAGTGCCCTAGAAAAAAGTATTGCTGATATTAAAAATTTCGCAAATACAGGCCTATCAATTTTAGAAATTTCTCACAGAAGTAAGCAATTTGAAGCAGTAATGGACGATACGCGTTCTCTAATCAAAGACCTTCTTGGATTAAGCGACGAATACGATATTCTGTTTTTGGGTGGTGGTGCATCATCTCAGTTTTATCAAATTCCAATGAACTTCTTGAGAACAAAAGCTGCCTATACCAAAACTGGTACTTGGGCATCTAATGCCATCAAGCAAGCACAAGGTTATGGTGAAACTTTGGTAATTGCTTCATCGGAAGAGTCTAACTTTAGTTATATTCCAACTGGATATGAAATCCCTACCGATGTAGACTATTTCCATTGTACCTCTAACAATACAATTTTTGGTACCCAAATGAAATCATTTCCGAAATGTGATGTCCCAATGTTTTGCGACATGAGTTCTGATATTTTCTCAAGAAATATCAATGCTTTGGATTTTGATTTGATTTATGCAGGTGCACAGAAAAACATGGGTCCTGCCGGTGTAACTATGGTTGTTGTTAAAAAAGATCTTTATAACAAAAAAGCAAATCGCCATATTCCAACCATGTTAGATTATAAAACCCATGCAGATGGTGGAAGTATGTACAATACTCCTCCGGTTTTCCCAATTTTGGTATCTAAGTACAACTTGGAATGGGTAAAAGAAATGGGTGGATTGAACGGTATGGAAATTAGAAATACTGAAAAAGCAAACCTGCTTTATAATGCAATCGACAATAGTCCTTATTTCAAAGGTACAACCGCTTTAGATTCTAGAAGTTATATGAATGCTTGTTTCGTATTTGAAGAAGCACACATAGGACTAGAGTCTAAATTTGAAGCTGCTTGTAAAGAAGCGGCAATCAGTGGCATTAAAGGACATAGAAGTGTTGGTGGATACAGAGCCTCAATGTACAATGCTTTGCCACTAGAAAGTGTTCAAGCTTTGGTTAACGTAATTCAAACTTTTGCATAATGAGAGTTTTAGCGAATGATGGTATTGACGCAGCAGGCAAGGTAATTCTTGAAGCGGCTGGATTTGAAGTAATCACGGAAAAAGTCCCTCAAAATGAATTGGCTTCAAAGATTGCAGAATACGATGTAATTATTGTGCGTAGCGCAACAAAAGTTACCTCAGAAATTATTGATGCAGGTAATTTGAAATTAATTGCAAGGGCAGGAGTTGGTTTGGATAATATTGATATGAAACATGCTGGTTTGAAGAATATACCAGTTGTGAATACGCCAAATGCTTCTTCTCGTTCAGTAGCAGAATTGGTGTTTGCGCATTTGTTTAGCGTTTCAAGATTCCTTCATTTGTCGAATCGTGAAATGCCACAAAATGGAATTGAGCAATTTAATGCATTAAAGAAAATCGGGTCTTCAGGATTTGAAGTAAAAAATAAAAAACTAGGGATTATTGGTTTTGGTAGAATCGGACAAGAAGTTGCTAAAATGGCAATTGGATTGGGAATGGAAGTGTTGGTGTATGATTACAAACAACGCGAATTCGATTTGACGGTTTCTTTAAATACCAAATACCAAGTGAATAATTTTAAAGTTACTTTGAAAGGAATGACTTTAAATGAGATTCTTCAAAATAGCGATATCATTACCCTTCATACTCCAGGAAGCGCTGAAGTGATTTCTGAAAATGAAATTGCTCAAATGAAAAAAGGTGCAGTTTTAATCAACTGTGCGAGAGGTGGAGTTGTAAATGAGATTGCGCTAAAGAATGCCTTAGAGTCAGGTCATTTATCTTTTGCTGGTGTAGATGTTTTCGAGAATGAACCTCCAACCAATACAAATATGCTTTCTTTGAAGAATGCTTCACTTTCACCTCATATTGGTGCAAGTACAGCAGAGGCTCAAGAAAGAGTGGGTATTGAACTTGCTGAGCGTATTTGTCAATTCTTTAAATAATACAAAAATGATTCGTATTTTACCATTTAAGGCTTTAATGCCGGCAGTTGAATTTGAAAAAACATTGCCTACATTGGGTTCTGGTAAAATTTCTGAGTCAATTCTTCGTGAAAAAGCACTTCATATTCCTGAAAGTTATATTCGCGTAGTAAAACCACAATATCTTGATGATTCTATTGAACAAGGTACGGATTTGTTTTATAGCACTTCTTTAAGTAACTTCAATCAATTGATTGAAAAACATATACTTGAATCTCAAGATGATGCATTCTATTATTACAAGCAAAAACACCATTCTGGGGTTGAGCTTTCGGGTTGGATTGTAGGCGTAGATGCTTATAATTACCTCGAAGGATCGGTAAAAAAGCATGAAAACACCTTAATTGGCAAAGAAAATCGACTTATTGAGCATATTCGGGTGCTCGAATCGATGGGAGAACCTGTTTTATTGTCTCAGAAGCTACCGTTGGAATTAAAAACCATTGCGAATGAAATATTGAAAAATCCCGTATCGGAAATAAGCGATGAATACAATAACATTCATCAACTTTGGCAAGTTACAGATATCGAAGTAATACATAAAGTAATGGCCATTTTCAATCAATTCGATTCACTTTACATAGCTGACGGACACCATAGAGTGGCTTCAGCATCAAGGTTTTTGATTGAAAACAAACCATTAGAGTCTGAAAAAGGATTTATGGCATTGGTTATGGACGAGAACGAATTGCTAATCAAACCGTTCTATCGATTACTTAAAGATATTGATGAATCAAAGCTTATTGATTTCTTGAATCATCATGAAATCCAATATACATTAACAGAGTCTAATAACATCGAATTAACACAGGGGAATGTGCTTTGTATTGCAAAGGATTATTCATTAATCATTCATTTAGATATTTCTCATGATGATTTAGATGCAAAAGAGAAATTGGATGTTTCTAGAATTGAACAATTGATCTTTAAAGAGCTTTTTCAAATCAACGATACAAGTAACGACAGTAGAATTTCTTTTTTACGAGGCGATAACCCTTTAAATGTAATACAAGACCAATTAAATCAAGGATCAATTAATCTGGCTTTTCTTTTTGCACCCAATACTATGCAGGAAATTATTGATGTTGCCGACGCAGGTTTAATCATGCCCCCTAAAAGCACATTCATTGAACCAAAACTATTAACAGGAATGTTAATAGAAGATTATAGATAATGTTAGAACAGAGAAAGTTGTTTTTTCTCTGGTTTTAATCCAAATACATCTTGTACTGATTTCTGTAATTCTTTAATTGTATCCAATTGGATAGAATAAATACTTGATGTTTTATGAAGCTTAAGATGAATATAGCTATCTTCTTTTAGTTTCTGTAAATGACCAGAAACAGTACTTTGAGAATAGGGGAGTTTATTTACGATATCTTGGCAAGTACTTGGGCCGTTTTCCTTCAAAAACAATAGTATTGAAATCCTAGCTGGGTGACCAATTGATTTACAAAGCTTTGATAGGAATTCAATGTCGGCTTCAAATTTGTTTCTATTCTTCATATTTGATTATCTTTATCGTAAAATGCAAATATAAGCAAGAAGAATAAGATTCTAAAATTAATGAACGATGAATTTTAGATTAATCGCTTTTATCCAATAAAAAACTAAGAATTTCTTTTGTGTTTCCAACGGCGATGACTCCAAAGCCAAATTTCAGGTTGATTTAAAATCTCCTGTTCCGTTCTTTTTGCAATCATGTCAGTTATTACACCATCTTCATAATCTTTTGGGTTTTCTACCAAAATTTCAGAACGGGCTTCATAATAGCCTCTTTTTATTTTTGTAGAAGAAAGATATACAATGGGATAGTTGAACATTTTGGCAATTTTTTCCGTGCCATTCATGAACGGAGTATCTTGATTTAAGAAGGTTGTCCAATGCGCATTTTTTCCGTTTGAGGGATTTTGATCTCCAATAAAAGCAGTAGCCGTTACAATTTTTTTATTGGCCGTCATCAATCTCAATAGTTGTTCCATTGAAACAGGAATTGCACCAAAACGACCTCTTATTTTATACATTAACCAATCAAATCCTTTGTTTGATAGTGTTTTATAGATGCATTGTATTTGTTGTTTGCAAACAACTTGAGACATTTGGCAAACCCATTCCCAGTTTCCAGTGTGGCTCATTACTACAATAAAGCTCTGACCTTTTTCGAAATAATCATCATAAACATGTTGATCCACATTTTTCATGCGCTTTTTAAGTTGATTTCCAGTTGAGGTAATTCCTTTTAAAGATTCTAAAAACAAATCCGATAAATGTCTGTAATATTTTACTTCAATTTCTTTTAATCGCGCATCGGATTCGTTGGGGAATGATCTCTTTAGATTATCCCGAACTACTTGAATTCTATATTTAAGTAATTTGTAAAGAATCACATAAATAATGTCCCCAATAATATTTGTAATAAAAAATGGGAGAGAAGCCAATAAATAAATAATAGGAAAAACGAACAGTTTAAACAAAACTGGACCTTTTGGATGTTCTGTCCGTTTAATATCCATTAGAAGTAGTTTAGAGATTTGTTGTGATCTAATTTTGTAACCGATTCAAACATCAACTGAATGCAAGCCTCAACGTCTGATTCTTGAACCATTTCAACTGTGGTATGCATATATTTCAACGGCAATGAAATAAGTGCGGAAGGAACACCCGTTGAAGAATACGCAAAACTGTCGGTGTCAGTTCCTGTAGATCTACTCACCGCATTTCTTTGAATATCAATACTGGCTTCTTTCGCAGTTTTAATAATGAACTGTAATAAGTTATTCTGCACCGCAGGACCGTAAGTAACTACTGGGCCTTTGCCGCATTTACAATCGCCTTGTTGCTTTTTGTTATACAATGGACTACAAGTATCATGGGTAACATCTGTAACAATTGCAATATTTGGTTGTAATCGTCTAGAAATCATTTCAGCGCCTCTTAAACCAATTTCTTCTTGAACACTATTTACCAAATAAATGGTAAATGGCAATTTGATGCCTTTTTCAGATAAATGACGGGCAACTTCGGCAATCATAAAACCACCCATTCTATTGTCTAATGCGCGACCAATGATATATTTTTCGTTCAACCATTCACAATCTGCTTCGAAAACTGCAACAGATCCAACATGAATGCCCAGTTTTTCAACTTCTTCCTTAGAAGAACATCCCACATCAATAAAAACAGTGTCTGGTTTAGTTTCGGGATTCTTATCGGTTCTTACATGAATTGCAGGCCATCCAAAAATACCTTTTACAATGTTGCCATTCTCGCAATGAATGTTACAACGCATACTCGGAGCAATTTGAAAATCACTTCCTCCGTTTCTAATTACATAAATGTAACCATCGTCGGTTATGTAATTCACAAACCATGAAATTTCGTCGGCATGGGCTTCTAGAACTACTTTAAAATCGCAACCCGGATTAATTACACCAACAGCTGTACCATAGGCATCCACAATGGTTTCATCAATATATGGCTTCAGATATTCTAGCCAAATTTTTTGACCGCTGCTTTCAAATCCTGTTGGTGAAACGTTATTTAAGTACTTCTCTAAAAATTGTTTTGACTCTGCTCTCATAATGAAGATGCAATTTATTCATTTATTGAATGAAATCAAAATCAATAGCATAAAAAAAGCCTCACAATGTGAGGCTTTTTGGTGGGAGATACTGGGTTCGAACCAGTGACCCTCTGCTTGTAAGGCAGATGCTCTGAACCAGCTGAGCTAATCTCCCTTTCGGTGGTGCAAATATATTGTTAAGTTTTTATTATTCAAAATTAATGTAAAAAAAAAGCCTCAAAATTTGAGGCTTTTTAAAGGGTGGGAGATACTGGGTTCGAACCAGTGACCCCCTGCTTGTAAGGCAGGTGCTCTGAACCAGCTGAGCTAATCTCCCTTGTTCTTAACGAGGGTGCAAATATAGCAAAAAGTTCAATATTTGCAAAAATATTTAAACAATTAATTGGTGATTTTTTACAAGGTAATACCAAAATACAACATATTGATTTGAATGTCTATGAGTTATTCGTTTTTTATAAATTGAAAATCTTTCGGCTCAACGTCAATAAATTCCTCTTGCAACACATTTACCTCTCCAGGTAGCGATTTTTTAGGTTTAGAAACATACTTTCTTAGCGTATAAATTACTTGAACCAATGTTTGATGCTTTGCCTTCGAATGAAATGCAGCCAAATTTGCCGCCTTTTCTATGATTCCAACAGGAAAGTCCCTCCCTTTTTGTTTGATGATTACATGTGAACCTGAATAATCGCGAACGTGCAACCACATATCATTTTTGCTCGATAAACGAATTAATTCATCATTGGAGCGTGCATTTTTACCCACCCAAATTTCATATCCCTCAAAATCATAAAGTTTATACGGTAAAGTTTGAACCGTTTTGGTATTTGACTTTGATGATGGTGTTCCGTTTTTCTTTGCAATTTCTTTAATGTCTTTGAATTGCGTTGCCTCTTTAACTTTTTCTAAATTTTCAGCATTGGTTTGCATTCGGTTTTTTACCATTTGAATGCTTTCATCAAGCTTTTGAAGTTCCAGGTACTCATTTTTTGCTTTACGATAATACTTTTGGGCATTCTCTGGCGCAGATAATTGTGGATCAAGTTTTACCCTAATTCTTTGATTGGTATAATAATCCATAACCAAAGCATTTGCAACACCTTTGCCAATGCTATGTGCATGTGCCAAGATCAAATCGCCAATCTCTCTGAAACTGCGTCTTTCTTTGATTTCGAGTGACCGTTTTACATAGCCATTCATGAGGGATTTGTCTTGCTTGATCTTTTTTGTATTTGCATCTATAAATGCTTCCTTGAACGTAAAGAAAAAGTACCATCGAACGAATTCGCTCGTTACATTTTCAATATTCATGATACAATCATCTGTCGTATGAACAACCGCCGAATCAAAATGGAATTCGACATTTAATTTATTACCTTTTTCAATAATTCCGAAATGAATATTAAGGATGTTTTGGGTTAGAAAGATGAAAATACTTCTGCATTGCATCTTGTAATCCGACATTTGAAAAAAATTGGCATCAAATCCATATTCTACCAATTGATCAAATGAAACCGACTTAACCATTGTATTCCAAAAGGTTGAATCTATAATATTCTGATCGGGCACAATAATCCTATTGTTTAAAAACGATAATTTGTAATTATCCCATTCTTGTATGTTTTGTTCCCAGTCTGCTTTAATATTGAGTCTGAAAATGCTTTCTGCAGTTTCGGACTTGGGATTTTGAAGCAATACATTGCCAAATCTACCAAATCCTTTTAACCATAGTTTCCAACCATTGTTGAATTCTATGTAAATTAATCGATCAAAAATCCTAGTTCCAATATCGGTAACTATTGCATTATCAATTTGTTTGAATTGAAAATGACCTTTTGTTTTAGACTCATTTGATATTTTATCTGATTTTAGTAGAAATAACTCACCCCCAATGAATTTTAATTCTAAAGTAAAATTATCAGTATTTGATTGGAAGTATAAGAAAATTGAATCTTTATCGTAACTGAGCGATTGAATTAATTTGTATTTATGTATCCTGGTAAATAGAAAAGAGGCCCAATGCTGGTAAATCCAAAAAGAAGAATACATAATTCAAAATTCGGCTTATTTATTAATATTCCGAAGCAATATGAGTGATTGTGTTAAAGTTTTTTTAGCGAATCTTAATCCTCTGTATTCTACATAAACCACATAAGCGCCTTCAGGACAGTCATATTCATTGATTTTCCCATCCCAAAATCCATTTAAATCATTGGATTTATAAATGATTTCACCCCATCTATTATATATACTTATATCAATTTGAGTACATCCAAAGCTTGACCAATGAAAAACATCATTCAATCCATCGTTATTTGGGGTAAATGCAGTTGGTATATATAAGATCACGGTGTCCTTATAGCATATTTTGATTTCTGCCGTATCCTTGCAACCGATGTTGTTTTCAACCGCAAGCTTGATCTCGTATTTGTTTAGTTTGAAATCGGCGTTAAAAATAGGGTTGAAGCCAGAAATAAATGTGTCTATTGGTTTTGAATTTACAAACCAAGTACCTTTTGATGCTCCGGTTGTCGCATTGTAGATAGTAAGAGGCACCTCTTCTGGGGTATAACATGGTGGATTGAGGGCTTGTTGTATAGTGAATTGTGCTTTGATAGCAGCAAATCCCGGAAGGTAAATGGTGGTATCCGAAAAACACTTGGTAATGCTATCAATTAAAAAAACCTTATAAGAATTGCCACTTGGAGCGAAGAAAGTATCTTTTGATATCCTTCCAGGGTAGTTCCAGGTTTTCTTCAATGGATTGCCATTTCCACTTGTTAAATAGGCATATCCATTTTGTCCGTAACATACAGAGGAGTTTACCGATGCTTTACTCCAAACAACTGGATGGACCAATATATTAACATATTGTTTTGCAATATTACTACACCCATCACTTGCATAACAAGTATAAACGCTATTGATCTTTGGAGAAACGATAGTTTTGTACCCATTTTGACCATTTGACCACCAAAAAGTGTAATTTCCGACGCCTCCAGTGGCTTTTGCCTGCAAAATTGCCATTTCACCCTTACATAAACTATCGCTATTTGGCGATAATAATATATGCATACTGTCTAAAATAACAATATCGAAAGAGTCTTTGGCAGTACAACTTTTACTGTTTACATGGTAAATTAGTTTGTTTTTGCCAAAATTCAGCATTCCAGGGTTAAACAAATTGTTTAAATTTCCATTAATTTCATATTTTCCACCCAATGGATTCATTGATAATGAAATAGAAGAGTCTTTGAAACAAAAAGTTTTAGTAGGGTAATTATAGGTAATAATTGGCAGAGTATCGACTGTGATATTGAAATAATTAGTGCAACCAATAGGGGTTAAGTAATTGATTTTAAATACTCCTGATTTTGAAAGGGAAGGGTTGAATTCTTGTTTTATACCATATTGCATACCTGTTCCCCAAAACAAAGAACCTTTTATTAGTGGAATTAGCGCTATTGGATTAGATTGTATGCAAATACTTGTGTCGTTTGGCACAATGGGTTTAGGAAGTATACGCAAAATGATATTGTCGGAGCACCCATTTTTGGAATAAGTAATATTATAATTGCCTGAAGCTAAGTTTTTAGGAGAAAATTTGGTTCCATTTATTACGCCAACTCCTGACCACAAGCCATTTGGGACATTAGTTTGAATTTTATTCGACAATATAAATGTATCGGCATCTTTACAAACGTCCATTGTATCAGAATAATTAATTGTAGTTCCTATGATTTTAATTATTTTATAATCAATGCATTTGCCTGACTTAAACACCAATGTATCAATCTCGTTTTTGCCATTTGCCCAACTTGCATCGTAAATGCTGATTTTGATATTTTTGATACCTTTTCCAGACCAACTAAATGTGTTCAAGTATCTTATATTTAACAAATTATGATTGATAATATTTGGGCAAATTGTATCATCCTTTCCAGCATAACATGGCAATACAGTAAGTTTAGTTGTATCGGTGCAACCTCCAAGTGCTGTAAAAATAATATTTCTATTGCCAGGGCCTCCCATTAAGCTAGGATTGTACCAACCATAATATCCATTAGTGAGTCCGGGAAAATAGTAAGGATATATTCCATAAGGTTTAAATTCTAAGGTGTCTAAAGTTCTCGATTCGCAAGTTGTGTCAAAATGGGGTACAGAAACATTTTGTACGACTACATTTTTCTGAGATGTGCAGCCTTTCCAAGTATAAGTAAGTAGATATTTTCCAGCGCTGTCAGGCGTAAACATTCCAGTTTTGGTGATTTTCAAACCTGACCATGTCCCTCCAATTGGACCGTACCAAACTACTGGAGAAGCAGTTTTGCTCGGGCAAAATACATTGTCGTAATTGTAAGGATAAGTCACATTGATAATCATTGTATCTGAGCACCCACCGATTTTATACCAAACTTTCACATCGCCCCATTGGCCATATGGCTTAAATTCTCCTGTAATTGAATTGATAATTCCAGATCCAAACCATTTACCACCAGTGGGAAATCCTTTTAAGAAAAAATTTGCTGAGAGGTAACAGACTTGTGTGTCATTGGGTGCAACCGGTGGTTGCAATACTGTAATTTGTAAAGAATCGGATCCTGGAATAGCATTGCCATCAGAAACAGAAAGTTTATATTTTGTATTCACCGAAGGGCAAATATTAATTGGGCCTTTGCCTGACAAGGTTTTGGGAGTCCAATTAAAGGTGTATTTGGTTGCGTTTCCGCCACTAATATTTGTAGATATCGAAATACACTCACCCAAACAAATGGTGTCCTTGTTGCTTTTTATATCTACAAAAATTGGGCAATTGGAAATTGTGAATGTTTGGCTACTCGATAATTGGTAAACACTGTCGCAATAATCACGATATCCGTGTTTATGAGCAATAGTGTAAGTTCCATTTGTATTTAATTGCGTTTTTAACCCAATTTTAAACTTGCTGGCTTTGTTGTTCGTGCAGTTTAAAGGAACAATATATTTCAACGAATTTCCATTGATTTTGGTATTGTTGATATTTATTGAATCACAAGGAATGGCAAAATCTAACATTATACCCAATGTTGAATCATAGCAGATAGGCGATGCGGATAAACTTATCTTGGCAGAAGCAGGGATTTTGATGTTGTTGATTACATCTGCTTCCCATCCTGTGCAAGATACGCTTTTGTCTGAAACAAAATATAAAGTTATAAAACTGTCGCTACTAGTTATATTTCCAGGACTGACGCTGCCTGAATAAGATCCGATTAAGCTGGCGCTAGTATCTTTTCCATCATATATTTTAAGAACATCATTGTCTTTTTCTGTGCAAAAACTTTTAAATGAAAGCGTAATGTTTTTCGCGCCAGGCAAGGCTAATATCATGATTATCTTTTCATTGTGATCATAATATCCAGTAGTTTTTCCCTTTTCTGAATCTCTAACTTTTCCTTTGCATACTCTAAAAATTCCATTTTGTTGATTTTGAATAGTTTGAGCGTATTCATCTATACAAAATATTGAATAAAATAGAAGCGCTATGTACCTAAAGAATTTCAACGGTATTTACGGAATAATTTCAATACTTGGAGTAAAAATAGTATTGCTCCAGTTTTTTGCTCGGTCTCTGAGCTTAATTTCAAATTTGGTTGTTTCTGAGGGACTTGTTGATAGTAGAAAAATATTTTTAATCTTGATATTTAATACACCATCAATGCTTAGTTTATTGTTAATTGGGGATAAAGGAAATAAGTGATAATAATCAGGATTTGTAAGCCTGGAATCTCTTACATAAATCGATAGGGTATCTGCTGATATATCACCTAAGTCACCATCGCCATCTTTATACTTCAAAGTAACCACCAAACTATCCGTAAATTGCTTCAATTTGGAGTTTGAAATAGATATAAATTGAATATTTGGAACAGGATTACCATTAGAAACTACTTCTTCCTTACAGCTAGGAAACACCAAAGCCATAAATATTGCTATATATAATATATTGTATACTTTATATGTCATTATTTAAACTTTAAAGCAAAGTATTTTTTTATTGGAAACATAGAGTTTTTATTCGGCAATTGGACAGTCTGAACATCATCAGTTACGGTGATGCGAATCCATAAAACATCTAAAGAAATAGTTGCACTTGTTTGCAGTTCGTAGTTAAACCAATATTTTACTGGTTTCCCATTTAAATCATTCATGATTTTTTCTGGTCCAGCAATTAGTGGTTTTTCATTTGCCACATTAAAAGAATCTGGGTTTGCGCTCACATTGATAGTGCAATTTTTTAATTGACTTTGATCCAGCTTATCATCTGATAATGAAAAATATACATTCGTATTTACCCCTGCAGTGGCATTGGCTGCTTCATATATTCCAGGCCTTAACAATACATTATTTCCCTGAGCAAAAACAACTCCTTGAATGTTTGGAGGGAAGTTTGGGGTAGTAGGTAGATTTCCAGCCAAATCCTTCGCCCCATCGTTAATCCACTTTGCTATTCTTTGTAAATATTCGGATTTATGCTGATTGTATGTGGATTTGGGTTCGAGCACAAGGGGCATAATACCAGAATTTCCGTTTAAATCAATTGTCATTCTTTGCAATAACATACTTTTTGACGCATCGCCGGGCAAAACCCTGTAGGGAAATCCTCCAGAAGCATTTGATTTAATTGGCGTTACATTTACCAATCCAAAATAACTACTTTCAACTGTTCTGAAATCTGGTTCAAAATTACCATCATGGCAACCGGAGTTGGCACATGTGGGCTTTAAGATATCTTTATGAATAGAGAATATTGAATACGGATCATAATGATTGGTATCCAATTTATTAGTATCTTGTTGATTGGTATCAAATTGATTTATAGGCAAGGGTTCTTTAGAACAAGATCCTAAATAAATACAAATTACAAAAATCGATATGAGTTTTACTTTTGTCACACCCTTAAAAATTGACTCATAGCCATTGGGTCAATAAAGCCAGAATTCATTACATCGTCATAAACACCAAATATATCGGCAATGGTTGGAACCAAATCGGTTAACCTTCCAATTGGATTTCCTTCAGACCCAACGGAAATCTTGGGCACATTTTTGCCGACCATTAAACTCCATACTCTCAATGAATTGGCATCTGAATGATCGAACGCCATCCAATCGTTTTCATCAAGAATGGGATTCGGATTCAAATTTCGGCCACATTCTGGAGCAACAATAAACACAGTATTGTCTTTCATTTCAGGTATATTGTTTTGAATATAATCATACAACCATCCTGTTATATGATCAGCCCTGTGTAAGCTTCTTAAATATCCCGTAAAGTTTGAATGACAACCATCAACCTCAGAAATGTTTACAGCAAGCATTTTGGGTTTGAATTCCTTTAATATTTCAGCTGAATAGGCAACATTAAATGCATCATTTGAACTTGCGGCTGGAGGCATTGCAATTTGACCTAAACTTTGTTTGGTATAAGTTGCACGCATGAATTCTTTTATATGCGTTCTCTCATCATCCGTGTTTTTAATGGTGGTTTGTCGAGAATTCTCCAAAGCAAAGCTGTTGTTTAAGAAATTTTTCATCTCATACATTGGCTTTAATTCATTATTAGAATAGGCTTTAGAGTTTGATAGTGTATTTTGACCATAGCTTCCAAAAGCAATGGGAGGGATAAACATATTTGCACCAAAATTTAGGCCATAGCTCTCATTTGTACTTGCGTTTAGAAGGGGAGTGCTGTTTCCTATTCCATTTCCTACGAACCAACAATCAGTAGCTTTGAAGCCTCTGTGTTTTCTTAAGTATTCAAAAATAGTGGGAGACAATGGCCTAGTTTTCAAACCTTGAGCTGTACTGACACTTCCTGTTAGCAATGTGTTTAATCCAACATAATGACCTGCACTTTGCGCACGAACCTCATTAAATGTCATTCCTTTATTTGCTAAAGCGTCGGTAAGTAATCTTGGAATTGGATCTGACCCTCTTGTTTGACCTGGAATATCTTGACCATAAACTATTTTTTTGGTAGGAGCGTTGCCATTAAATAAATTGGGCATAATGTTTCCTGCTACACCTGAAACTCCTTGACTATCTTCTAAATACCTACCTAAAATACTCTCTTGTTGTCGAACTCCTCCTGCAAACATAACCATGACTACATGTTCTGCTTTTTCTATTCCTGATTTTGCAAATAATCTACCTGAAGGCAATATATACGGAGCAACAATACCGGCACCAACTGTAAGGGTAGATCTTTTTATAAATTCTTTTCTTCTCATGTCTTTTTAATAAAATGAATATTCATCGCTGGTTGAAAATGCTGTGTAAATAAGCTCAACAGTGACTTCTGGGTTGTTTTTAATATAATTTGTAAAATAAACTTTTTCCGCTTCTGAAGGGTATCGTAAATAGAATCGTTTATAGGTTTCGGTAATAAAAGCAGGTATATCCTTCCTCATGTCTGCATTGCTGGGAATGATGATTTTGGGATTGTTAAAGTATCCACTCAGTAACATCTCCTTGGCAACATTTTGGTCGCCTATACTGTATAAAACACTTTGAGCTTGAAATAATTCCATGGGATCAATCGCTTTTTGATAAAGACTTGTATATAAAATTGAAATATACTCAGCTTCATTTTTGTTTTTGAATTTTTGTGCTTTTGATTCATAAATATTTGCAGCATTCACTTGGTATTGCACATGGATTTCTTTGGTGCAATATATGCTCATAATCAATATATTGAATAAGATTATTTTAATAAAGTGTTTATATTTAAAATTGTGCATAATCATCGGTTATTAAAATGCTGCGTTGCATGTTTTCAAGGCTATGATCGGTTAAGTATTGTGTCAAAACAGGGTATAAATCGGTGGAATTAATTTCTTTTCTTACAAATTGGAAGTACCACCATCTAATTTCAGATTCGTAGAAACCATTATTGGAAGTTATCCCTTCGCAATACTCATTTTTGTTAGATATTATGCGATTGAAAATAAATTGAGGATTGTTTTTTTCTATAATCTGATAAGCGCGATTAAATTCGTCTTTACTTGGCTTCCTGCCGAAAATATTATCATAAGTTGCATTTACAAAATTAAATGATCCCATGTTAATCAAGTCATATATTCCATTATTCAACATATACTCGCAAAGTTGGTTGTATGTGATAATTTTTCGACTTAACCAATAATTGCTCTTTAAAATGCGGTCATAGTACTTTTTTAGGTTGATATAGGTATACATTGCAACCGAATCTCCATCCAATTGACTTAAATAAATTCCAAATCCCAAATTAGATGATTGCTGTGCTATGTCCATATCTGCAGCCCCTTCCAGAAATCTAGATTTACATATATTGTAAATTCTTGATGTATAAGCTTTTCGATAACTAGAATCCCCAAGTCTATACACTGTATCAAACTGTAACATTTTTACGAGTGAATCTCTTGAACTAGGGCTTAATTTGGCCTTTCTCAGCTTCAGAACAAAATCAGAACGTTCTTTTTCTGTTGCTTCGCGACCTAAAATATCAATAAACAAGCGATTGATATAATTCTCTACCATTAAAGTAGATACTTCCGAATACTTTGGAGTATTATTATTATTGCGAATTATATTTTCTTCCTTGGTACATGCAACAAAGAGAAAGGTGATGAATAAAAATCGAAAAGTCAATTTTATGGATTTCATTTTGCAATCAATAATATCAAATATACTTAATTAAAATTTGAAATTACTTTATTTTCGTTGAATTTATACATTTTAACCAAGACTTTTCGCTTTTGGTTCATTTATTGAAAGACAATAATTATATTCGTAATTCGATAACATACTGTATGGCATTTTATTACAAACTTGGGAATATCCCTCCAAAACGACACACGCAATTTAGAAAACCTGATGGACAATTGTATTCAGAAGAACTAATAAGTACTGAAGGGTTTAATAGCTTATATTCATTGGTTTACCATTGTCATCCACCAACATTGGTGAAAGAAATTGGTACTCCTTACAGTGTTGAACCTAAAATTGCGCTGAAACAAAACATGCAGAGTAGGAGTTTTGTTACGTTTAACACCAAGCCAGAAGATGATTATTTGAAAAGCAGAAAAGCTTTATTAACAAATAGTGATCTAACAATCTCCGTTGCTGCGCCAACAAAAGGCAATTCTGATTATTTCTTTAAAAATAGCGACAACGATGAAGTTATTTTCATTCATGAGGGAACTGGAAAGCTGAAAACTATTTTTGGAGAAATTCCATTTGAATATGGCGATTATCTAGTAATTCCTAGAGGTACAATTTATCAATTTGAATTTGATACTACTCAAAATCGTTTGATGATTACAGAATCACCAACGCCAATTTATCCCCCCAAAAGATACCAAAACTCTTTTGGTCAACTACTTGAACATTCCCCATATTGCGAAAGAGATATCAAAGTGCCACAAAATTTGCAAACGCATGACGAGTTGGGCGACTTTCAAGTATTGATTAAAAAACAAAACATGATTTATCCCTATACTTACGCGTCACATCCATTCGATGCGATTGGTTGGGATGGATATGCTTATCCATTCGGCTTTAGTATTCATGATTTTGAGCCTATTACAGGGAGATTACATCAGCCACCTCCAATTCATCAGACTTTTGAGGGACGCAACTTCGTGATTTGTAGTTTTGTTCCAAGGCTTTATGATTATCATCCACTTTCAATTCCCGCTCCTTATAACCATAGCAATGTAGATAGTGACGAAATTCTATACTATGTAGATGGCGACTTTATGAGCAGAAAACATGTAGAAAGAGGTATGATTACACTTCATCCGAAAGGAATTCCTCATGGTCCACATCCTGGAACTGTTGAAAAAAGTATTGGCAAAAAAGAAACCCAAGAACTCGCAGTAATGATAGATCCTTTTTATCCATTGATGATTACCGAAGAAGCAATGGCTGTTGAAGATCCTTCCTATTATAAATCTTGGGTTGAATAAATCGTATGAAAATCATCAATAATTCAATCGCACTCGCCGTAATCGCTTGTTTAAGTAATTTGGGTCATTCTCAAATTAATAATAACGATGAAATTAGCACGCGCAAATACGCTAGGATTCAAAAGCGCATGGCAAAACAATTTCAAAAGGGACAAGAAAAATTCAAAACTGAGAAAATTGCGAAATATGCGACTCCTGATAAATATTGGGAACAAGAATATTTAACCACGATGAATCCAAAGTTGGGCAGACCAACTCCTGAAGTTTTAACAGCAGAGATTCAAAAATTACTGAATCAGAATGATGCCATTGCGCTTCAGCCGGGAACGTCAAATTCGAAATGGCAATTAAGAGGGCCAAATAACGTAGGTGGAAGAACGCGTGCAGTTGCATGGGATCCTAATGACACCAAAGTAAAGAAAGTATGGGCTGGAGCAGTTACAGGCGGTTTGTGGTACAATAACGACATTACTAGCGCAGCCAGTTCGTGGGTTTCTGTGAGTGATGTTTGGGCAAATGTTACAGTTTCATGCATCGCTTTTGATCCAAACGATTCCAAAATAATGTATGTTGGAACTGGTGAGGGATGGGGTTCAAGCTCAAGTACATCAAGGGGACAAGGAATTTATAAGAGTACCGATGGGGGAGCCACTTTTAACTTAATTTCAAGTACTTCTACCTATTACTATGTAAACGACATTGCAGTGCGAAATGAATCTGGCACTTCGGTTGTTTATGCGGCAGTAGATGCTTTGTATTTTCAAGGTCAATGGAATGGAACGTCAAGTTATGGTTTGAAAAGAAGCACAAATGGCGGTACAAGCTGGACAAGCGCACTGGGGAATATTCCAAGTAAATCCTATACCTATTCCGTTTCAGATATAGAAATAGCTGAAGACAATAGACTTTGGATAGGTACCAGAAACAGTCCTTATGGTTCATCTACAAGTGATGGCGGCGGCGGAAGAGTGATGTATTCTGATAATGGAACCACTTGGACAACGAATTATTCTCATACCAATAATTTGGGCAGGGTTGAAATTGCAGTTGCGCCTAATGATTTCAATACTGTTTATGCATTATTTGAATCAAGCGGAAAGGCCGATACGTTAATCAAAACTAGAAATCAAGGCACTTCATGGTCATCTATGAAAAAGCCAAAAGATGCAGACAATAGCATTCCAGGTACTGATTTTACTAGGGGACAAGCTTGGTATGATTTAACACTGACTGTATCTCCATTGGATTCTAACATTGTGATTGTTGGGGGAATTGATTTATTCTATTCAAGTAATAGTGGTTCTTCTTGGTCGCAAATTAGCAAATGGTCAAACAATCCGGGATTGGGAAGTTTAACTTGTTCATATGTGCATGCCGATCAACATGTTGCAGTATTTAAACCAAAAAGTTTGGGTGAGATTATGTTTGGTTGTGATGGGGGTGTGTTTTATTCAGCAAACATTACAAACAGTCCTGCTACCAAAGATATCACGGCACAAAGGAATTATGGGTATTTCGCCACACAGTTTTATGCAGGTGATTTATCACAAACTGCTGCAAAAGATTTATATTTAGCAGGTGCTCAGGATAATGGCACTCATCAATTGGTGGGAACAGGCGTTTCAAATTCCAATATGGTAACAGGTGGCGATGGTTCATTTTGTTTTATAAGTGCTTCAAATAACCAAACTCAAATAACTGGATATGTATACAATACATATTACTTCACAACTGATAATTGGGCATCAAGTGATTATCTTTTGAATGATGGGGCCACGGGCAAATTTATCAATCCGGCAATTTGGGATGATAATGGATCAGGATTATTTTCCACAAAAGATGCATTAACTTTATATAGAACAAAAATTACCGGAGCAACCGCGGGTACACCAAGTACAATAACAATAAAATCAAGCGGTTCACCAGGGAAAGCGAGTTGTTTTTGGATAAATAAAGACCCATTAACATTGAAATCTGTACTCTATATAGGAACCGACATTGGAACAGTTTGGAAAACAAATGATGCCTGGGCTGCAACACCTACCTTTACCCAAATGGGTACATTGGTAAGCGGAAATTCTTCATCGTTGTTTAGGCATAAAACTACAGATACAATGGCTGCAACTGTATCTAATTACGGAATTAACAATGTTTATATTTCTATAAATGCGGGTTCAACATGGGCAGCAAAAGATGGCGATTTACCAGATGTTCCAGTTTGGTCAATTGTTTTAAATCCCTCAAAAATAGGAGAAGCATTGGTTGCTACTGAACTTGGAGTATATGGCACTGACAATATTTATGCCAGTAGCCCAACATGGACGCCCTATAATTTAGGAATGTCTGCTGTGAAAACATTACAACTTAAATACAGGTCTTCAGATCAGCTTTTAATGGCTGTAACACATGGGAGAGGAGTCTATACTTCAAACGCATGGTCTATTAAGGATCCAATTGCAAAATTCGGAATTTCTGATACGTTGCCATGTTCAAATCAAATTGTGAATTTAGTTGATTCTTCTTTGAACAATCCATTAAACTGGAAGTGGTCAATTAGTCCAAACACAAACGTAAAGTTCACAACTGGCGATAGTGCTTCAAAAAGTCCGAAAATTAAAATCACAAAGGGCGGCAGATATTTTATTACGCTAACAGTTTCAAATAACTCAGGAAACGATAGCAGAACAAAGAGTTTAACTGTTGTTGATACCATTGCAATGAAAATGAACGCCATTGCTGACAAAACCAGTATTTGCAAAGATGACACTTTGAAATTGACATCTACATTAGGAGACACAATGATGAAGAATTTGAAACTCAAATATGCTTGGTATAAAAATGGAATAGCTGGAACTTCAGATACAAATACTTTCATGAAGGTGTTGCCAAAACAAAAAGACAGTGTGGCATATAAAATTTCAGCAACTTCTACATATAAATGTGCTTTTCCGAAAACAGTGTTTAGTAATGTGGTGAATGTGAAATTGATGTATCGTAATATTGTAATATATTGTAGTAACGATACCTTGTTTATTTTAAACAAACCAGCTGGCGGTCAAATTGATTGGTATTTAAACGGAGTTAAGATTGGAACCGGAACCAACAACTTTATACATGCTACTAAAAAAGGCGGTTACAGGGCAATATACAAGAATGGAACGTGTGTCAGTGATTCTACAAACAGATTGGTATTGATGTCGGTAGGAATTAAAAATAACCCTTTAAAATACGGTAGTCGTATTTATCCAAATCCATCAAAAGATTTTGCAAGTTTCGATTCTAAAGTAAATGGGCAGTTAGAAGTATTAAATACATTGGGTCAAGTTTTAATGAAAGAATCTATTGAAGCTAATAAGTCTTACAGATTTAATATTAGCAATTTAGTACCTGGTGAATACCTAATTATGGTAAGAACAGATGATTCGTATATTCAGATTGACAAATTGCTTGTGAATTAAGTTTATTTGCAGAATTAAGTAAGTTTACACGATATTATTTATCATAAGAAAGAGTCTTCGGACTCTTTTTTTTATATAGTTTTATTGCTAAAATACGATAATTAAACATATGTAAATTGAGGTTTTTGAAGAGTATATAGGTTGAAGAAAGTTTGAAACGATTGAATTTTGGAGTTATGGATTGAATTTTAAGCATTGGATTTTGACTGATGCGTAAGAATTTGAATTTGATTTGTAGGTTATACGAACATCATAAATTTAAAAATAGATAGATTACCTAATATGGATCCAATGATTGCTGAAATGATTGGCATATTTAGATTATTAGCTAAATTGATTTTAGCATGAATGTAAATTGATTTTTAACAATTTCAATTGTGGGCAGTTAAAGAAATCTATTTTAGATATGAGATTGAGAATGGATGCTACGAGGATGGAATATTATGAATTCTGGAATAATTCGAGTAATCTATATTGAATACTTTATGTTTCTTTGATTTCCGCTTAATTGTTTTATAATTTACATTATGTTAAATAGTATTGTAAAAGAATAAGGATTGCCATTGACAATCCTTATTCTTTATTTGGTTCTAATATATAAAATCCGTTAGATCTGAACAGCTACTTGTTTGCCAGCACCTTCTGCTTCCATTTCTTTCACCATAACTCCATCAACGAAAATCTGAACTTTTACAGTTCCTGATTTGCCATTATTACGAGCTCCAACAGATAACATATCTGATTTATCAATGTAATCAAATTCTTTTTCCCAGTTTCCTTTAACATCGGTTAAAACTGAAACTGTATTCATTTTGTTCGTGTATGAAATATCAAAACTGCTCGCAGTACCAGTTACTACATATTTGAATTTAGTTCCTACTCCAATTGAAACACCATCAAGTAAACGAATCCTGTCGCGTTGAGCAATCATACAAGTTTTATCATTTAGCTCAATACACACATTCTTAATTGCTTTGGAAATGTCTTTTAATTCTTGCACTGAATAATTGGTATTTTCTGCTGCAAATTCTAAATACCCTTTTGCTTCAGTAAAATTTGCCTGGATTTTAGATTCCAATTGTTTTTTAACATCTGGAGTTGCTTTGGCTTGTTCTTCACGCAATTCTCTTACTTTGTATTTGTACAAAGCCACACCCAAGTTCCAATTTGCATCGTAGTTGAATTCATCTAATTTTCTAGAATCGTAATAATCAGCAATGGCTTCGTTGTATTTGCTTTGTTGTTCGTTCAAATAACCCCTAATCCAATAGCTTTTTGTTGTAGGATTGATTTTGATTTGCTCATTAATATCCGAAAACAATTCAGTTTCCTTGTGAATTGATATATAATAGTTCACCAACACCTGGAAAATGTCATTGTCGCCATTTGATTTTGCCAATGCTTCTTTAATTACAACCTTAGCACCCAATGTGTCGTGTTTTTCAAGATACAAGTGTGATAAACTCTCAACTACAGCGGCAATTGGTTTTTCATTTTTAGACAAATCAGATAATATTTTCATTCTTACATTTTCATCGGAATTACCCAATGAATACAATGCCAAACGCTCAATGAAGAATTTCTTCTCTACTTGAGAACGTTTGAAATCGTTGATCATACCTGTATCTAATTTATCATAAAGGCTTAACATTACTTGGTAATACTCAACCAAGGTATCTGCTAATTTTGTTTTCAACTTTGCGTCTGTAGCTTTAGAATACTTCTCACCAAAGGTTTGAGACTCATAAAACGTTGAAATATAACCAAACTTAAGTTCACTATTCGCTTCTTCGATGTACTCTCCTTTTTTAGAGTCTGTACTATTGTAGAATTCCAAATAGGATCTACCAGCAGCCATCCCTGAAAGGTATGCTACAGGTGTGATTAGTTCTACTTTCCTTTTGTCGTAAATACGCGCATAAACTTTGCCTCTCACAAACCACATTCTAGCAGAATTTTTGGTTTTTTCATTTTTAGAAGCATTGTCTATTTCTTCTTTAGCAACTAGGAGTTCGTCAATTTGACCACTTTCTAAGCTAAATTCGGCAGTGCTAATTGCTTTCGGTTGAGCCCCGCAAGCATAAAAGAACATCATTGGCAGAGCCAAAATCAGTGTTTTTAAGTTGATTTTATTCATCGGTTTCTGTGTTTTCGGTGTTTTCATCATCAGCATCTTCGGTATCTTCATCAGAAGTATTTTCTATTTCTGTATCAATTACTTCTAATTCGCTTCCTTCAACAATCGTGCCATCACCAATGAACTCTAGGTTTTCTTCTTCTTCATCCTCTTCTTTCGGCGTTTTTGCAATACTTGCTATGGCATCTTTATCTTTGATATTAATCAACTTAACTCCTTGAGCAGCACGGCCAATAATTCTTAATTTGTCAACCGCCATACGAATAGTCATACCGCTTTTGCAAATAATCATCAAACCATCTTCTTCTGTTACGCTCATCAATCCCACCAAGTGGCCAGTTTTTTCAGTAACTGAAATGGTTTTCACACCTTTACCACCCCTACCTGTGATTCTGTAATCTTCTAGATCTGTACGTTTTCCATATCCTTTTTCACTTACCACTAATATTGTGGTATTTTCTTTAGCAGGATTAACACAAACCATTCCAATTACTTCATCTTCATCATCTTCAAGGGTTACACCTCTCACGCCGGAAGCAGTTCTACCCATAGGTCTTACTTTTGCTTCAGGGAATCGAATTGCTTTTCCTTTTTTCTTCGCAATGATTACTTCACTATCGCCATCAGTTAAATTTGCTTGTAACAATTCATCTCCTTCCCTAACGGTAATTGCATTTATACCATTGGTTCGTGGACGGCTATAAGCTTCTAATGTAGTTTTCTTAACAGTACCTTTTTTAGTTACCATGATAATAGATTTACTATTTAGGTATTCAGGATCTTTTAAGTTGTTTACATTTAAATACGCTTTAATTTTATCGTCTTGAGGGATGCTGATCAAGTTTTGAATTGGACGTCCTTTGGTTGCTTTTTGTCCTTCAGGAATTTCATACACTTTTAACCAGAAACAACGACCTTGCTCTGTAAATAATAACAAATAATTATGGGTACTGGCTATGAACAAATGCTCAACGAAATCTTCATCTCTATGTGCAACCCCTCTTAATCCTTTACCACCTCTATTTTGTTCTTTGTATTCAGAAAGTGCAGTACGTTTAATATAACCTTTATGAGAAATTGTAATAACTACTTCTTCATTTGGAATTAAATCTTCAATATTGATTTCTTCAGCGTTGAACTCAATTCTTGTTTTGCGTTTATCACCATATTTTTGAACCATTTCGTTGGTTTCATCTTTGATGATTTGCATTCTCAAAGTTTCATCTGCCAAAATACTTTCATAATAATGAATTTCTTTTAAAATGGCATTGTACTCATCGCGGATTTTGTCAATTTCCAAACCTGTTAAACGTTGTAAACGCATATCCAAGATTGCTTTAGATTGAATTTCGCTCAATCCAAAGTTCGACATTAATCCTTCTCTCGCTTCATCTGGGGTTTTACTTTGTCTAATTAACTTAATTACTGCATCTAAATTATCTAACGCAATAATAAGTCCCTCCAAAATATGAATACGTTTTCTAGCTTCCTCTAATAAATACTTCGTTCTACGTAAAATTATTTCATGTCTGTGGTTCACGAAATGCTTAATCATATCTTTAAGATTTAACATTTCTGGTTTACCAGCAACCAATGCAATATTATTTACTGAAAAACTACTTTGTAATGGAGTGAACTTGTATAATTGATTCAAAATGATATTTGGAATTGCATCGCGTTTCAAATCAAAAACGATACGCATTCCTTGTCTACCTGATTCATCGCGAACTGCAGATATACCATCAATGATTTTCTCATTAATTAAATCAACTGTTTTTACAATAATTTGTGATGGAGTAACTTGATAAGGAACTTCCGTAATTACAATCATTTCTTTACCCGTACTTGATTGCTCAAACTCGGCTTTACCACGCATAACAATACGTCCGCGACCAGTTTCGAAAGCATCACGAATTCCTTCAACACCATAAATTACAGCGCCTGTTGGGAAATCTGGACCTTTTACTACTTCCATCAATTCTTCAATGGTAACGTCGTTATTGTCGATATACTTGATAACACCTTCGCAAACCTCTGTTAAATTATGAGGGGCCATATTTGTTGCCATACCTACCGCAATACCGCTTGCTCCGTTAATTAATAAATTTGGAACTTTTGCTGGCAATACTGTTGGCTCTTGTAAACTTTCGTCAAAATTGGGTCTGAAGTTAACAGTATCTTTATCAATATCTGTCATCATTTCTTCAGCAATTTTTCTCATTCTTGCTTCCGTATAACGCATTGCTGCTGGCGGATCACCATCAATTGAACCGAAGTTTCCTTGTCCATCAACAAAAGGATAACGCAAACTCCAATCTTGAGCCATACGCACCATTGTGTCGTAAACACTGCTATCGCCATGTGGATGATATTTACCCAACACCTCTCCCACAATTCTGGCAGATTTTTTATAGGGTCTATTTGAAGCCAAACCTAAGTCGACCATTCCATACAATACCCTTCTATGAACAGGCTTTAAACCGTCTCTCACATCGGGTAGTGCACGCGAAACAATAACAGACATCGAATAATCGATGTATGCCGTTTTCATTTCATCTTCAATGTTTATTGGGATGATTCTTTCGTTAATTTCTTCTAGGTTATTGTTATTCTCTTCCATGTGAAAATATAAGTATTGCAATTTAGTGATAAACCTTTAATAATATATGGATTCGGTCAGTATATTGCCCACATTTTTTATACATTTTAACAATAAAAAAAGGGTCGAACATTGTTCGACCCTTTTCTCGTATTAAAAGTACCTTAAAGGTTAGTTATAATTCTTTTTATGACTGGTTGCACCCGCCTTCATATAGTTCACTTTTCCTGAACCATCTCTGTTTAAAAGTTGCATTTTGCCAAAACCTAATTTTTCAAGTTTTGCTTTCATTTGAATTACATCGCCAGAAACAACCAATACCATTTGATCGGTGTTTAAATTCTTTTGAGCCAAAGCATTCAATTCAGCAAGGCTAATATTTTGAAGAATTTCCAATTGTTTTTCAGCATAATCTGTAGGTAAATTTCTGTTAGCCATCAAAGAAATAAATCCAACTTTTTGACCCAATGATTCATATTCCAAAGCTTCACTCGCTAACAACGCAGATTTAGTAAAATTAAACTCTTCTTGAGTTAACCCTTTTTCTTTGAACTTCTCAACTTCCCATAGTATTTCGTGAATTGCACTATCAGTAGCTCTTGCTTTGATACCAGCAGAAATTTGATACATACCCGGCATATCATCGTATGATGCGCTAAATCCACCTCTAATTCCATATGTCCATGCTTTTTCTTCACGAATTTTCAAGTTCATACGGCTATTAAAGTTACCAGCCAATGCAAAGTTCATAATTGTGTTTTTGTAATACTCACCGTTTGCATCATATGGCAAACTTCTAAATCCTAAAATAATATCACTTTGTTCAGCATCATAATAGTTTACACCAAACAATTGAGACGTTTCAAATTTTTGCGCAACTTCTGGCTTAGGAACAACCACATTTCCTGCTTTCCAATCCATTAAGAATGAGAATTTAGAATTCATTTCGTCGTTGGTTAATGGACCAACAACAACCAATTTTGCATTGTCTGGAGTGAAATATTTGTTATAATAATTTTGAATGTCAGACATACCAACTTTCATGTAATCATCAGAACCAACATAACGACCCAAAGGACTTTTTTCGCCGTTTACCAATCTTCTCCATGCGTTTGACATACCAACGCCACGACTAGACAATTGACTTTTTGCACCTTCAATGATACGTTTCTTGTCTTTGTCAAATTCTTTTTTGTCCCAACGAGGTTCGAACATCATTTCTTTAGCCAAAGCCAACGTAGCATCTAACTTATCTTTTTCACATCCAATATTGACAACGAATGAAGTTGCACCTGGATTGAATGAAATACTTGCACCCAATTTTTCTAATGCATTTTCTAATTGCTCTGGAGTTTTGTTTTTAGTACCATTTGACATGCTGGTTGCCAACATTTCTGATGTACCTGGTAAAACATCTTTGCCGTTTTCAAACAATTCACCACCTTTAATTACAATTTGAGCAAACACTCTTGGTGTTTCATCAAAGTTTGATCCCCAAAGTTCTAAACCATTATTGAATTTATTTTTGAACGTTTTAGGAACAGACACAGGCTTTACTACAGTTGGTGCTGGACGAACAGCGCGGTCGAAATTATCAACCACAGGCTGGTACTTTAAATTTTGATATTCAATATCCAATGCTTCGTTTTTATAATTTGCATTGGGATTAAAACTTGTATATTTCACTGGCTTCTCACCTTCTGGTGTTGGAGCTGGTGTGATTTCAATAGTTGAAGAAAATTTACCTTTCAGATATTTTTTGTAAACACGCATGATATCCTCACGTTTTACATTTTGGTAACGTTGTGCTTCTTCTTCTAAATTATACATTTTGCCATCTGCTCCTTTCAAGCCTAAATACCAAAATGAAGATAAATAATTCGCTTTAACTGAATTAGATTCTAATCCACCGCTATATCGACTTAAGAAGTTTGATTTGGCACGAGATAGATCTTCATCAGAGAAGTTTTTAAATTCAAAAGAATCAATGGTACTAAACAGCATATCTCTCAATTTGAACATATCAGACCAAGGATAACCCACCAATGTAAATGCAAATTCACCTGCAAGTTCATGGTTGATACTACTCATTGGGTTATTCTCTGCAGCAGACTGCAAAGCCCATTCTCCGTCGGTGAACTTTTTATACAATACTGAGCTTTTTGTACCTGACATTAAATATGACAGCATATCCATTGCTGCTTCATCTTCGTGATAAACTGGAGCACCAGGATAACTGATATACATCAAAGGCAATGATGCATTAGGATCTGGATAGCTTTTCAATTTGTGTTCAGTGAATACAACCGGCTTTACTCTTTTCTTCGTAACTTCTTTGCCTCTTTTGATAGCGCCAAAGTATTTTTCACACCATTTTACAACTTCACTTGCATTTACATCACCACTTACAATTACGCAAGCGTTGTTTGGACCATACCAACGTAAAAAGAAGTTTTTCAAATCGTTGCTATCCGCACGATTCAAATCATCTACGAAACCAATTGTTGACCAACTATATGGATGATCTGAAGGATATAATTCTTGGTCTTTTACTTCCATAAGGAAACCATAAGGACCATCAAATCTTTCACCTTTTTCATTTTTTACTGTTTCACGTTGAATTTCAAATTTCTTTTGGGTAAAAGCTTCTAAGAAACAACCCATTCTATCTGCTTCCATCCACAATGCTGTTTCAGTGAAGTTAGATGGGAAAGTTTCAATATAAACGGTTCTATCTCTGGTAGTATTCCCATTAACATCTCCCCCATATTGCTTGATGATTTTGAAATGCTCTTCATCGGCAATGTGTTTTGAACCTTGGAACAACATATGTTCGAAGAAATGCGCAAAACCTGATTTACCTGGAGTTTCTCTAGCAGATCCTACGTGATACGATACATTTAAA
>CANFLS010000024.1 GCA_947447955.1 Flavobacteriales bacterium | reverse complement strand
CCATTATTTAGAAAGCATACCCGAACCCAAATGCAGCGAGATGAAACAATTGCATGCGTTGTTTCTTGAATGGATACCCAATTGTAAGCTTTGGTTTGAATCGGGAATTGATGCAAATAACAAAGTGGTAAGCAACCCCAATATCGGGTACGGCAATTTTACCATTTCCTATGCAAATGGAACCACCAGAGAGTTTTACCAAATTGGATTGAGCGCAAACACAACTGGTATTTCTGTTTATATCATGGGAATTCGCAATAAAATTGATTTAGTGAAATTAATTGGTCCTACAATTGGCAAAGCCAAGGTCACTGGGTACTGCATCAAATTCAAGACAATCAAAGATATAGATCTAAAAATTTTAAGAGAAGCAATTTTATTGGGAACTATAGTCTCCTAACTTACATTCGCAATTTTCGCAAATAATGGACTTGCATATTGTTATCTAAATAGGTAACTTCGTATAACTCGTGTATTCTATGAAAAAACCATCAAATAACTTAACCTCATTTTCTGATCATTTGGATAAAGAATATGGTGTTGCAGGTTCTACAACCAGAGAACAATACGAACAAGAGTTTGAAGCATTCAAATTGGGTGTTGTAATACAAGAATTGCGCAAAGAAAAAGGCCTTACACAAACTCAATTGGCAGAAAAATGTGGTACCACAAAAACCTATATTTCTAGAATTGAAAATGATGCCAGCGACATTCGTTTGTCAACTTTAATGCGAATCATTCAAGTTGGATTGGGTGCGCATTTGAAAATATCAATTGATATATAATCCTTGAATAGTATTATTCCAAATAATACAATTTTCTAAACCATTTGTCGTTATTCATTAGCCAAACATGAATACAATGTTTTATAAAATGAACCCATTCAAATCAATTTCCGTTTTTGTAATTGCCATACTTTTAATTACAAATCAATCATTTGCACAAATGTCTAAATTCAAAAATAAATTAGGCAAAAAATGGAGTTACATCGAAGGCACCCAATCCGCCGTAAACGATACAAATAGAGTCTATTACCTTGTTGCAAATCAATACCCAAATGGATTGAGAGTCAATAATTTTAACAAAATGGAACCGTATTACAATCACGATTCTGAATTTATTCACGCACAAATTCCAGCAAACAAAGTATATGATTTGAATAAAAATATTGAAGGACCTAATTTCTTTATTTCTAAAACTGAAGTTTCTAACAAAGAATACAATGCGTTTGTAATTGACTGTATCAAAAAATGGATGCAAACTAACAAAAAAGAAATCACTTCAAAATACAAATGGAATTCACCAGAATACATTTTAGCCGTTGAACAATGGTTGTCTGTCAACAACGACTCAACACCAATGATGATGACCGATAATTTAAAACCTGCAAGCAATTGGGCAGAATTGCAACCACGCAATTTAAATTGGTCGAAGATTAAATTTAAGGGAATTCCAATCTATCCCAACACCCTATGTTGGAATACCGATTTTCAAAAAATGAACAACAATCCCATGAGTCAGCTATATTTCAGTCATCCAGCTTATCAAAATTTCCCAGTGGTTGGTGTGTCTCAAAAACAAGCGCTCTTGTATTGCCGTTGGTTAACTGAAAACCAAAGTGAAGATCTAACCATCGATAACACAAGCATTTATTTCAGTTTACCCAACGAACACGATTGGGAAGCAGCGGCTTCTGTGATAGCCAAACATCCCTCAAAAAAATCTTCCGGATCACCCGTATTTCATAACTACATAAGAAATGCAAGCGGTTGTTACATTGCCAACGTTTTGCCAAACAACAACCAATACAGCAGCGATGGCGCAATTTATTCCACTACGGTTGAATCATATTTGCCCAACGATGCAGGATGTTACAACATGCAGGGCAATGTGGCTGAATGGACAAGCACCGAAATGGGGTTTCGTACTGGCGAAGCAACCGACGAAGGTTTTATCATCAAAGGAGGTGCCTGGAATTTGCCCGAAGCAGCATGCACCATTGGAAGCAGAACCGTTCTAAAAGCAGATGAATCTAATTCTTTCATCGGATTTAGGGTTGCCGCCTACAGCATGAAAAAATTCAGACGAACCATCACTCCTGAATTTTAAATCGTATTTCTGATTGAAACATTGTAAAATGTTTGTCATATCAAACAATCCTCACCTCATCCAATCTTAGATTTCGCCAATTATGTGTTAAATTAGCAGTATGAATATCAATTTATTCAAAATTACCTTGCTGATTATTAGCTTTTTGATTGAAAAAAATGCTAATGCGCAAAAGGAACTTACCAACGGGCAAGTTTACAATTTTGAAGTTGGAGATATTATTCAAGGAGTTCATGATTACAGCGGTGTTTATCCAAATCAACCTGGACCCCCAACGTATGAAACGCATTTTATATTGAAGAAAGCATTTTCTACTAAACAAGATACCATTTTTTATACAATTCGCCGATCATATTTCACTCCACAACGCTGTGATACTTGCCATGCAACTGATTTAATTGATACAATTATTCAACCCATAATGCATTTAAATGACTTGGCAATACATTACAACGAATCAACTGAATGTACCATCAAAGATTCATTTTATTCATCTTTTTGCAACCGCAATGTTTGGGCTAAGTCACCAGGTAAACTTGATTCTATGTGGTTTGAACCTGTAGAACATTTCACCTATTTTGTTGAAGGATTGGGTGGGCCATATTTTTCAAAAGACGATCCCCACGGTCCCATTCACACTTCCTACATTTTAAATTTTTTCAAAAAGAACGGAACAACCTGTGGGGAATTTTATTCTGGACTGCAAAACTTCAAAAATCAGAAATTACACGCTACCATTTCCCCCAACCCATTTACCGAAAACGCTACCATTCAATTTGAAAAACCCTTAAGAAATGCAATAATTGTTCTTTATAATTTTGAGGGACAAAAGACAAATGTGATAACCAATTTTCAAGGTTCAATTTATGAGGTTAGCCGTGGCAATTTGAAAGCCGGAATTTATTTCCTTCAAGTAAATGACATCAACGGTTCTTGGTCTCAGAAAATTGTGATTCAATAATCGCAAGAGTCGCATAATATTTGCATTTTACTTTTTTAAGTATTTTATTTAATTTTGCATATAAAATACGAACTATGAAAACTACTAAAATCATCTATTGGATATCAACCAGCATTATTTGCTTATTTTCTTTAGGCGCCATTCAAATGAATTCTCAAATGGCAATCGATGGGGCTAATCACCTTTTGATTCCGCGTTACTTAGGCTTAGAAGTAAGCATTGGGCAACTCATAGGATTGGTGTTGTTAATTGTGCCGCAAATCCCAGCAAGATTTAAAGAATGGGCTTATGTTGGCTATGGAATTATGTACATCACCGCATTTATTGCCCATGTAGCAGTTGGAGATGCAATGGTTCCGTTTGGAATGATGTCGTTGATTTTCTTGGGCTTATTGCTTACCTCTTATTTTACATATCACAAATTAAATAATACAACAAATTCTTAATTCCTTTCAGGAAGAATTTGTTTACATTTGAGTTGTGTATATTTCAATTACTGGCCTAAAGCCAAAAGGATTTTTTAGTTTTCTTAAATTTTGGTTTTTGGCAATTCCTTCATTCCGCCAAGCAGAAAAATCAAAAGGGAACATCCATACTTCTACAAAGCAAATGCATGGCTACCAATGCACTGTTTCGGCTTGGGAAAGCCGTGAGGTAATGCTTGAATTTATGCGCAGTGGCGCACATTTAAAAGCAATGAAAGCGTTTCACAGCATTGCCACCGGAAGAACCTATGGTTATGAATCTGAAACGATTCCAAACTGGGATGATGCCTTTACCCTACTTCAAGAAAAAGGAAAAGACTATTGATGGGCTCAATGACAAATTTCCCATTTTCTAGATCTATCACTTTATTTATTTCATTTTTAATTGCCCTGACAACCATGAAATCTCATGCACAAACATTAGAAACTGTTCCATATGTTGACTTAAATAAGTTTGCAGGAAAATGGCATGAAATTGCCTCTTATCCCCAAAGGTTTCAAAAAGGTTGTCACTGCACAACGGCTGAATATACTCCAACCGATAAGGGCTACATCATTGTTGAAAACAGATGCAATAAAGACAGCATAAACGGAAGAGAAACATACATAAAAGGCAAAGCCTTTATTGATGAAAACACGGGTAATTCCAAATTAAAAGTTCAATTCTTTTGGCCATTCAAAGGCAAATACTGGATCATAGATTTGGCCGATGATTACAGCTATGCAGTAGTGAGTCATCCAAACAGAGAATACTTATGGATTTTATGTCGCACTCCCAAAATGGATGAAAAAATCTACCAAGAAATCATCATCCGATTGCAATCCAAAGGATTTGATTTATCTAAAATACAGATAACGGTTCAGAAGTGAGGTTTGACAAGGGTTTTCATTGAAATTTGTAACAAAACCAAACATGTTTACTTTTCCATATTGTATTGGTGCAAATTTTCACCATACCCATTTGGAATAATTTCTAGCACTCGCATTCCCATTTTTTCATAAAAAGGGAATGTATGCTGACTGGTTCCTAAAGTGATAATGTGCTTCGGATATTTCCGCGAAAGTTCTTCTTCTCGGGATTGAAACAACAACGTTCCAATTCCTTTTCCATGATAATCCGAATGAATCATTCCCCAAGCCATTCGAGCCTCCAGCAGATCTTTGCAAATATAGTAGCCACCACAACCTACAATTTTTCCGGTTTCATCTTCAACCACTTCGTAGGAATCAAATTCAGCATTTGAATATGTAGGACTTTGATATTCAAAGGCATTGTTACCACAATGCGCCAACCAATTTGAAAACATGTCTCTTTCTGAATAATCAAAATACAACGGCAAATTGCTATCAAAAACGGCCATGCATCCCTCAAAATCACTAGGCGTATATTTTCTAATTTTCATTTGATTTATAAAATAGTTTCAAAGCAATGAACGACATCGGAATATATGCAAAAACCAGATCGACAATGGTAAACCAAAGTGGACTAGGCACCATGGAAATCATCATTACTCCGCCAACAAAAAACATCAGACCAACCAAGTACGACAAAAGTTTCGCTTTTGACGGCATGAGTTTCACAACAATAATTGCAGACAATAATGCTCCTAAGGCATGCGCCAAAAAAGGCATAAGGAAATGCTTGGGCTGCATCAAATGCATGGATTTCTTCAAACCTTCAGTGGTTGTAAAATCTGTACCTGGAGGATTAGCAATCAAGTAATGTCCATTTTCAACAATGAACATATTTAATTCCCCTCCAATAAACAAAGCCACGAATAAAACTAAGAGCCCTTTTAAAATGAATGTAATCTTTTCCATATGATATTGTGTAAGTTTAAAATAAATCTGTGGATTTTTGTATAATTCCTAACTTTCAAAAATACGCAATTAGGTTGATTCCCAACAATCAATTAATTTTGAACCAATGATTCATTTTCGCATTATCTTAACTTTTGTTTTCGTGATTTTTGTTGGTTGTGATTTTCTTCCTAAGCAAAACAAATCGATTGGTACAATAGAAACCAAAGACAAAAAAGTTTGTGATTCAATGGGTGTTGATTTGGAAGTGTATAAAAGAATTCGTGAGTTTAGTGATGGTAAAATTGAGCCTTTTCATTACTCTTTATCGCGGGCCATTTCAGACAGCAATGAATTAGAAATCAACCCAATCCATCTAAAAGGAATTACCATTGACATCAAAAATACCGATTCATACAATACCATTTTTTCTTTGAAAGATGAATTCAAGAAAAAAGGTTATACCATATTCATGCTCGAAAACAATTTTAGCGTGAACGACAAACCCGACAGGCTTGGAATTTTCAAAACCACCGATAAATATAAAATTTTACGCGACATCAAAACAAGTGCCTTTAATTACGACATTGACAACGACAGTTTGATACATATAATTCAACGGTGGGACAAAGATTTAGATTTGGAACTCATTGGCGCATCTGGCGATTATTGCGAATTTTTAATCAATAAAGATCCGCAAAATTGGAGGGAATTGGCGCAACAAATTTATAACATCTGCCCCGACGTAGTGAATCAAGGAACAGGCTATTTGGTGGTTTATAAAAACGAAATGATGAAGAACAAACGTCTTTATCTTTGGTGGGATTAACCTTGCTATTACCCTGCAAATTCGTTATATTTGTTTAACTCTGAAATTTCTCATCGTTCAACAAACATGAACAAAACAAAACCCAAATCTCCCAATAAAATCTTTAAATTCTGGAAAAACATCGGACCAGGATTGGTAACCGGTGCAAGTGACGATGACCCATCGGGAATTGCCACATACTCTCAAGCAGGTGCCGCTTATGGATTGTCAACTTTATGGACATCCATTCTGGCATTCCCGCTAATGGCGGCAATTCAACAAATGTGTGCCAAAATTGGCATTGTAACTTCGCAAGGATTAACCGCAACACTTAAAAAGCATTACCCACAACCTGTTTTATACATCATGCTTATTTTTAGCTTTCCAGCTATTGTAATGAATATTGGTGCCGATATTGCAGGCATGGGCGCCGTTGGGAATTTACTTTTCCCAAGCATAGATGCCAATTATTTTAGTGTACTTTTTACCGTCATTTTATTGGGATTAATTATATACCTACCCTATCAAAAAATAGCAGCAGTTTTGAAATGGTTTTGCATAGTAATGCTGGTTTACTTTGTGGTTCCATTCTTATATAAACAAGATTTCGCAGCCATTGCAAAGGCCACATTTATTCCGGAAATACATTTCAACAAAGAGTTCATTGGCATTTTAGTGGGTATTTTAGGCACCACAATTTCACCCTATCTATTCTTTTGGCAGGCTTCTGTAGAAGTTGAAGAACACAAAAAACACCTGATTGTTAATAAGAAAATCATGACCGAAATGAAAAACGATGTAGATTTTGGAATGACCGTTTCTGGATTTGTCATGTATTTTATTATTCTCACAACTGGAACCGTTTTATATAATTCTGGCATTCATAAAATTGACACAGTTGAACAAGCAGCCATGGCGCTCAAACCACTTGCGGGTAATTTGGCTTATTTGCTTTTTGCTATTGGCGTAATTGGTACAGGTTTCATTGCTATTCCCGTTTTGAGCGGCTCTTTATCCTACATTTTTACCGAAACTTTTGGCTGGGAACAAGGCCTTGATAAGAAATTCCACGAGGCCAGAGGTTTTTACACCATTATTGCCATTTCCCTCATTTTTGGCTTATCTATGAATTATATAGGCATTTCTCCCATCGATGCGTTGATTTACACCGCCATTCTTTACGGACTTACCGCACCTGTTTTGATTGCAATTATTTTGCATATTTCAAACAACAAAAAAATCATGGGGGAATATGTAAATACCAGATATTTAAATATCATGGGGTTTGCAGCGTTGGCAGTTATGACGGTGGCCGCAGTATTACTCGTTTATTTTACATTTAAGTCTTAGTTTTTTGAGGGACAGATAATCGTCGAATTTTTTATTTGTCTCAACAAAAGCATCATGCTATTTCATAGGCTTTCCGTTTATTCTCATTAATTTTGCAGCATAATTTCCAATTATGTCTAAATCAATTATACACAAAGCAGATACCAGAGGACATGCAAATCATGGCTGGTTAGATTCAAAACATACTTTTAGTTTTGCCAATTACTACAATCCTGAAAGAATGCACTTTGGGGTACTTCGTGTATTAAACGACGATCAAGTTGCACCTGGCATGGGCTTTGGAACCCATCCCCATGAAAACATGGAAATTATTTCCATCCCGTTGGAAGGTGATTTAGAGCACAAAGACAGCATGGGAAATATTGCAGTAATTCGCCACGGTGATATCCAAGTATTAAGTGCTGGAACTGGAATTACCCACAGCGAATACAATAAAAACAAAGACAAGGCAGTGAAATTTTTGCAAATTTGGATTTTCCCAAATAAGCAAAACGTAACTCCGAGATACAGCCAAATATCCCTCAATATCGAAGACAGGCATAATAACTTCCAACAAATAATATCGCCAAACCCCGACGATGAAGGAGCATGGATCAATCAAAACGCTTGGTTCAGCATGGGGAATTTCGACAGCGGATTTGAAACCACTTACAATTTAAAAAGCAACCAAAACGGAGTTTATATTTTTGTTTTAGAGGGAGAAATTGAGGTTGATGGTCAAACCCTTTCAAAACGAGATGGTTTTGGAATTTGGGACATTGAAAATTTCAACATGAAAGCCCTTTCCAATTGCGACGTTCTTTTGATGGAAGTACCGATGAGTTTGTCATGAAAAAATACATTTTAACTACCCTGTTGTTTATTGGTTCAAGTTTGAGTTTATTTTCTCAACGTGAAATCACCCCTTCCGATTCTTTTGTCATTTTTGGAAAGGTTAAAAATGCAACAACCATTAAAATCAAAGATTTAACGACGTTCACATCTGTAAAAATTCCTCAGCAAATCATTTACAACCACAAAGGCGAAATCAAAGACACCATTCAGAATTTAGAAGGAATTCCATTGGAATCTATTTTGTTGAATACGGAATACATTTACACCAAACCCAAGGAATTAAACGAGTTCTACTTTGTTTTCAAAGCAACCGATGGCTACAGGGTGGTATTTTCATGGAATGAAATTTACAACGCCAAATCTGACTTTTATATCCTAAGTAAAATCAATGGGCAACCCATTGCAGAATCAAAAAACAGAATCATATTTATTTCCACTTCCGATAAAAAACCAGGAAGAAGGTATATCAAAGCATTGTCAAGTATCGAAGTAAAACAATTAGAATGAGTAATGTAATTGATTTATATATTGAAAAATTCCCGCTTCAAACTCAAGAAGTATTAAATGAAATGAGGAATATTATTCTAGAAGTTATTCCAAATGCAGAACAGGTGATTGGTTATCAAATGCCCGCGTTCAAATTAAATAGCATTTTGGTATATTTTGCAGGATATAAAGCCCACGTTGGATTTTATCCAACAGCATCAGGAATTGCACATTTTTCTCATGAATTTGGCAATTACAAATGGTCTAAAGGTGCAGTGCAATTTCCATTAAATGAACCGTTGCCAAAAGATCTGATTCAAAGAATTGTAAAATTTAGACTAGAGGAAACTTCAAAGTAATATGAATTCACAGGAACTCTCGCAACCCAAAGAAAGATTGCCAATTGTTATTCCAAATGAATTGATGTTTGAATTTGAAGAATACCCAAATGCAAAGAACTTTTTTGATACACTTTCTTACTCTTGTCAAAGAGAATATGTAAATTATATTTCAGAAGCTAAAAAAGAAGAAACTCGAATTTCTAGAACGAAGAAAACAATTGAGGCATTGTTAAGTCACAAGAAAAACAGAAATTAATTTTCTGCTTTCTTTAACTTAATTGGGATATAAATATCTTCTTCGGAATTCACATCGTTCCGTTTGTATTTATCGGTCAAAATTTCAAACTGGGGCCTATTATCAAAAGCATAATCTGACTTAGCCATCCAATCATTAAAGATCCATTGAAATACCTTATACCCTTCTGTATCTAATCCTTTGTAATGAAATATTGCATACAATCCTTCTGGAATAATTAAAGTTTTCATATTCGGAGGGATTTCTGTAACCTGATCTACCTCAACACAAGCCCATTTTTCAAATTCACTTTGCGGATTGGGTACTTCAAATTTTTTCAAAATCTGGACGGAGTACAAATCGCTTGAAATCACATTCAAAATTTGATTACGGCGGGGCATAAAATTCCGCCACAAGGTGGGTGTTTGAATATTGTTAAACGACATTTCAAGCATATCGCCTACCAATATTTTAGAACCAACAGTACAAATTAAAGGAGCAGGAAGCATTTTATCACACGCCAAATTGACGCAAATGATGATCTATATGCTTATACAACATGGTATCCCATTCGCTTGCTTTAAGTGTACCTAACAAACTATGTTTTCTTCCTTCAAAATCGGAATGTTCTGTAATTCCCAAAGCTAGAACTTTAGATTTCAACTCTTCTTTCTCAAATTCAAAATCTGGATCAATATCAATTATAAAATGAGGTGCGGTTGGCAAATTTTTTGCATATAGAGAATCATCAATCATTTTTTTCTTTATTAAAATTCTCATGATAATTTTCATAAACAAAGAAGGATTTCTCTTTATTTTTCCTTCAATTTCTAAATAGGGTATTTGACAATGCTTTACCATTTTTGAAACCGACATTTTACCCCACAAAGGTTGCGTTGAAGCATCCAGTTTATCTAACCTTGCCACAATAGAATCTGCACCTTCTACTGAAAATGTTTTCCAATGAATCATAGATCAAAGTTAGGTAATCAATTTTAGATTCAAGAAAAATTTAAAAGAAAAAGGCCCGCATTTACGAGCCAATTTCTTACTATACACTAAACTTAAAACTAGTTTCTTATGATTTTGGTATTTATCCAAATACTATCCTTTTGAATTGATAACAAATAAACCCCTTGTTGAAATTCTGAAATATCAATTTTATTTTCTGATAACAAATCATTTATTAATACCCGACCATTTATGTCCCTCAAAATATAATTTACTGATGAATTTACTCCTAAAATATTAATTACTCCAGTTGTTGGATTTGGATAAACGGCAAGTTGATTTGATTCCATTTTATTGACATTGGTGGTGCCAAAACATTTCACAGTTAGGGTATTACAGAACAGCGTATCGCAATTGTTACAGGTATCTACAATTTTTACACACATCTTATAATTGCCATTCGCATAAACTTGATAATTGAAATATCTTGCAGTGCTTACAATTGTATCGTTTACAGACCATTGATATTTAAAGCAGCTCGATTTCGCATAATTGAAGCCTACATAACCATAAATTTTATCATTTTTAATGGCGCTTTTACAACTATCCCATGTCATAAAATAAGGATTGCGCGATTGCCAGTTACATTTTGAAGTAGATGAACTCAAACAAGAAATTACAATTGACCTACAGAATGAGGTATCGCAACCCATACAAGTATCTGAAACTTTCAAGCAAACACTATATGTTCCATTGTATCTCGTTGCAAATTCCATTGCCCAATCATTGCTTACATTCGTACCATTAACGGTCCATTGATATTTGAAACAACCAGACTTGGTATAATTAAAATACACAAAACCATAAATTTTTCCTTTGTTGGCAGATGTTGCATAACAACTATCATACGCAATAAAATAAGGTTTACGCGAACTCCAATTGCATTTGCTGTTTGAGGTTCCTAAGCAATTAATTGTTACGGTACCGCAATAAGTTGTATCACAACCCATACAGGTATCTGTTACTTTTACACAAACACTATAGGTTCCATTTGCGGTTGCCCAACATTGCAAAGGTCTTGTCGTTGCAATTTTATTTCCATTCACTGTCCATTGGTATTTGAAGCAACCAGATTTCGCATAATTAAAGGCGATGTATCCATTGATCATGCTTTTGTGACTGGTTACTTTTGCGCCACAACTATCCCAAGCAAAGAAATATGCATTGCGCGATTTCCAATCGCATTTCGAGGTATTTGATTTCAAGCAAGTTATTCCAACATAAGCACAAAAGGTTGTATCACAACCACTGCAAGTATCTGTAACTTTCACGCAAACAGCGTATTTCCCATTTGCAGAAGGCATATTGGTCATAGACCTGTTTGTTGTAATATTCTTGCCATCAATTGTCCATTGATATTTAAAACAACCCATTTTGGCATAGTTGAAATAAATGTATCCGTATATTTTACCGTTATTTACCCCTTTTGTTCCACAACTATCCCAATGTAAGAAATAAGGATTTCTCGATTGCCAATTGCATGTAGCTGAATTAGAGCTCAAGCAAGTAATTCCAATGTAGGAACAAAACGTTGTATCGCAACCGCTGCAAGTATCAGTAACCTTCACACAAACAGCATACTTCCCATTTGCAGAAGGCATATATGTCATTGCTTTATTGGTTGTAACGTTATTGCCGTTAATTGTCCACTGATATTTAAAACAAGTTGCTTTGGCATAACTGAATGCCATATAACCATAAATCATTCCTTTATTTTTCGAATTGGCACTGCCGCAGCTATCCCAAGATAAAAAATAAGGATTACGCGATTTCCAATTGCATTTAGAAGTGCTTGATCCAAAACAAGAAATAGCATGAGAAACACAGTAGGTGGTATCGCATCCTTTACAAGTATCTGTTACTTTTACGCAAACCGAATAGGTACCGTTGGCTGTTGGCATAAAATGCATCACATTACCAGTTGAAATAGCCTTTCCATCAACTGTCCATTGATATTTCATACAACCCGAAATTGAACTATTAAATCCAATATATCCATTGAGCATTCCTTTGTTTTTAGCTACAACATAATAGCAACTGTCATCCGAATAAAAATAAGGATTGCGGGCACCCCAATTACATTTAGATGATGTTGTTGAACCAAGACATGAAATACCCATAGAACTGCAAAAGGTGGTATCGCATCCATTGCAAGTATCGGTAACCTTCACACATACTGAATATTTGCCGTTTGTAGAAGGCATGAATGTCATTGCCCTATTTGTGGTTACGTTGTTGCCATTTACTGTCCATTGATATTTAAAACAGCTAGATTTGGCATAGTTAAATGCTATGTATCCATTTAACATTCCTTTGTTTTTAGATAGTTTGCTTGCGCAACTATCCCACGTTAAAAAGTAAGGAATTCGAGATCCCCAGTTACAAGTAGATCCAGCTTGAGATTGCTTTGTTCCAAAGAAGGTAAAGACGAATAAGAGGAAGGGTAAAAATCTTTTCATAATGTTTCAAAGTTATAGACATAAATTTAAACAAAATGTTGTCTATTGAAAAAAACCTTACTTTAGAATGACATTCAGATCAAAGCAATATTAATTCCACTAAACTATTTGATAACTTTTCCGGCAGAAAGCAACTGACCCTGTGCATTCAAAACCCGCACAAGATAAATTCCATGTTGATTTTCGAATTCAAAATCAGATGCATTTAAAGCGATTCCTCTGGCAGCTGTAGGAATAAGTTGAGCATGTATTTTTTTACCCGCAATATCATATACTTCGAGTTGAGCTGCATCTTGGGGAATAAGCATATTCCAAACTCCATCGGATGAAGGATTTGGCCAAATTTTCAATGGTGAAACCCTATTTTTATTTACATTCAAATGAGGTTTGTTTACGTAAGGATTTAGTTTGAAAACATACTTTTCAAAACAAGAAGCGTAATTCAAACATTCATTAGATGGTTGCTGTTTAATAATTGGAATTTTTAAGGAAGCTCCGGCTAATGCATTAGCGGCAATCTTAACTTGCGCTTTTCCAACAGGTAAATCCTTACGACCCAATATTGTAAAACATATACCTCCGTTCAAGGAATTTACATTTACCCCAATTTTAGCAAAAACAGATCTGAAATTTTCTGCATCAAAATTATAGGTATTATATGAAACCAAAGCAATATAATCGCCGGTGTTCATTCCATCGATAATACTATCGAGAGTACCCGTTTTTTTATTCAAGGTATTTGACATTCGAATCTGATAAAAAACTTGAGAATCTATGGGGTAACCAAAGTCCTTCCACATTTGACCTGCTGGATTTTGCGGAAAAACCGAACTCACCCAATAAGGTTTTAAGGTGTAATTGTCAAACAAAATGGCAATGGCAATATTGTTCCCGAAAAGGTAATTTTTAGATCCCTCATGCATCTGAAAATATGCATTACTTCCTTTTTTAATGCCTTTATCAGGTAAATCACCAGCCGATAAAAATAGCGATTCATAGGCACATGTAGAACCAGGCGGCGTTACTATGGTTTTGTGGGAGATACCCGAAGTGTCTGACCAATAAAGCTCAAAATTCGCCATCATCAACGTATCGAAATCTTGGGCAGCATAATTATCACCAGATATAATTGGAAAAGAATCGCCAGACTTCACCCAAGCATCCAATCCCATTCCTATTTCCGTTTTATATTTCCAACAGTATTTTTCACCACAGAATTTACCAACTCTTTGGTAATATCTATTTCCACCAAAATACCAATAAGGCCATATCATTAGATTTTGTGTTTGATAAAAAAAATCCAAAGTAGCAGCTCCAAGTTTTATTGAATCCTTATTCAAATTTTTGATATACCAAACTACGGAATCTTTGTTGTGAGAAGCAACCACCTGGAATTTCTGGGCCTTGCTTGTAGAAGCAATTAAAAACAACAAAATACAGATAACAATTCTTTTCATAACTTTTAATTCATTAACCTTCCAACACTTAACAATTGGTTCGATTCATTTAAAATTCTTGCAACATATACCCCTTTAGACAATTGATTGCAAAATTGTGTTGCCTTCAATTCAAAAGAAGTCAATCCGCTTAATTTTTCATTGCCAAATAATTTCCTTCCCAATGCATCACAAATTTCAATTTTACAAGCGTTGTTTGGGAGTAAAATTGTCCACTGTCCCTCAAAAGAAGGATTGGGATATGCGATTAATTGAGAAGTAATTTGATGTAATCCGCCTTTAGGTTTAGGAACATAAGGAGAAAGTTTGTAGATGTATTTTTCATAGCATGCCGGATAATCATACATCTCATTTGTTGCTGCATTTGAAATCATTGCTGTTTTCAAATTATAAATGGTAAAATTTGCGGGATCACAAATATGATTGATATTGAATTTCGCCTTACCTACTGCCAATCCTTTTCTACCTAACAAAGAATATGAGCAGCCAGGGAACAAAGTATCCATATTGAATCCAATACTTTCAAATGATTTTTTGAGACATCCAAACTCATTGTAGCCATTCGCTGCATTTGCGAAATATCCAGACCATTGACTATATGAAACGATGGCAATATAATCACCGGTCGACATGCCATCAATAATGCTATCAAGTGTTTGCATGCCAGTATATCTATTATTATAAATATTAAATTGATAAAAAACTTGAGAATCGATGGGATATCCAAAGTCTTTAATCATGCGACCTGCAGGATTTTGAGGATAAACAGATGACACCCAATATGGTTTTAAGGTTGTAGCATCAAAAAGTATGGCAATTGTTGGATACCCATTCGTACCCCACAAATATTTTTTTGAACCTTCATGCAATTGATACCAAGAATTGCTACCCAAACGTATTCCATCGTTTTTCCATGAACCTGCCGATTCAAATAGTGGCAAAAATTCGCAATTCCCATTGCTTTGTGGCGGCATTACGATGTTTTTGTGAGATATACCATTGGTGTCAATCCAAAACAATTCAAAATTGGCTAGCATGAGCGTATCGAAACTTGCAGCAGCGTAATTGTCGCCTGAAACAATTGGAAAAGAATCACCCGGAGCAACCCAAGCATCTAGCCCCAAACCTATTTCAGATTTGTATTTCCAACAATTTTTTTCACCGCAGAATTTACCGGTTTTACGAAAATTTTTATTTCCCCCAAAATACCAATAAGGCCATATCATTACGTTGTCTGACTTGTAGAATAAATCTAAAGTTGCGGCAGAAAGCTTTACATTTTCTTGGCTCAAATTCTTCACATACCAAACTACTGAATCTCGGTTATGATAAGTTGAAAATGTAAACTTTTGCTGTGCGTTTAGTTTTGCCAGAAACATCAACATTACAAATACCAAATATTTTTTTGATTTACATTTCATAAATTTTACCAAGTTCATTTTCATTACCGTTTTAAAAGTTTAAAACTATGACGTATAAATTCAAAAAGGTTACAATTTATTTTGAAATTCATTTAACCCGAATAAATTGCAAATTAACAAATTCCAATGAACTCTCAAATTTAATAAAGCCCAAAATCATATATCTTCGCATCAAAACTTAGACAATAAGTTTCCTAATTAAATTATTCCAAATGAAAATTCGTGAATTCACAATTGTAGAATCAAAGATAAAATGGATTGACATTGAAAATCCCAACCAAAACGATTTGGCTGAATTTTGCAAAACCCATGAATTAAGTCAAGCGTCCATTCAAGATTGCCTTGAGCCTGATCATTTGCCAAAATACGAAGAACTTTCACCGCTCAATTTTATTATAACTCGAGCGCTACATATTGAAAATGAAAATAGCCATACCATTCAAGAAATGAGTACCAAAGTGGCAATTTTTATCAATAGTGAATTAATTATCACAATTCACAGATTGCCGCATACTTTTTTGGAGGACATCATTCACAAATATGTGAATACTCAAAAAATAAATTCAACGCATGAATTGGCAACAAAAATAATCAAAGGGGTGCTTCGCACTTATGAGAAATATCAAAATAAATTGGCGGCAGAAATTGATGCCATTGAAGATTTGATTTTCCTCAAAAACACCAAACAGAGTTTTACTGAAGCGCTATATTTCTTGAAGCGCCAAAGTACCATTGGCAAAAAGCAACTGTTACTTACACGAGAAGTATTGAATGGCATGCAAAGTCACCATAAATTGTCGCCAGATTTGAGAGATGTAATTGATTTACACGGCAAATTGGAAATGTTCTATGACCAATTAATTGACGATGTAAGTAACTTACTCACCATATATTTGTCGGTTGCTTCTCAAAAAACCAACGATGTAATGAAAGTACTCACCGTATTTTCGGTATTTTTTATGCCGCTCACCTTTATTGTGGGTGTTTACGGCATGAACTTTCAATTCATGCCTGAGTTATCGCAAAAGTATGGGTATCTCGGCGTTTGGATTGCAATGATTATTGTGAGCCTTGTAGTTGGTACTTGGTTCAAACGAAAAAATTGGTTATAGCATATAGTTATCATCAAAAAGATTAAACAATTGCAATTTTATTGCAATAATTAAAGTATTTAATAATTATTACCGAATCAATAGAACTATTTAATCTTAGTTTTGTTCATTAATCAGATTATTTATGCTAAAATCAAATTTCAAAAACAAATTCACATCTTCGATTTTATTCCTTGTTATGCTTTTCACCACATTTGCTTCAAATCAATTGAAAGCAGGATTGTTTGATACATGCTATACCAAGAAATTCAAAATAAAGATTAACGCTGCAAAAAGCATCGATACTTGTGCAAAAGACATTAAATTAACCGTGAGTTACACAGGAAATCCAACTTATATTTATTGGAACGATGGATATTATGGAGGAACAAGAACTGTAAATAAAACTGGAGACTACCAAGTGGTGGCCTATGACAGTGTTTATTGCATGGATACTTCAAACCATGTAAAAGTAACTTTAAATGAGAATTACATCAGTGTATATGCTTGGGGTAAAGCTGGACCAGACATAAGTCTTTGCAACAATGAAGAAGTCATTTTAAACTGCTATTCAACTTCAAAAATCAGATGGAATACAGGCGATACAGTAAGCAGCCTTACTGTTACCAAAACAGGAAAATATTTTGCCGTTTCAAAATCGCTTAATGGATGTTTTGATACGTCTATGATTTACAACATTAAAACAATCAATTTTAGCAATGTTAAAATCAAAGCCAACGGTGATACAATTCTCTGCCAAGGTGATTCTGTTCAACTTGAAGCTACTGGTATAACTGGTAAAATGGGATGGTATCCTGCTTATTCGTATGACAAAAAAATATTTGCAAAAACTTCTGGAACATACTCGGTTTATGCCTACGATTCGGCATCAGGTTGTTCGGGGTATTCAAATAGAATTACTGTTCAAATTATTACACCACCAACCGAAAAACTTTGCATGGTTACGGTAGATACTGTAATGAATAGAAATAAATTAGTTTGGGAGAAATCAACAGGCATGAGAATAGTATCCTACAACATCTATAAAGAATCAAACTTTGCAGGAGTATTCGATTTACTTGGAAGCGTTCCTTTTGATTCTGCAAGTTCATTTATTGATACTACAAGCAATCCAAAACAAAGACCATTTACTTATTATCTTGCTGCTGTGGATTCTTGTGGAAATGAATCAGAAGAAACCAAATATTACACTCATACTACTTTACACTTATCTGCCAATTTGGGTGTATCTGGCGAAAACAATTTGAATTGGTCTGATTATTTGGGAATCTATCCTTTAAACACTTATTACATCTACAGAAGTAACAAAGGTGGCGCCTTCAAAGCACTTGGATCAGTAGCTGCAACAGTACATTCATATAGTGACTTAACTCCTCCTAGTGGAAGTAACCGATATTACATTGGAATTGTTGGAAATACAGATTGCCAAGGTGCCAAAACAATGATCAACTCCAATATGGTTGCATTCGGATTCTTAAATTCAGAAAATATCAATAAATCAAATATCAAAATCTCTCCAAATCCATTCAACGATAATTTAACCATTCAAGATGCTCCAATTGGCAGCATGATTGCAATTTACAACACCCAAGGACAAATTTTACATGAAGAAAAGTGCACACAAGCAAATGTGAATTTGAACTTAAAAGACTTGAGCAGCGGTTTGTATTTCTTGAATGTAGGAAACAATTATACTACAAAAATCATCAAGAATTAATTCTTAAGGATTTTTATAAATCCATATTTACCATCTTCGTACAAAACATGAAGATGGTAAATTCCTTTTTGATACTTTTCTAAAGAAAGGTAAACTTCAAAACCATTTACATTCATTGCAGACACTTTCTGTCCCATTGAATTATAAATAGAAACTGCCTCAATCATTTCCTTGCTTGTAATTGTTATTTGATCTGCACAAGGATTAGGAAAAACACTTGCCGAATGACTTATTTCAGAAATCCATGTTACAGGGTTCAATGAAAAATGTATCTTCTGCAATTTAGCTGGGCTACTAAATTTCTCATTCGATATATAACAATTACCCGATTTTTCAAAAGCAATTCCTTCCATCTGAATTTGTTTTTGAGGGACAAGATCAATTTTATATGCCAATTGCCAATCAAAACCTGATTGGTTTTTCATTTTAATTATATAAACAAAAGGATGATCCAACGTATATCCGCACAAAGCCAATAAACTGTCCTTGGCTGAATAATCTGCTCCCGTAATCATTCCCTGCGAATTAAAACTATCTATTTTATTCAACACATAAGTTCCTATGTTTTTTGAGCACCTATACACATCGCAACGATTGTTTCCCCAGTTTTTTGTAAAAATATACAGACTATTTCCTATTGACGACAACGCTTCAACATCAAAATTGGTAGTATAGGGTTGGCTAGAAAAAGAGGTTTGATTTGAAAATGAGAAATTGATTTTCTCAGCCTTCAAAGTGGTATCATTTTTAAGAATTCTATTGATTCCAATTTTATAAATGCATAAATCTTTCCGTGTTCCATTGTTATTTCCAAAGTCCCCAATGTATACAAAACTGTCGTCGCAGGAAATATCTTCCCAATCAGTATTGCCTGATCCAGCTATTGGGGAAAAATTTAAAATACAACCATTGGTAGTATCAATTTCATAAATAATCGCATCGTTTCCCGAATCATTGTGCGAAAACAACCTTCCATTTAAAAACAATAGACCTGAAGTTTCAGCAATTGTATCAGATAAATTTGTTATTGTTTGGATATTGTATGACTGACCTGACAACTTCCCCCAAACCAAAAGAGACAATACACAGATGAATTGCGCAATTTTCATTTCCAAATATAATTCGCAACAAGCGCCTATCCTATCATTTCTATCACTTATCGATATTTTCTAGAATTTATCGAACCGTCTATTTAATTGACTTAAAACCATGACCTTTGTAATATGTCGTTTATTCAAGTTGAAAACGTTTACAAGTATTTTGAAGACAAATGTGTCAGCAACAATATTTCTCTAGAAATACCTGAAGGAGAAATCTTTGGATTATTGGGACCAAATGGCGCCGGCAAAACCACATTAATCCGAATGTTGGCAACCATTACCACCCCCGACAAAGGAAAAATTTCCCTCAATAACCAACCACTTAATTCAAATCATTCCTCGATGATTGGTTACATGCCCGAAGAACGTGGTTTGTATAAAAAAATGTCAGTGGTAGACCAACTGCTATTTTTTGCGGAACTTAAAGGATATTCTCATACCCAAGCAAAGCAGGAAGTGAAATATTGGATGAACAAACTTGATATCGTTTCTTGGGCCGACAAAAAGATGGAAGAATTAAGCAAAGGAATGGCGCAAAAAATCCAATTCATTAGCACCATCCTTCACAAACCAAAATTCCTAATCTTAGACGAACCATTTAGCGGATTTGACCCAGTAAATGCAGACATGGTAAAAGACTTAATTATCAGTTTGAAAAACGAAGGAACAACCATCTTGTTTTCTACCCACAGAATGGACAACATTGAAGAATTATGTGATCAACTTGCCATCATCCACAACGGCGAAAAAATTCTCGATGGCAAAATCAATACCATTAGACAGCAATTTTTCAATCATGAATATATTTTGGAGTTTACCAATAATAATATAGAAGATATTGAAACTGCGAATAATCAATTTGACATCATTCAAACACAAATTAATTCGTTTGGCAGGAAAGAAATCACATTTAAATTAAAAGAGAACCAATCTCCGCAAGAGTTATATAAACAATATAGCCAATCGAATGCCATCATCGGATTTAAAGAAAAAATGCCTACCATTCATCAAATTTTCGTTAACCAAGTAACTTCAAAAAACTAAGCCATGAGAAACATTTGGGTCATATTAAAAAGAGAATACCTAACCCGTATCAAAAATAAAACGTTCATTATTATGACGTTTTTAGCACCTATATTAATCACAGCATTTTATGGAGGAGCAATATATTTCGCCACCAAAGGAGCAGAAGACAATACACAAAAAACCATCTATTTAAGTTCAAACAATGCCCTGGTGCAAAAAATTGATCGAAAATTCAACAACTATGAATTTATTAATGAACCCAATATCCCTCCAGGAGGAACTGTGGTTTTGGACAAAATCAATAGCGACATTGAACAAGGTAAAGTAAATGGCTGGTTAATCATTTCAGATCAAGATTTGAGCAACCTAGACAGTACAGAACTGATTGTAAAAGAGGCCTTTTCTGTAAATCAAAAAAATACCATAAACGAATTCTTAAAGTCGCAAATCACTAGGCAAATTCTCAAAGCCAAAGGCATTTCTCAGTCCATGCTCGATAGTGCCCAAGTAAAAGGAGGCATTTCTATGATTGAAGAAAATGAAAGTGGGCAAATGGAAAATAGCAGCAGCGAACTAAAAAGCGGCGTTGGCTTTATCATGGCGTTTATCATTTACTTCTTTATTTTCATGTATGGATCAATGGTAATGCGCAGTGCCATGGAAGAAAAAACCAACAGAATTGTTGAGGTAATCATTAGCTCTGTAAAACCATTCCAACTCATGTTTGGTAAAATTTTGGGAGTGGCGTTGGTAGGACTTACCCAGTTTTTTGCATGGATATTATTGAGTTTGGTATTTGTATTGGGGATAGGAAAATACCTATCTTCTGGAATCCAGATGCCACAAAACATGCCCCAAGGCAGTATGAACAATCAGCAGGCCATTCAATCTATGATGAATCAGAATGATCTGATTGGTCACCTACAATCTCTTCCCTATGCACAAATCATTGTGGTGTTTTTATTGTTTTTCCTTGGGGGATATTTGTTGTACAGCAGTGTTTTTGCAGCAATAGGCGCAGCAGTAAACCAAGAAACCGATGTACAACAATTTATGCTCCCCGTGAGCTTACCTCTTGTATTTGGGCTAATTATAGCACAATCAGTGGTATTCCAAGCCCCAAATGGACATCTTGCAAAGGTTTTCTCAATGATACCACTTACCAGTCCCGTTGTGATGGCCGTAAGGGTACCTTTTGGAATTAGTTGGTCGGAGATTTTCACGAGTGCGGCAATCTTATATCTCACATTTTTTATCATGGTTTGGATATCAGCCAAAATCTACCGCATTGGAATTTTAATGTACGGTAAAAAACCAACTTGGAAAGACTTTGCCAAATGGATAAGACAATCTTAATTGATGTGAATAATATTGACTGTCAATAAAATTGTATTTCTAAAAATAGATATAGTTTTACAAAAAATGTAGTAAAACTATGACATTCAAAAAATCAATTATCCTTGCTATTTCCTATTTTTTTATCTTTATCATTTGGAAAGCATGCGAAAAACTCATGGGTTTTCACGACGGCCAAATAAAACTTTATCCGTTTGTATCTGATCTTATCATCATTCCACTCATATTACTTTATGCAACAGGATTCAAAAAGCACCGAATTGGTTTGGGTGGCAAAATTACATTCATCAATGGCATTGGATTTGGACTTATGGCAACGCTTTTCATTGTTGCACTGACGCCAATGAGCGTTTGGATTTTTGATCAATTTATCAATCCAAATTTTTACGCATCAATGATTCAATACCAAGTCAAAAATCATTTAAGCACGCTTGAAATTGCGAAGCAATCGTTTAATCACGAAAACTTCAAACAATCATGTATCATTGGAAACATAGCAACTGGAAGTTTGCTAAGTATTATCTTAGCATTTATAAGCTCAAAGAAATAAGGTTAAAACCTCAAGAAAGTACCCAAAGGCAATTTCTTACCGTATTTATCTGCTAAATACAACTCGCCACTTTCAACGTTTGTGCGCTCAGGAAAATGTTGTTTGATAATATTTTGTGTAATTAGCGTAGAAAATCCAAGTGAATACAAATTGATTACGAAGAATCCTGTAGGAGTTAGAATTTCTGAACACATGCTCAAAAGTTCATTGATTTGCTTTTCTAAAACCCATTTTTCTCCGTCTGGACCTCTCCCATATGCTGGAGGATCTAGAATAATTCCGTCGTATTTTTTACCACGACGCACATCCCTCTGAACAAATTTAAAGGCATCTTCAATTACCCAACGAATTCCATCAAGTCCACTTTCTTCCATGTTTTCACGGCTCCAAGTAACCACTTGTTTCACGCTATCTACGTGGGTAACATCAGCACCTGCTTGACAAGCTGCAACGCTTGCTCCACCTGTATATGCAAACAAATTGAGCACCTTCGGTTTCTCTGCTTGTTTGTTTTCAGATAGCTTTTTTGCAATAAAATCCCAGTTATCAGCTTGCTCCGGAAAAATTCCAACGTGCTTAAATGATGTAAGTGCCAATCGCATTGTGAAATTTAAAATTCCATGTTTGTATTTCACAAACCAACGATCTGGCATTTCACGCTTTACAGTCCAATTGCCTGAATCAGAATCGCCTTTATCACCATTTTTCCTTTCAAAAGTAGCATGCGCCAATTTTTCCCATTCAGAAATTGACATCGATTTACTCCAAACTGCTTGTGGTTCAGGCCTGCGAAGGATCCATTTACCAAATCTTTCCAATTTTTCAAAATCTCCAGAATCTATCAGTTCATATTCTGGCAGCGCTAAGGGGGTAATTGTTTGAATCACAGTAGATCTAATTGGGGATTATCGCCTTTTTGAATTGGCATTGGCGGAGGAGTTGGTGCGGGCTTAACAACAGGAGTTTCATTGCCTGAATCATTGTTCGAATCTTCTGAATCAACTATTTCTTCTTCAATAATTTCTTCTTGAGGGACTTCGTATTCACCTACCTTCTCAGAAATAAGGATTACTTTCTTCACTACTTCCTGGCTCAATCTATTCCCAACAGATTTCCATCCCTTGATGTCCATGAAGTCATTTACAGTAATTTCTTCCTTTTTCTTCTCTCCTTTTTTGGTTTCAGTAATAAATTCCACCAAAGTAGGGTTTGCTGTAGAAGCACATTCTAATTTAGAACCTTTTTCTTCCGAAATAAAGATAAACTTTTTACCAATTGTACTCGTTTCAATAATGAAACGTTTTACAAAATGGTTTTTGGTTTTACCATCCAAATAAACAACCTGAATAGGTTGATCTGCATGGAATTTTTGTATCAAATAAAGTTCGTTTGGTTCAAAACGGTTTATTAATTCGTAATTGGTAATTTCATATGATCCATCATTGAAAATGGCCAAAACACGGTCATCTAAATCAAATTCTCCCAAATATTGACCTTTGGCATCTCCAGTTAATCGGCCGGTAATATTATCCCACCAAATTTTAACGCCACCTAGTGTTGATCCACCTTTTTCACGAAGATCTACTTTGCGCACTGCATATTTGGTAAGCTGATTTCCCGCTGCATTTTTACCTTTGATAGCCAATTTTGCAAAATCATATTCGAATTGTTTTACCCTTGCATTTGCCGCAGCACTCAAATAAATGGTAACTTTTTCAGCTTCTCCATTTGAATTTGCTGAAAAATACAGGATATCACTTTTCGGGCTACCACCGGTTAAATCATATTCTTTTTCGCGAATCAACCCGGTTGCATTGAACCTTTTGGCCATGGCTTTTTTGCCAGCACCGTCCCAATACACCAAATTATAGGTAGTTCGTTCGTCGTTTTTACGCCAAACATCCACATGAATCAGATCCTTACCATAGAAAGTTTTATCAGAAACTTTTGAAATAGAGTATTTGCCATCTTTCCTGAAAGCGATGATATCATCAATATCACTGCAATCCATTAAGAACTCCTCTTTTTTCAATGAAGTACCCACGAAACCTTCTTTCATATTGGCATACAATTTCACATTGGCAACGGCTACAACATTGGCTTCGATTGTATCGAAAATCCTAATTTCCGTTTTCCTTTGTTTACCGGCACCATATTTTTTCAATAAACGCTTGAAATAATCAATTGCAAAGTCAACCATATGATCTAAGTGATGTTTCACTTCTTCAATATGGGCTTCTATTCCCTTGATAAATTCATCGGCTTTGAAACTATCAAACTTTGAAATACGTTTGATTTTAATTTCAGTCAAACGAATGATATCTTCTTCAACAATTTGCCTTTTGAATAAAGGTTTAAAAGGCTCTAATCCTTTATCAATTGCCTCAATGACAGCTTCCCACGTTTCGCACTCTTCGATGTCCCTATAAATTTTATTTTCAATAAATATTTTTTCGAGGGACGAATAATGCCATTTGTTTTCAAGTTCATCTAGTTCAATTTCCAGTTCGCGTTTGAGCAAATGCAATGTATTTTTGGTACATTCCTTTAGAATTTCACTCACGCCAATAAACATTGGACGATCTTGAACAATGACACATGCCAACGGAGAAATAGAAATTTCACAATCGGTAAACGCATAAAGTGCATTTACAGCAATGTCGGCGTTTAATCCTGGTCCAAGTTGAATTTCGATTTCAACATCGCGGGCGGTGTTGTCAATTACTTTTTTAACTTTTATTTTGCCATTGTCACTGGCTTTGATAATGCTTTCAATCAAACTTCCTGTGGTTGTACCGAATGGAATTTCTTTAATTAAAAGGGTAGATTTATCTTTTTCTTCAAATTTAGCACGAACCCTAACCCTTGCACCTTTTTTACCATCGTTGTACATGCTAAAATCGGCTGAACCACCAGTAGGAAAATCAGGAAAAATTTGAACTGGTTTGCCTTTTAAAATATCAATGCTCGCTTCACACAATTCAATGAAGTTGTGGGGCATTATTTTGGTACTCAAACCAACGGCAATCCCTTCAACTCCTTGTGCCAAGAGTAAAGGAAATTTCATTGGCAATGAAATAGGCTCTTTTTTACGGCCGTCGTAACTCAATTGCCATTCGGTTGTTTTATCATTAAAAGCAACTTCCTTGGCAAAGTTCGACAAACGCGCTTCGATATAACGGGGAGCAGCGGCAGAATCACCGGTTCTTACATCACCCCAGTTACCCTGACAATCAATGAGTAAATCTTTTTGTCCTAGATTCACCAACGCATCGCCAATGGCAGCGTCACCATGAGGGTGATAAGCCATGGTAGAACCTATAATATTTGCAACTTTATTGTAACGGCCATCGTCCATTACACTCATTGCATGTAAAATTCTTCGTTGTACCGGTTTTAGACCATCTTCAAGTGCTGGAATTGCACGCTCTAAAATCACGTAGCTGGCATATTCCATAAACCAATCTTTGTAAAGCCCAGACACGGGCCTTACCTTACCAAGATCCTCGCCTTCTGTGGGCTGCGCATCAATTGGTTCGCTTGAATTGATTTCTTCTGGGTCTAACTCCATGATAAAAGTCCAAAACTACTGCTTTCAAAATCAAAATACCACACAGTTTATTCACATCAAATGTTTATCGATTACTATACGCATTTCAACTGCCATTTTGTCAGCAATATTCTTTTTTTTACCTATATTTGTAAATACTAAATAGAGGGTATGGACATTCAATCGGTAAAGCAGAGATTTGGAATTATTGGTCATTCAACGTTACTGAATACTGCACTTGAAACGGCAGTAAAGGTGGCGCCAACAGACATGAATGTGCTTATTCAAGGTGAAAGCGGAGTAGGTAAAGAAAGTTTCAGTAAAATCATACACCATTTGAGTGGAAGAAAACACGCTCCTTTCATTGCCGTAAACTGCGGAGCCATTCCAGAGGGCACAATTGACAGTGAACTTTTTGGACATGAAAAAGGCGCTTTTACGGGTGCCACCGATAAACGAAAAGGTTATTTCGAAAGTGTAAATGGTGGAACCATATTTTTAGATGAGGTTGGAGAATTGCCATTAGGCACCCAAGCCAGATTATTAAGAATTTTAGAAAACGGTGAATTTATCAAAGTGGGTAGTTCACAAACTCAAAAAACTGACGTTCGTGTTGTTGCAGCAACAAACCGCAATTTATTGGAGCGCGCCCAACAAGGTAAGTTTAGAGAAGATTTGTATTACAGATTGGCTACAGTGCCAATTAGGGTACCTAAACTTTCAGAACGACCTCAAGATATTTATTTATTATTCAGAAAGTTTAGCCAAGATTTTGCTGAAACAAGACATTCTCAAAAAATTGAATTAAATGTAGATGCACAAGAATTGCTTTGCAATTATCCTTGGCCAGGGAATATTAGACAACTAAAAAATGTAACTGAACAAATTTGTGTACTTGAATCAAATACAATGATTGATGCATATACTTTGCAAAAGTATTTGCCGGTTATAGACAATCAATTGCCCATGTTATTGGGTAAAAATGATGGTTCGTATGATGGTTTAAGTGAAAGAGATATCTTTTACAAAGTACTGGTAGATTTAAGACGTGATGTGAACGATTTGAAAAAAGTTGTTTTTGGGTTACTAGAAAACGACAATTCACCGTTAACTCAAAATCACACGAACGACCATACTTCCGTTCAAACATACAATGTACATCCTGTTGTGGCTGAAAATCCAATATTGATACCGAGTACCAACTTAAAAAACCAAGACAACGACGAACATTTATACGTTGATGCAGTTGCCACATCTAATGGTGTATTTGAAGACAATTTAAGCCTAGAAGCAAAAGAAATTGAGTTAATTCGCAGGGCATTAGATAGAAATCAAGGAAAAAGAAAAAAGGCTGCAGACGATTTAGGAATTTCTGAACGAACTTTGTACCGCAAAATAAAACAATATGAATTGGATTAATAAAGGAGCCATATTATCTGTTTTAACCCTTTTCAGTGGTTGCTTTTGGAAATATTACGATTTCAAAGGCGCGAATATCCCTAACGATATTCAAAGTTTTTCTGTGCAATTTTTTACCAATGAGGCAAGTTTGGTTAATCCCAAATTGAGCATGGCATTTACAGAAAAATTAAAAACCAAATTCCAAACTGAAACACGATTGGGGTTAGTTGCAGAAAATGGTGATTACCAATTTGCGGGCGCCATAGTTGACTACCGACTAGATCCTGCTTCAATTAGTGCAGAAACCGGAGCTGCTCAAACCCAATTTACCATGTCGGTAAGGGTGGAATTTAATTGCCAAAAGTATCCAGAGAAGAACTTTACAAAAACTTTTACCTCTTCAAAAATATTTGACGCAAATACGGCGTTTGCATCCTTAGAAGACAATCTTACTGAGGAATTGGGTACTATCATTATTCAACAAATTTTTTCGGCTGTTGCCTTAGACTGGTGAACCAAGAAACATTATCAAATATCGTAAATCAATCTGAACCTATAGAGGCCAACGTAAGTATGGACTTGGTTCAGTTATGCAATACGTTTCCATATTTCCCAATTCCATTTATATTATTGGGGAAACAATATTCACAGAAAAAAGACTTCAGAACAGATAACACAATTTTCCAAGCGGCATTAAGGGTTCAAAGCAGAGAATGGCTATTTAATTATATCAATGCTACCGTTAAAAAACAGGAAACTCCGGAAATAATTTCAAAGACAGAGATTCTTATTGAACAAAAAAATGAGGAGATTCAAGTTCCAATAATACCTGAAACTAAAATTGATAATGATAGATTCATTGAACAAATGAATGAATATGCCATTGAACCAGTTTTAGAAATTCAAGAATCAATTGCAATTGAACCAATCATAGAAACTATTGTATCAATAGAACCTGAACAAATAATAACTCCAATTGCTTCTTTTGAACCTGAACAAATCATTGAGCCAATAGCAGTTGTATCACCTGTTGTCGATTTCAATAATGAAATTGAATCCTTTTTATTCATGCCAAGTGTTGAGTCTATTGATATCATGGAAGACGATATTGAGGTCAAATCAACAGGAAGATCGTTATTGTTCAATCCAGAAATAGAAGAGAAATTAGAAACTACTCAAAATACGGATAAAAACATTGAAAAGCCCTACCATACAATGGGCTACAACATTGAAGATTATTTTGAAGCTCCTGCAGAACCAGTTCGGACAGAAACAGCACACCAAGAAAATGATTTCTTTTCATGGTTGAATTCAGAGAATCAAAATCAAGGCCCCGTAAATAAATCAGAGATTACCAAGAAAGATTCTTTAATTGAGAAATTCATCAAGGAAAGTCCAAGTATTAATAGACCAAAACAAGAATTCTTCTCTCCTGAAAAAGCAATGCGCAAAAGTGAGGTGCTTGATTTTGCCATTGCAACTGAAACATTAGCAAAAATTTACTTAAAACAAGGGTACCCAGAAAAGGCAATTAAAGTTTATGAACAATTAGAGTTGAAAATTCCCGAAAAAATGTCGTACTTTGCAGCTCTCATAATAAAAATTAAAGAAGAACACAACTTATGACCTGGTTATTAATAATAGCAATTATCGTTTCCATCTTATTGATGTTAGTTATTTTAGTTCAAAACCCTAAAGGTGGAGGATTGGCATCTAATTTCTCACAAGGAAACCAAATTTTCGGGGTTGAAAAAACAACCGACATCGTAGAAAAAATTACTTGGATTGGCGCATTGCTACTAGTTGTTATTTCTTTGGCTGCCGCTTCTTACATGAATGTTAAGAAACCAGCTAAAGCAAATGCTGCTGCACCTGCTGCTCAAGATATCAAAATTCCAGATATTAAAGTACCTAAAAAATAATAATATAATTTGTTTTCATACAAAAAAAGCCGCAATTGCGGCTTTTTTTGTGCTTTATACTTTCTCATATTATTTTATTCCCAATCGGATAGCCAAATCCAAACCATGTTCTTTGGCAGTTGCTTTCGCAATTTCATATCCAGCATCGGCATGTCTAACAACACCCATTCCTGGATCATTGTGTAACACCCTTCTCAATCTTACTTCGGCATCATCTGTACCATCGGCAACAATTACCATTCCAGAGTGAATGCTATAACCCATTCCTACTCCACCACCATGATGCAAACTTACCCAAGAAGCTCCACCTGCCACATTTACAAAGGCATTTAAAATTGGCCAATCGGCAACCGCATCTGAACCATCCAACATTGCTTCTGTTTCTCTGTTGGGGGAAGCAACCGAACCGGTATCTAAGTGATCACGACCAATAACTATTGGAGCACTCACCTCGCCATTCTTTACCATTTCATTGAATGCCAAAGCCGCTTTTTGACGTTCTCCTTGTCCCAACCAACAAATTCTTGCTGGCAAACCTTGGAACTCAATTTTTTCAGCAGCCATTTTCATCCAACGTTTTAAACTTTCGTTTTCAGGGAACAACTCCAAAATTTTACGGTCTGTAGCATAAATATCTTCAGGATTGCCACTCAAAGCAACCCATCTAAATGGACCTTTTCCTTGGCAAAACAAAGGACGAATATAAGCCGGTACAAACCCTGGGAAATCAAATGCATTTTTCAATCCATGCTCCAAAGCCCTACCGCGAATGTTGTTTCCGTAATCAAATGTTACCGCTCCCATTTTTTGGAGTTCCAACATCAATTCAACATGCTTGTGAATGGTTACATAACTGAGTTCTGTATATTTATCAGGATTGTCTCTTCTCAATCTATCTGCAGCTTCCACATCCATATCCATTGGATAGTATCCAATCAAAGGATCGTGGGCACTGGTTTGATCTGTTAATGTATCTGGAACAATTTGTCTTTCAATCAATCGCTGTAACAAATCAACAGCATTGCATAAAACACCAATTGAAACCGCATCTCCATTTTCTTTGGCTCTCACTGCCATGTCAATTGCGTCATCAATATCGCGACTCATTACATCCAAATAACGGGTTTCTAAACGCTTTCTAATTCTCCACTCTTCAACTTCCGCAACCAACGCAACTCCTTCATTCATGGTAATTGCCAATGGCTGAGCGCCACCCATACCGCCTAATCCCGCGGTAACATTGATTGTACCTTTTAATGTCCCTCCAAAATGCTGACGTGCTGCTTCGGCATAAGTTTCATAAGTACCTTGTACTATACCTTGTGATCCAATATAAATCCAGCTTCCTGCTGTCATTTGACCATACATCATCAACCCCTTGGCTTCTAATTCTCTAAAATGTTCCCAAGTGGCCCATTTCGGAACCAATTGGCTATTGGAGATCAAAACTCTTGGAGCATCTTTATGCGTAGGCAAAATTGCAACTGGCTTGCCGCTTTGAACCATTAAGGTTTCATCGTCATTTAAATCCAACAACGCATCACAAATTTGATCAAAGGCTTCCCAATTTCGGGCCGCTTTTCCCAAACCACCATATACAATTAAATCTTCAGGACGTTCTGCAACATCTGGATCCAAATTGTTGTGCAACATTCTATATGCAGCTTCTTGAACCCAACCTTTACAATTTAATTTACTTCCTGTTGGTGCTTTAAGCACTCTCTGACCGCGTTGTTTTTCGTTCGCCATAATAATATTACAAAGATACGTAAAAAGGGTTTTCCCTTTATGAACGAAACTTCATTGTTAAATTGATTCTTTTCCTTGGAATATCTAAATCCATTACCCTCACTTTCACCTGCTGCCCCAATGACAATACTTCGGAGGGATGTTTGATAAACTTATCAGAAACCTGACTAATATGCACCAAACCATCTTGCTTCACGCCGATATCTACAAACGCACCAAAATTTGTAATGTTTGTTACTATTCCGTTTAATTCTAATCCAATATCTAAATCGTTGATACTTCTAACCGTATCTGCAAAAGTTACTTCTTCTGCCATTCCCCGGGGATCTAACCCTGGCTTTTGAAGTTCTTTCACAATATCTTCAAGCGTTGGCAATCCCAATCCCTGAGAATCATCCACAAATGAACCCAATTGTATGGCAGCTATTTTTGAATTGTTTCCAATTAATTCAGCTACGCCCACTCCCGTAGTTTTGGCCATTTTTTCAACCACTTTATATCGTTCAGGATGAACGCCAGAGTTGTCTAATGGGTTTTTGGCATTTTTAATTCTTAAAAATCCTGCACATTGTTCGTAAGCCTTATCGCCCAATCGCGGAACCGCTTTCAATTGCTCTCTCGAAGTAAACTCCCCTATTTTCTCTCTATATTCAACAATATTTTTGGCCAATGAGGGACCCAAGCCGCTCACATAACTTAATAAATGCTTGCTTGCAGTATTCAAGTTGATACCCACTTTATTTACCGAACTTTCAACCACACTCACCAATCGCTTTTGCAGTAACGGTTGATTTACATCATGCTGATATTGTCCAACGCCAATACTTTTCGGATCAATTTTCACCAATTCAGCCAAAGGATCCATCAATCTGCGTCCGATACTAATTGCACCCCTTACGGTAACATCTTCTTTTGGAAACTCTTCCCGTGCAACTTCCGATGCACTGTAAATACTTGCACCCGATTCATTTACCATGTAAATGGGCAATTGGGTTCTTACATTGTCCTTCAAAAACGAATACGTTTCTCTACCCGCAGTACCATTTCCAACAGCAAAAACTTCTATTTCATAGCGTTTTACCAATTCTGAAATTGCCGCAGCTGATTTTTCTGTTTCATTTTGTGGTTCATGCGGAAAAATTGCACTTTTATGCAATAGCTCGCCGGTATTAGATAAACACACAACCTTGCAGCCCGATCTAAAACCTGGATCTAATGCCAACACCCTTTTCTGCCCAACAGGAGAAGCCAACAACAATTGCGAAGCGTTCATTGCAAAAACGCTTATTGCTTCTTCATCGGCACGTAATTTGGCCATTGCCAGCGATTCATTTTCCAAACTTGGCTGCAATAACCTATCGTATGAATCGTTCATTGCAAGTTTCACTTGATCGGTTAAATCGCTATAGCCTTTCAAGCAATGTTTTTTCAATAAATAATAGGCCCTTTCCTCTTCAGGAGAAACAGCCAATTTCAAAAATCCCAACTCGGCACCTCTCATCATCGCCAAAAAGCGGTGTGAGGGACATTTTGTAATCATTTCATTGTGCTCAAAATAATCTCTAAATTTTTGAGCTTCTTCAAGGTCTTTTTTACCTCTAGCTGGCTTGCTCGAAATAACTGCTTCTTTTTCAAACAATTGACGCATTTTACTTCTCAATGGCGCATCTTCATTGATCCATTCTGCTATAATATCTCTGGCACCTTGCAGTGCTTCTTCTTTATTTTTTACATGTTCATTTAAATATTGAGGGACATTATTCAGTGCCCTCATATCTTTCTGTTCAAATATCATTTTGGCTAGAGGCTCTAACCCTTTTTCTTTGGCCATATCGGCTTTGGTTTTGCGCCTCGTTTTATAGGGCAAATACAAATCTTCAAGGGTATTGATATCGGGTGCTTCTTTTATTGCCTTTTCAAGTTCGGGAGTAAGTTTTCCTTGTTCTTTAATTTGCTCTAAAATATATTCTCTGCGTTTATTTAGGGCTTCAATTCTATCGAACTCATCTTTGATTTTTGAAATTTCAACCTCGTCTAAATTGCCTGTTTTTTCTTTTCTGTAACGAGCAATAAATGGAATGGTGCCACCTTCTTCCATTAATTTCAAAACAGCCGCTACCTGCCAAGGCTTAACTCCAATTTGTTCCGCAATAAATTTGTCCATAAAAAGCGAAAATAACACTTTACACAATGGGGTTATTCACAACTTCTCATCGAACTACAAAAAATGGGAACGCGTATATAATTCATATCATATTTCAATTCAAATTCAACATCTCTAAATTGCATCATTAAAAATTGAGCACTATTTTTAAATGCCATAATTTTTATCATAGTGTTAAATGTAGGATGTGGAACTTCTCAAAATACATTTGAATTTCCCACGAGTTAAGTCATTTGAATGTAAATTAATATTTTACATGGATTAAACATTACCAATATTGGTAATAAAATCAAATGATTATAATTTTTTAACTTTTAAATGTGCCTTGTCAAATTTAACATTGTGCATTAACAAAGTTAACCTATACAATTATAAAACACACACCTATCATGCAGAATATAGTCATCTTAGACAATCAGCCCCTGGCAATTAAGTTTTTCAATGAATTTATTGAAGAAACTTTTCCTAAAATGTTCAAACTACACCCATGTGCATCAGTTGAATCTTTTTTTAATTTGAGTAATGATTTGAATATTACCCTCGTTATTTCAGAATTGAAATTGTATCAACAAAATTCATTTGAACCAGAGTATACATTTGAGATTATTAAAATGTGTAAATCGAAATCAATTCCTTGTTTAATATACTCGAATTCGCCAAATCCAAATTATATTTCAAGGTGTATTCAAATGGGTGCGCGTGGAATTGTTTTAAAAATTTCAGATTTAAATCATTTGGCAACCGGCATAGAAAACCTTATCAAAGGTGAAAAATACTTGTGCAACAATGCAAAGCAAAATATCAGTTTTGAAAGAATGGAAAAGGAAAAAATCAATCAACCAATTATAACAAAAAGGCAAATTGAAATTTTCCATTTGAAATGTAAAGGTTATTCAGATATTCAAATAAGTGATGCACTGAATATTGAAATTTGTTCTGTGAGAAAACACCGCAAAATAGCCAGAGAAAAAAATGACTGCAACAACGACGAATTGATTCAAAGGATCAATTTTTGGCATCCAACTTATTGATTTTATTTATTGAGTATTTTTTCGAAAATCAAATCAGTATGATCGTCTATAAAACTTTGATAATAATTTACGTATCTATAGAATTCAGAACTGTTAGGACTATGACCGCTTATTTGACGCACCAAATGCTCTGGCATTCCATTTAACAACATGGTTGTAATTGCAGTTTTGCGCATTATATGGCTACTCAGTAGATCGCAGAATCGATAGCGCTTGCCTGTTTTAGTTTTTACGTCAACTGATTTTTCGTTTTTATAACGAGTTTTACCAACCTCGTAAGTCCAGCCTAAGGTTTCTCCCAATTCCTTGAGGCGTAAATTAAAATGGTTTAACGACGGGTATGGTAATAATTTATTTTTTGAACATTTGTATTTTTTGATAATTTCAAGGGCAATTGGCGGTAATTTCAAGGAAGTGGTAGTTTGAGTTTTTTGACTAATTTTGATCAAATAAACCGTATTTTCATTGTGTATTTCAAGATTATTGTTGTTCAAGTTTGATAAATCAGAATATCTCAAACCTGTAATACAACCAAAAAGAAACAAATCTTTGGTTTTTACTTGGTCGGGGTTCATAATTAAATTTTGTTCACAATGAAGTAATTCAAACCATTTAGATTCATTGAGGGTGATGATTGGATTGTACTTCAGTTTCACTTTGAAAAGTGATTGAAATCCAATAATTTTATAATATTTAACATGGATGACCCAAGATAAAAAGGCATTAATTATTTTATATATAAATTTGATATACGAATCTAAATAATTGTGTTTTAAAAAGTGTGTTTTTAAGTGTTTTTCGAATTTTTTCCAAAAAGCTTCGTGTCTTTTCAGTTCTGCAATTGAACTACCTTTTTGAATGGGTATTAAAAATGGTTTGGCTAATTTCTGTTCAATTAGTTTTAACTTGTTCAATACCATTAAGGTGTTTTTGTAAGTAGAAATAGATTTTGTGCGCTTTATCGTTTTTAGATATTCTGCGAATGAATCTACGAGTATAATGTGTGTTTTCATTTTGCAAGACTACACAAAGACAATGTAATTAATTATACCAAATCACAAATCGCTGAATGAGTTTATTAAAATTACATTTGTTACGCTTGATCATGCTTTTCCTATAATTCCTTATTGCATCTTCACTAAGGCACATCATTTCGGCAATTTCACGCACCGTGAAACCTTCAATTGCATAATTCAAAATTCCAATTTCTTTGGGTCTAAATATTGGTTTAGAAGTGCAATTGTTAGATTTGGATAATAAGTTTTGAAAATGATTACATAAAAAGATATTTTTATGCGTGCAACTTTGGATAGCCAAAATTAATTCTTCCAAATTACTTGTTTTTGACACCAATCCTTTAATTTTTAGTTTTAAAATACAACTCAATATTTCGGGATTATTAATTCCAGTATATACTATGAACTTGGCTTTGTTATAAGGTAGGTTTTGAATATTTTGATAAATTGGAGTATGGGTAAATTTTATTTCGGAAATAATGAAATCAAATTCACATTTGGATTTCAACAAAGGTAAACAGCTTTCAAAATTTGAGTGTTTTATAATTGTTGAATTTGCAAAATGCCTTTTTATCAAGTTTTCAATTTCATTCAAAATTGCGGGATATTCATCTATCAATAGGAAGTTCATGGTATAATTAGATTTACCATGGCAATAAAATAAAAATATATATATTTCCATTAGTGACATATCACTAATGGCGAAAAAAAATTAGGGAAGGTGAAAAACAAAATAAAACATATGGGTTAAACATTTTTTTTACTTATTATTCTTTATAAATAATTGAAATGTAATTATTTGAGTTTTTTCACTTTGAAAAACACATTAGATCAACTTGTTATTTTTTGAATAAGTTGTATAAATTACAAAATCATGTACTTGAAATAAATGCGCAGATTGCGCAAATTTCCGAAAAAACCGAGTGGAAATTATGATAAAAAACTTTTGAAGAAATCATGGGTAAATGAAACTCAAAAGATAATATTGGATAGGTTTTCTGTTAGTTTGGGAATGGTTTTTTATAAACGATAATAATCATTTATGTAAAATTGATTAAAATATTCTTCATAGTTGCCCAGTAAATTAGGCCTTTCGTTTATAATAATTTCTGCTCTTTAAAAAATTGTTGCATATCTGCTTTAAATCTTTCTTTATCAAAATCTTTTATTTTTTTAGGTAATGCATCAAGATTTAATAGGGAGTTTAAAATTTCAGTAGCTAATATCTTTTCACTTTCCTCTACTGTTCCAGTTAAAAACTGATCATATAAATTTCCTGTTATTTTTATACTATAATTAAAATATTTATTAAGCTCAAGTTTCTCTCCTGTATATTTATTTGGTAGTAGTTTATGCTTTGTGAACTTTGGTTTGAAATCTTTGAATAAGTGTTCAAATCCAATAGGTGGATTTACAATATAAAGTTTAATTGCATATTCAACAATTCCTTCACCATAATCCAATTTCTTTATGTGTTCGCTTATATTCTTGCCTAAGTTGTACACAACAGATGATTTATTTGTACGAGTTGTTTCATCAAGTGAAACAGCATCCAAAGTTAATCCTACACTAAATTTCATACTACCTAAAAATTTTATTGCCTGGCGGTAAATGACCGTTCATTCGAAAATAACTATAAATTGCTGTTTTTTCTGCAACTTTAATTTGAACTTGATTGCCAAAAAATAATGGATTTTCTGTAACTCCGCCTGGACCGATGCCTGCTTTGTAGGCATCTGAATATCTATCAGTACTTGAAGATGTTTCTCCATATTTCCATACTCCACCCGTAAGCAATTGCATTGTAGAAGTAGGATTGGCAGAACCCCAAGTATAAACTGGATAATCTCCTGATGCATTAGCATTTAATGAGTACATATATCCTTGTGGGCCACCTGCTCTTCTTGTAATACCTTCTATTTCACGTTCCATTTTTGCAACATAATAAGCAGTACCCAAAAATAAAACTCCGTGAGCAACCCACTTCCAAGGTAATAAATCAGAAGGCTCTGCAACAGCTACATCTGCAGTCTGCCCTGTTCTTAATGCTAATGTTAATGCAAAACCTGCTTTAACTTTATTTATTCCACCTTGTGCATCGGATAATGCCTTTGATGGGTTTGTATTTGCCATTGAGTTGGCTGCTAAATCTGGCGAAGATTGAACCTGTCCATTATTTTTAAAAAATCCAAAATCTCCTAATACTATATTATTACCTTTTGATGAAGTATAACTATAGCCATTGGCTCGATATGTTGCATCTGAACCATACAAGGCTGTAGCATCTTCTTGACTAGTAACCCTATTATCGTATTCCATCTTTCCATCGTGTTCAACCCACTCGTCTAATGCACCGGTTGGGTCAACCCTACTTATTGGGTTATTACTGCAAAAATTATACGATGTAAGGCTTACTCTTTCGCTTGCCAAAGGGTCAGTACTCAAAAACTTCCCCAAATTTGGATAGTAAATTCTCATTCCATAATCTTGGTATTTATCAAAATTCTCCATCCCGTTAAATCCAAACCTAAACCCGCTGCCATCGCTGTAACTCCTTGATTTTATTGAACTACCAAAAGGGTATGGATATCTAAAATCTGATAAATGATATAACTTGCTGCTCGTCATGGGTTTGTGCGCTTTATTGCAAAGTCTAATTTATAAATATATTTTAAGTTAATTGCATAAATATATTTCGAATATAAGCCCCAAATTTGATTTATATATTCATAACTCAAATTTAAATTAAAAAATTGCAATCTATTGACTTCGAACTGACATGTGCCATTCACACTGGCTCGTTGTCCTCCATTTAAATATTGTGTTTGCAATACATTAACGCCAAATTTAAGTTTTTCTTTCCCCAATATAATACTGCCCATATATGTAATTGATTGTAAACTATCTATTTTGGGGGCTGTTGTGGAATTAATTATTGAAAAATTCAACAAAATTCCTTCACGAGATTGAAGCTGTAAATTCAAATTAATATTTGTATTGTTGAATTGATATGCAGCATTCATGATGACCTGATTTTTCATATACATACCTTGATATAAACAAGTCCAATTTTTAGAAATACGTATATTTTGAAAAACAGAAGCAGCATAGACTGCTGTTTTTGTAAAAATACGAAACATACTATCCGGATGATTATTTCCCTGCTCAAATGGCGTATAATTCAAAGTAAAGTTTGGTGTTTTTTTGTTTTTAAATTGTGATTTTATAGATAAGCCCACACCTTTTGACAACATTGGAAAAGCAGTTTCATTTATTTGTATTAACTCAACGTAATTATAAAAAATTGAAACATTTACATTCTGATGAAATAGATTTGATTTCAATTTGAATTGATTTTGAAGCAACCCTTTTATCATGAACGGATTACCATAGTTTCGAAAATTCAAGCCAATACCTTTGTTCGAATATTCAAGATTCAAATTAGGGTTTATTGATTTTGAAATAAGCAAATCCATACTTTTATTTTGCATCCAATTTTTAAAATCAGAAGAACTTCTATTGAAGTTGATCAAATTATTATCCATACAATTGGCAAAACCTCCTTGAATTTCAAAATGATTTTTAGTTTCAAGTTTGCTAAAAAAACCGATAACCATATTGCTGTTCAATGAACTTAGATTGATTGAATGGGTATATAGACTAGTTTCAATTGACTTCCAATAAAAAGTTGACTTTAAACCCAATGCCCAACTATTGAAATCTGTAGAAAACCTCGAAAACGATTTCAAGTTAAACGATTGGACTTTACCTGCTACAACTTCATAATCTATATTCTTGACTTTTACACCCAATTGAAAACCCCTGAGTGAATTACCGTAGAAACTATTTTTATTAAAAATTGGATTGACTACACCAATATCAAAAGATTGTATTTTTTGAATAATGGGAAGCCATTTGTAAAATGAAGTTTGATAGCCATTTAAATTATTGATATATTTAACATTGGGCTTTTCTGTTGTTGCTAATTTTTTTATTTGACTTAGCAAGACGGTATCTACACCAAATAATGAATCAACGTAATTTAATTTCTTTAATTTTGAATTTCTATCAATTGTTTGTTCTAACTTTTTTTGCGCAAACAACAAACTGTCCTTTTTCAATAATGATATTTGATCATTTAAAGATGGAATATCGATTTTATTGGACGGGTTATTTGATTTTATTAAACTGTCAAGTTTCTGTTTTTTGAGTTTTATTTCCGTTTCATTTTGCTTAGAAGTTGAAGCATTTGAAAAAACAAAAAGCATACACTGATTTAAATGGCAACGTTTCAAAGAACTTCTATTATTAAGGGGCAATTTGTAAAAAATGAAACGACTGCACATTTGTTTGTTGATACAATATTAACTCTTGTACTTTTATTAAAATTCATATTTAGTGATACTATTTAAGAGAAAATAATCGCGAAAATTTGCCTTTTTAAAATTCTACAAAATGACCCTTCAATTTGCCCATTTTTCAAGTACAGGAAATGGGGTTATTGCAAGTAATAAGAACGACTTTGCAGCAGTACATTCAAACACCATCACTGCGCATACTACCGCCTCCATTTACCCTATTAATGGGGTGTTTAGCCAATCAACTTCCGATATTATTTTGCTTACCAAAAACTATACTGCACCTATTTTATTAAGCCAAAATACGGGCGCTTCTTTCTCTCCTTATTTTGGGGGACTTACACCTGCGCTGTACTCAAACTTTAACGCCATTGCAAAAAATAGCGCTGGAAAATTATTTGTACTTGGCGCAAATGGAGTGGCCTATACAAAAGCTTCATCAGGTAGTTGGACAAGAAGTTATACCACTTTCGACACCATGAACGACCTTCATTTGCGCGATGGCGTAGGTATGATGGTCGGAAATCAAGGCATGACTTTCCGTACCCTTGACTATGGAAACTCATGGTATTACAATGGCCAATTGGCAACCTCGGGTACCTCATTCACAAAACTCAATAAAGTGTGGATGTATTCATTAAACTTGGCAATTGTATTAGGAAACCACAACAGCGCGGGTGTTTTTGCTAAAAAATGCAACATCTATAGCGCTTCGGCCAGCAATTTAACCTTTGCTTCGGCCCCAAGTTCAAGCATCGACTTTAGCAGTATTGTGTTTAATGAATTAAACTATGGTGCAATTGTAGGTAACGGTTCAATTTATCGATTAACCCCAACCGGATCTTCTTGGATTGAAGTAGACAACCAATCGGGTGTTAAATACCGCGAT
>CANFLS010000023.1 GCA_947447955.1 Flavobacteriales bacterium | reverse complement strand
CAGAAACTGTAATTGATTTTCCTTTGTAATTGTCAGGATTAGATGTGAATTGTGCATCATTAACTGAAATTGCTTGAGCTGAAGCAGCGCTAGCCAATGCTACGATGCTAAGTGCGAATAAAGTAATTTTTTTCATAGTTTTTTATTTGTTTTTAATTTGATTGTTTTGTGTTTAAGCATTTGCAAATACTGTGCCAAAAATTTATTATTGGATTTGGGTGATGGTATTTATGTTGTTTAAATCAGATTTAAATGTAATGGTAACTCTTGTATCTCTACCAGAGATGATGCTATTCGATAATGATTGAGAAATTACAAAACATCCTAGATAAGTTGGGTTCGGAAATTCAATAGTTACAAAACGGTACCCTTGCGGTGGTTTGCAGTTCACATTAGCTGGTGCAGTATTATTGTTGCTTTTGATAATTACATTTTTTACTGTGATTGTTTTACCGTTGTATCGGGTTGGGTTATTGCAATATGTGTTTGCATCAACCAATTCTATTGATTGTGCATTAGCAGAATTCAAAATAAAGAATGCGCTAATTAGAATAAACAATAACTTTTTCATTTGGTAAATTGATTTCAAATACTGTGCCAAATTTGTGAAATAGATCTAATTTGATTGTTTTAAGGTATAAATTTAATCATTGAGATTTTATTCATTGTGCGGCTATCCGCTTTAAATGTAATAGTTGCAATTACATCTTTCCCAGATGGAACTGGGTTAGCAACTTTATTTAAAATGATAAAACATCCTTTCGATTTGCCATTGGGGAAAACAACTTCTAATATTTCATAACTTTTAGGAGCGGTACATCTTATTGCACTTCCTGTACTACTTGGAGAACTTCCTGCACCAGGGTTTACTTGAACACCAGAACCAAAGTCAGCATTTTTAACTACTCCTTTACGTACTACAATGTCTTTGAAAATGATTGTGCGGCCATTGTATTTTGCAGGGTTTTCATAAAAGTCATTGGCATCTACGACATTTTGTGCGCTTGCATGTTGGTTAAATGCAATGACAATGAGTAAGAATAGAAATAGTTTTTTCATAAGTTTATTGTTTTTTACTGAACTTCAAATATTGTGCCAAACAGTTGAATTTTATTGTACAAAAAAAAAAGCCTTGATAAAATCAAGGCTTTTTGTTGTCGGGGAGACAGGATTCGAACCTGCGACCCCCTGGTCCCAAACCAGGTGCGCTACCGGCCTGCGCTACTCCCCGTACAATTGCCGACTTAACGGTGTGACCCCGACAGGATTCGAACCTGTGACCTACTGCTTAGAAGGCAGTTGCTCTATCCAACTGAGCTACGAGGTCATTGTAAAACGGATTGCAAAGGTAAGATTATTTTTTATATTTACAAGTTCTGTTTGAATAAATATCATGCTTCATATCATAATGTGTTGTGAATGTTTGTATTAAATATTGAAAATATTTTACTACTGCTTTTTGATTACAGGCTGAATACAATGAAACAAACGTTTTTATGAATCTAATTTACTTTTTTCCGTACTTTCGTATTAAAGGTTGTATGAAGATTTTAAATAAAATTATTTTAAGTTGTGCTTTGATTTGTCAAGCCCAGATTGTTCAAGCTCAAAATTTCACAAATATCAATGCAATTGATGTAACCGGGATTTCTAAAATGGAAATTATTCCTGACCGAGTTTTTGTTTCAGTTACATTAGATGAACGCACCGATGTGAAACATGCATTTACATACAAACAGCAAGAAGACAGTTTATTGTCCCTCATGAAAACAATGCAAGTTCCGAAAAATAAAATTCAAATCAAGGATGCTGGAAACGACTATTTGCAGGTGAGAAAACTCGGAAAATCTGTCATTGCACACAAAACTTATTTGATTGAATTGCAAAACGTAAAACAATTGAATATGTTGTTTTCTAGGTTAGATAGATGGATGGTTTTTAAGGCTTGGATTGAAGAAGTAGACCATTCTAAAATCGATAGTTTGAAAAAGCAAGGACAAATTAAGGCTGTAAAGAATGCCCAAGAAAAGGCAATGTATTTATTGGCACCGTTAGGAAAGTCTATTGGGAATGTTTTGTATGTTTCAGATGTTCAAGATTTAAGTTTGGCAAGAACATTTAATTACCTTGCTGGTGTGAGCGATAAGAGGTCGAAATGGTCAAATGCCGAATCGGATTCAGAGGACAATGCAGCAAACTCAGTTGATTTTGAATCTATGAAATTGGAATATCAAGTAACCGTTAAATTTGAAATTAAATAACAATCATTCTTTTCAATTCATATTTTTTCTATTATTTTGCCATCATGAACATTAAGAAATATCTATTCTTGTCGCTTATATCTTTTGGGTTTGCATCTGTAAATGCTCAAAATGCACAAATTGAACCTCTTGAAAAGAAGGATTTATTTAAAAAGGATGCAATTACCTTTTACATAGGTTCAGGCACAATGCCAATTTTGGATACATTGGGAGATGCGGTTAAGAAAAATCTTCTAAGTAGTTTTCCCGAAGCCAAAATGAATGTTTCGAGTCCTTTCATTGTAGGTTATCAATACCACATTAGAGATAAATTTAGTATTGGTATGGTTTATTGTTCGTCTAGTGTAACAAGTGATACGAAAACTATGCCTGATTTTCAAAACCCAGGTAAAAATTCTGAATTCTATTATAATATTGCATTAACTTCTCTAATGACTTCAGTTGATGTTTTTTGGAAAAAGATAAAACGTCCAAAATCTACATTTGCATTCCACAGTGGTTTGTCATTGGGTTTATTTAACCTCACCGGTTCAAGAGAAATAAAAAGTGGAACGGGGAACGGGGTTGAAGATTTAAATTTAAATGTTACGTCCAAAGCAATGCAGTTAACCGTTGTTGGAGTAAAACATTCCATGGATGCGTTGAAAGGCTTCGGTTGGTTTGCGAATCTTGGAATTGGTTTTAATTCAATTGGCCTTACAACGGGTATAAATTGGACTTTGTAGAAATATTTTCTTTTTTTTGAGGGATAGCCTCAAGTTTCATTCCTTTTATTTAAGTTTGTTCGCAATACATTGTATTGCTTATGGACAATAGATTTTTTAAATTCAAAGACATTAAAACCTTCTGTAGCACAGAATGGTTGGCAAATAATACCAAGAAATACCGATGCGTATTCGATGAACTTGAACTTGCCTATGTGTATTGTGAGGTTAGCATTTACAACAAAATGTTCGATGAAGAAGATTGGACATTGCGTTTGCAAATGAAATGTATTGATGAAAAAAACAATGAAATTTGCAATTTAAATTGTGACCGATTAATCTCTAAAGTTGATAATGTATCATACATAAGAGAAGGATGGGGCGTGAAAACCCCAGGTAAATATTGGAAACCTGGAGTGTATAAATGGGAAGCTTGGGTTGGAGATGAACTTATTGCATCTAAAACATTTTACGTAGAAAATGTTGGTTTAATTGTTCCTGGTAAAAATCCTTTTTTCAAAATTGAAACAGTTAAATTGTATGAAGGTCCAGACGACAATGTAGAAATTGATCAACGCAAATATTACACGGTGTTCAATGTAATGAGTACAAAATACATTTGGGTTGAAATGAATGCCAAGAATTTAACCCGTAAATCAGGCGATTTACCCATTGAATTGATGTTTAATTTTAGAACAATCAGTGGTTATTTAAAAGGCAGGATTTCCAAATTGTATTTTGTAAAACCTTCTGAAGATGATTTTACTGCAACCATAGGTTGGGGTTCCGATATAATTGGAACCTGGGCTAGAGGCGATTATTATGTGGAAATCGTTTTTATGGGAGAACTTCTTGCCAATATTCCATTTGAAATTGGTGACGATTTTGTGGAAGCACATGATTCTGACTTTTTACCAATGACCCAATTTGAGTTTTACGATAAAGACGGAGAAGCAATAGTTCATCCAGAACCAGAACCAGAGATTCACATAGAGGAAACTGTTGGTTTTGAAGGCGTTATGGTAGAGTTGGATGGATTAATAGGCCTAGCTCCAATAAAACAAAAAATCAGAGAGTATTCTGATTATTTAAGGTTTGTTGCACTTAGAAAAGAAAAAGGCTTCGAAGAAACTGATAAAATTAACTTACATGCTGTTTTTAAAGGAAACCCTGGAACTGGCAAAACAACAGTAGCGCGTTTATTGGGTAAAATTTATAAAGAAATGGGACTACTTAAAAAAGGTCACGTTTATGAAGTAGATAGGGCCGATTTGGTAGCGGAGTATATTGGTCAAACAGCACCCAAAACCAAGGAAGCAATTAAAAAAGCAAAAGATGGCGTATTGTTTATTGATGAAGCCTATTCTTTGGCTAGAAAAGATGATGACAACAAAGATTTTGGAAAAGAAGCCATTGAGGTATTGCTAAAAGAATTAAGCGATTCAACAGATCTAGCCATTGTTGTTGCTGGTTATCCTGGAGAAATGGATGTATTTTTGGAATCTAACCCTGGTTTGAAATCGAGGTTTGTTGTGCAATACGATTTTCCAGATTATACCCCACAAGAATTGGCGCAAATTGCCGATTATGCTGCGCAAAAACGAGGTGTTGAATTGTCTGATAAGGCACATGGGGTTTTGAATAAGTTTTTGGTTGATAGATATAGAGACCGTGATAAATACTTTGGAAATGCGCGTTTGGTAAATTCAATGCTCGATGAAGCCAAAATAAATTTGGGACTTAGAATCATGAAAACCGAACATCCTCAAGATTTAGATAAACATGCATTGTCAACCATTGACGAGGCCGATTTGAATAAAATATTTGCTCAGAAAAATAGAATTTTGCCAGAAATACCAATTGATGAAGAGCTTTTAAAGGACTCTTTGGCTAAGCTAAGAGGAATGATTGGCCTAGATCAAGTGAAACAAGACATTGAAGAGTTGGTTAAGCTGGTTCGTTTTTATAAAAGCCAAGGTAAAGACATTCGTAAAACATTTTCCTTACATAGTGTGTTTAGCGGAAATCCTGGGACGGGTAAAACTACTGTAGCTAGAATATTAGCAACCATTTACAAAGCCTTAGGAATTCTTGAGAGAGGACATTTGGTAGAATGTGACCGTCAAAGCTTGGTAGGAGGATATGTTGGTCAAACTGCAATCAAAACTTCTGAATTAATCAATAAGGCAATGGGCGGAGTTTTGTTTATTGACGAAGCTTACAGCTTGTCTGATGGCGGTTCAAATGACTTTGGTAGAGAAGCAATTGAAACGTTGTTAAAGAGAATGGAAGACAAACGCGGAGAGTTTATTGTAATTGCTGCGGGTTATACCCAAAACATGGAAAAATTCATGGAGTCTAATCCTGGTTTAAAATCAAGATTTGATAGGGTATTTAACTTCAAAGATTTCAATGCCGACGATTTGTTTACAATTGCCATAAATCAATTGTTGGAACATAATATTACCCCTGAGCCAAAGGCTTCAGACCATTTGATGAAGTACGTGGAGTTTATGTATAAAACCCGTGATAAATATTTCGGAAATGGCAGAAGCATCAGAAAAGTAATTGAAGAAGCAATCAGAAATCAACATTTGCGATTGAGTGAGTTAAAGGATGCCAAAAGAACACAAAAAGCTGTTTCAACTTTAACTTTTGAAGATGTTGAAGAATTCTCAACCGAGGTAAGACCAAGTATCGCCAGTAGTGGTATTGGTTTCAGAGTTTAAATCATTTGAACCCTTTTGTAATGGGAAGTGCTTTGTTGTTGAAATCAAACCAAGTTTGGTTTTCCCAAGGTGACCCATCTGTAGCTGTTTTTCCTTTATAAGCGACCCAAGTTCCTTCCCAGTAGCAAACTCCAGAGGCAAAACTGAGTTTCTTGCTTCTGTTCACGAGTTCTCTGAAAAACTGATATTGTCCGGTTGGTGTTGCTGTATAAGGCGATAATAATTCGGCAGAGGTTGTGCCAATTGGATTGAACGTGTAGTCATTCCAACCATCTGTAAACATGTAACTTGTTTCAGCTATGATACTTTGCTTGTTGAGGTAATAATTGATGGATTGCATAGTTGAAAATAAACTATCTAACGATTTTCCATGCCATTTGGGGTAATAGGAGATTCCTGCAATATCAAAATCCACTTGATGATCTCTTAACCACCAAAAGAAACTCAATGCGCCACGATATCCGGCATAGTGAATGAGAATCTTAGACGATTTACTTGAAATTCTGGCTTGGTTACAACAAGCCCTTAGGGATTGAAAAAACTTAAGTGAATCGTAAGTTGATGCAGTTGGCCAAATAAATCCGTTGTTTATTTCATTGCCAATTTGAATGATATATGGTTTTGTAGTTTTACAAACCAAATCGGTGTAGCTTTTTAAACTATCAATAATCTCATTAAATGGTTTGTTTTTCCATGTTGAGGGAATGGTTTGGGTGCCTGGATCGGCCCAGGTTTCAGAGTAATGGATGTCGATCCATGTTCTTAGACCTTTGGTTTCGATTTCTTTGGCAAATTGCGACATAGTTTGCAATGAATAATCGTTGTTATTGCCATACCAAGTTCTCAAACGGATTGTATTGACTCCATTGTCCCTCAAAAAATCCAAAACGTTGACTTGTTTATTATTGCTGTCAAAAAATTGGGTGTTGGTTTTATTGATAAGTACTTGCGCGCTAATGTCGATTCCAGCAATATATGGATCGGTTGTAGTTTTGGGAATTTCATTTGTTTTATTAGGTTCGGGCTTACAAGCCACAAAAACCAATGCTATACATAGCGATAATATCAAATGTAAATCCTTTTTCATTCTTTCGATTTTATTGTGAAAATTCCAGCGCAGCGGGTTTTTCGTTGTTCTGTACTCAAAATAAACCCTTTGTTGGGGATATAGCAAATACCTTCAATTTGTCCGTGTTTCATTTTGATTTTTTGTTTTTCAAAGTCATTCCATGTGCCAAAATTTAATTTGCCAATGAATTGTTTTCCTCTGAAATTGTAACCTGTAATGAAAATTTCATTTTCGACTAAGCAAGCGTCGGTTACTAAAAAATTGGGATTAAAACTGCCAATTAATTGGGCAGCGTGAAATCCTTTTGTTTTGGGTAGGCGGTAAATTTCAGAGTTTCTATTTTGCCAATTTTTAGTCAGCAAATAAATGGAATCGCCTTTCACAAACATAGCTTCACAATCGAAATTGTGAAAAAAGCGAGATTCAAAATTGCTCTGTTCTGGGTAAAAGAATTGAATGGTATCAACCTGTTCAACACGGTTGTTTTGGATTTGACTCTTGGAAATTTTATAAATACTTAAGTCTTTTCTGTTTCCAGGATTGTTGCCAAAATCTCCAATGTAAATAAAATCAGCATCTCCAGTTAGGGCTTCCCAATCGTTATTTTTCAGTGGAAGGGGAAATTGGGTTTTGATGATATTGTCGTCATTTAGGGCAACTGTTGAATCATAGATATTCGTCAATCCAAAGATTTCTGCAGGATTTCCACCGTCGTTGATTGTCCAAACAACAGTTCCATCAAAATACAATCCTGAGATTTCAGGAATTCCCTTCGGGAGCGGTATGAAGTTCTCGAAGGAGTATTTGGATTTGGAAATGTTTAAAAAGTTCCGTATATTAGATTGTCCCTCAAGAGAAAAAGCAAGAAAAAAAACCAAGCTCAATAAACACTTTTTCATTCCGTTGGAAATAGTACAATGAGAATGATTCAATTTATGGCGCATAAATAATTTTTGCATTTAATACATCTTTTCCTCGGGTAATTTCAATTGGATAAACCCCAGCTGAAACATGGAAATCATCGAAATTAATGGTTTCAAAGTAACTACCGGTTTCTGCAATGTTCCAATGTCTTTGATAAATAAATTGTTGTCCCAATATGGTGGTAATTTTTACATCAATTTCATCGCCTTTGTTGGCTTTAAATGTGAAGCTCGTTTTGTTTTTTGTGGGATTTGGATACACGTAAAAACTGAGTACATTGTTTTGTGTCCTTAATGCTGGCGTTTCGGTTATCACAAGTTTAATTGAAGTATCTGCGCAACCCAATGAATTTCTCACAATCAACTTAACTGGGGTGGTGGTGTTGGAATTGAAATAATGCACAACCGATTTGCCATAAACAACTTTAGCGGTGTCAAAATACCAGCTATATGTGTAGCCTGAAAGGAGGGTGTCGGTGGCATTAAAATCCATCCCATAACGGTTCGGATGTGCGTTCTTATTCCAATCAACCACCGAATAAAAATCACTTTTTACCGAAGGTACAACATGAATTGTATCATTGGTTGCACTGTTAAAACATCCATTGTTGTTTACTGTTAACTGAATTTGATAGTCACCGGGATTTGTAAAAATATAAGTTGGGTTTTTAAGATTCGAAGTGTCGTTTTGTCCTATATTCCAGTGGTATTGGAGCGGATTTCCATCTGAATTTATAGAGTTGTTTGTTACGTTTAAGGTTTGTTGTAACGCACAAATTGGATTTGGTGTTGCCGTAAATGCAGCGGTTGGATTTGACAAAATGGTGACTAATTTTGTTAGCGAATCTGCACATCCTTCAGGAAGATGGTTTACCTTAAGGGTAATGTTTTTCTTGCCAAATTTATTGAAAGATAGATCTTGGCTATTTCCTGTAAATGAAACATTGTTTAAGGTATAATCGTAGGTGCCAATGTCTTTTGTAATTGTAGAATTAGATATTTTCAACAATTCATTTTCGCAAAATACAGAATCAACCATGAGGGTTTTAGCATTGAGAATATCAAAACTTGGTTTCGCAGTTTCATAAATGCGGGCAATTTTTGAAATGGTATCGGCACAATTACGGATAGTTTTTACAATCAAGGTGTTTTTAAAATCACCAAAACCTTTAAAAGAATGGGGAAGGGGAATGTTTGCATTTTCTGATTTGCCGTCGGCCCACAACCAATTGCTATAGATGGTTTCAATTGGTGTAATTGAACTTTTATTCATAACATTGAAACTGTTGTTTCTATCGCATTGAGCGGAATCAATAAATTGGAAATTGGCTTTTGGTTGGGCATAAACTTGGATTTGTTTGTTCATGCTATCCATACAGTTTTTATCGCTCTTTACAATCAACTGTATGGTGTAATTACCAGCTTGACCTAGAGATGTTATAAAATTCAACGTGCTGTTTTTAATTGTTGTATTTAATACTTGCCATTGGAAAGTAGAAATGTTATTAAATACAATGCTAGATTGATTGGTACAATTGAAATTATTCCCTTTTAAACATTGTGCAATATTGTTTACTGTAAATGATGCGCTTGGCTTGGCAAACATTTCAATTTTAACCGCGTCGGTTGTGTCTAAACAACCGGCATTGTTGATTATGGCATAATAAATTCCAGTATCTTTTATTGTTAAATTGGAAATTGTAAAAAGCGAATCTGTACTTTTTAAATTCCAACTAGCATTATACCAATTGCTGGTAACCGCAATTCTATTGAATTCACTTACATTTAAAGTAATATTGTTTCCTTCACAGCTTGGGGAACTCCCTGTTTTTATGGATGCAATTGCTGTTGGTTTCTGGGTAACTTGAATAAACGCAGTTTTACTTATACTATCGGTTCCGTTTACCTTGAGCTTCACATTTTTGGGTCCACCAGAGGTATAAACTACGAAATGAGGTCCTTTTCCTGAAATTTTATTTGGCACAGCACCAACGCCAAAATCCCAATCCCATTGACCTACAAGTCCTTCCGATGTATCTCTAAAAACAACAGGAGTACCTGAGCAAACTTTGCTTTTATTTGCAATAAAGTTGGGTACATTCACATCGTAAACTAACGAATAATCTTCACCTTTTCCATAACCCAAATTTTTACAAGGCGTTGTGTCTATTGCGTAATAGTCACTTAATATTCTCATTGTAAATGGTTTATTTCGAGGGATATTAGCCGGCGGAGTAAACGTTAAAATAGCATCGGAAAGACCATTCGCCACTTTCGCACCCAAAACCTCACTTTTCCAGTTTTCAAATTTTCCATTGTTGTTGTAATCTATGAAAACACGAATATTGTCTGGGTAACTGAGTCCACCTGTCACTTTTAATGTCTGCACCACATTGGGTTTTATTCTAAATACTTTGCTGTTGGTGTAGGAATTGTATTCCCCATCATCAAAGTACATTCCAGTTTCATTTTGATTATCACTCAAAACCACTTTGGTATGTCCTATGCCATAATTTACTGTTGAATAAGTGGTTGTGTTTCGGCAATTCATGGTAGATGGAACGGGGAAAACCTTTATCCATAATTTCTTAGTAGTTGTTTTCACAGTTCCACAGCACCAAGCAGTAAGAGAAACGGTGTATACACCGGGCGCGGAGAATTGAATTTCTGGGCTTTTGCCAACACTGTCGTTGTTAATCCATTTAAAAGTAGCTGGTTTCACTACCCATTTCAAGCTTGTAACCGATCCCTCCACATTTTCATAAAGTTTCATTTTGCCACCAACGGTGAAAATAGAATCGAAAGCATAAAAACTTACATTCAATTTAGGGGTGCTAAAGCTACCATAATCTACCAAATTGCTTCTCCAAACACCTCTACCATAGGTAGATGCGTAGATTGTGCTTTTCATTCTATTTTTGGGATAGTAGTAAATATCTAAGTCCGAAACATCTGCCCACATAGGGAATCCAGTTGAAAATTCATTGATGCCGGCTGCCCCTGAGGAGCCATTTAAATACACATAAACTCCACGATCAGAGCCAATATATATTTCTTCATAGATGCTTGATGTATCGTATTTTAAACAATTAATTGTGCCGTAATTGAAGCCAGAAATTGGAGTTGAATTTCCAAAGTTTCCAATTGCCGTCCAACTACCTCCTTGGTTGGTGCTTTTATACAAAGTGGTATTTCCAGCCATGTACAAAATATTGCTATCTTTTGGATGGGTTTCTATGGCTCTTAATGAAACGCCAGACGGAATATTGCCTGAAATATCTGTCCATGTTGGACTTGCAGCATTTACGTTATTGGATCGGAATAGTTTTCCATCACCTCGTATTACATAGAGCATGCTGTTTTTTGCAATGCTGCTTTTTATATATTGCACCGTTCCTGGAAAACCAGACGATATTTTTGTGAATGTAAATCCTGAAGCTTTTTTTACACTGTCGCTGCGCCAAATGTTAGAATAACCGGCAAACATTCTATTTGGATTCCCTTCTTGCAAAACAAAGGGTGTTAGCCATCCGCCGCCTTCATTGATTCCGTTGGCGCCATTGGAACAAATATCTACAACATCTTTTCTGTCTTGGCAACGGTAAATTACTCCCATTACATAAGATCCATAAACGTATTTTTCGTCGGTTGGGTCAACTGCACAGTCCATTCCATCACCTCCATAATAGGTGTAAAAACGATCTCTACTTTGTTGCGCGGACCCATTGTCTTGGTAACCCTGAGTGCTCATGTTTTGAACAGTTTGAGCAACCGACATTCTATAAATCTGAGAATTTTGAATCCCATTTGAAATGTTATTCCATGTTTTTCCTCCGTTCTGAGAGAAATAAATACCCCCATCGTTCCCAGAGAACAAGGTACGGCCAGTTGAATTGAATTCTCCAGCGTGTTGGTCGGCATGCACATCATCGGCACTACCTGCGCCAACCCAATGTCCACAAACGGTAAAAGTTGCACCAGCATTTGTTGATTTCCAAATATTTACACCAAAAGCATATACCGTATTTTTGTTAAAGGGATCTGCGGCCACATCCAAATCATACCATCCTTGACCTGAACCATCTGTTCCCAATTCTGAATAACCTAAAATATTTGCAGGACTTGAGTTTGCGTTTGTAAATGACAAACCACTATCGAGAGAGACATAGAATCCCCCAAATTTAGAATTTAAAGAAACGAGAAAATAAACCCTACTTCGGTCTGATTTTGTAACGGCAATTTGACCTCGCTGCATTCCTGAACTCGGCACTCCATTGGTGATTTGTGAGAACGAAGCTCCACCATCGGTGCTTCTGTAAAACAAACCATTTGAAGCAGCATAAACAATGGATGGATTGTACGGATGAAAATCTATATCTGAAAAGTTCAATGTACCTGTAGTTTTTGTCCATAGTGCGCCACTATTGGTTGATCTAAAGACTCCCGAATTGGTTGCAGCCAATAAAATGGCTGAGTTTTTAGGATGCATCAAAATTTTAGAAACAGTAACATTGCCCATACCTGTATTTCTGGAACTGAACGTAGATCCGCCATTGATGGAGTATATTACGCCGTATCCCGGAGCATCTCCTGCATCTCTGTCGCCGGTACCAATATAAAAAGTATCGGGGTTGTTATAGGAAAGCACCATGGTGCTAGCTCCTAGCGTTACAAAGGCATTATTGGTTCCGGCAGTCCACAAATGTTTCCATGATTTACCATAGTCGGTGGTTTTCCAAACTCCACCTTGGGGAGCTAGGGCAAAAAAGGTATTTGTATCTTTCGGATGAAAAGCAACGCCCGAAATCCTTCCAATTCCTGTAGGTTGGCTAGATTGATTGTACGGACCATAATTGGGTCCAACGGCTTGCCAACGTCCCCAATCTGCGCAATAAGTTGCAGGATAAACGGGGCTTCCCGGCATAATGCCCGCGCTTCCTGTTGGTCCTCTTTTTGATGTAGGTGCTCCGTGAATATTTAAAAATTCGTTTAATTGTTCTTTGGGCCAGTTTACGAAGCCAGAATCGTCTACATATGCCAATATTCTATTTTCCCAACGTTTGAAAACTTTATAACCTGATCCTTTTTTAGGATAATTCCCTTTAAATTGATTGTCAAATGCTTTTTTAACCTCGAAATAATTGGGTCTTTCTTGCAACATCAAATTTACCCATTTCCAATTCGAAATCGAATCATTGCTGCTGGTTTGCGCTTGTGCAAATTGAGCAATAAATATGAGGTAAAATAATATATATTTTAATTTCAACTTAATTATAGGGGATTGATTGAAACGTGTGAGTTTTTCGAACATATTATTGCCTATTTACAAACATAAAGCAAAGCAGTTACCAATCCAATTATTCGTTTTTTCAATTACAAAAGCAATTGATTTTTCTTTCAACAATTTGATTCAATTTCAGCCTTGTTTCGCATTAATCTGTAACTTTGTATTCCTTTGAATACTGATTTAGATATTGCCGATGTTGCTTTCGATATTGTAGAAAATACAAGGCGAAATATGTTTTTAACAGGTGAAGCGGGTACCGGTAAAACTACATTTCTAAAGCGTGTTTTGAGGGAAAGTGACAAGAAATGTATTGTGGTTGCCCCAACGGGTGTTGCAGCCATCAATGCCGGCGGAAGCACCATCCATTCTATGTTTGGACTTCCTACCAGGATGTTTCTGCCAACAACAAGCGTTGTTGATCCCAATGTGTCGCAGAACATTCCTATGCTGCAATCGCATTTTCATTACCCCAAACCCAAACTTGATTTATTCAAGAATTTTGATTTGCTCATTATTGACGAAATTTCAATGGTGAGGGCCGATTTGTTCGACGCTATCGACAATTCTCTGCGTTTCTCTAGAAGAAGTAATTTGCCTTTCGGTGGGGTGCAAGTATTGCTTATTGGAGATTTGTTTCAGCTTCCTCCCGTGGTAAAGCAAGATGAAAAAATATTGCTAGACTCATATTACGATTCTGAGTATTTCTTTTCTTCTCGAGCCTATCAAGCATTGAATGTGATGCAAATGCAATTGAATAAGGTTTATAGACAAAGTAACCGAACCTTTATTTCTTTGCTCAATAATGTGAGAAACGCGCAGTTAAATGAAGGCGACTACGAAATTCTACAGGAACGCTACCAACCTCATTTCGAACCTGATGAGGAGGGATTTGTTACCCTTTGTAGCCATAATTCAACGGCAGATCATATAAACAAAGACAAACTTGCAAAACTAGCTGGAGTTTCTTTCAAATTTGCCGCAGAAATCAAAGGCGATTTCTTTGAAAGTCAATATCCTGCAGAGCCCATTTTAGAACTCAAAGAAGGGGCTCAAGTTATGTTTATCAAAAACGATATTTCTGGCGAGAAGAGATATTACAATGGAAAAATTGCGGTAGTATCGTCTATTTCAAATGATAAAATAGAGGTGGTAATTCCCAATTCAAGAGAAATTATTGAAGTTGAAAAAGATATTTGGCAGAACTTAAAATACAATTACGACGAGGTAGAGGATAGGGTAATGCAAAATGAGGTGGGAAGTTTTAAGCATTTTCCGTTGAAATTGGCATGGGCCATTACCATCCATAAAAGTCAGGGTTTAACCCTAGAAAAAGTGATTATTGATGCCGAACGTTCATTTGCGCCAGGGCAGGTTTACGTTGCCCTCAGTAGATGTGTTACCCTTGAAGGTTTGTATTTAAAATCTGGTATCAATGGACGAAACATTTTAATTGACCCCCGCATTGTTGAATATTCTCAACATCATATTTCTACCGATCAACTTCCGGAAATTCTAGAGCAAGAAAAAAGGCAATTTGGTCAGGATAAATTATTGAAAATTTATGAGTTTGACCCGATTCGCGTTTTTGTTTATCAGTGGAAACACCGGTTATTGGCGAAGTTCGGACTTGAATTTCCTCAAGACATAAACGATTGGTCAGAGAAAACTATCTCTGTGTTGTTTGAGATTCAAAAAGTAGCAGAGAAGTTCCAATATCAAATTAACCAAACATTTGCCGAGTGCAAATCCAATTCCGATTTGTTGCCAACATTAACGGAGCGATGTTCAAAAGCAACGGTTTACTTTGTAAATCAATTGGATGAAAGAAGTGCCAAGGAATTGAAGTTGATGCTCAACGCATATACCCTGAAAAATAAGCAAAAGAAATGGCGCAAAGAGATTGAAGCTGTTTCGAATGTGTTGTTTGCAAAACGCCAACAAATGATTCAGGTTTCATATAGAAGTATCCGTTTGTTTGAAGGTGAAATCCCTTTAGAAGCACCTGCAGTAAATTCTGTTTCTGTTCAGATAAATAAAAATGATTCTGAGGGACAAAAAACAGTTACATCCCCCAAAGAAAAAACTGCAAAAGCAAAAGTTGGCGAAATCAAAATTCCAGAAAATATTCTTTTAACAAAACAGGTTTACGAACAATTGAAATCAATTGAACAAACCGCACAAGAAAGAGATTTGTCGCGCTCTACTGTTGAAGCCCATTTGGTAAAATGCGTAGAATTGAAACAATTGAAAGCAACTGATTTCATGCATGAACTTACACTCAATGAAATTTGTGCCGAAATTTCGAATGCAGGAGATAAACTGAGTGAAATCAAAGCCAAACTGAACGATAAATTCGAGTATTTTGAAATTAAAATCGCCAGAGCTACTTTAATTTAATGATTTTCTTTTGCATTTTTCGCAAAGATATTTTATAACTCTCTACTTATATTTGTTGCTCTCACATGGCACAACCTACGTTTTTTACCCTGCAACAAGTTACCCTGAATATTCAAAAGGTGGTAAATCAGGTTTTTAAAACTGGATTTTGGGTAAAAGCGGAGATTAATAAACTTAACTATTACGCCCATTCAGGGCATTGTTTCCCTGAGCTGGTTGAGAAAAACAACGGGAAAGTGGTTGCCGAAATGCGTTCAACCATTTGGAATTCAGACTTCTCAAGAATAAATCTAAATTTCCAAAAAACATTGGGTGAACCACTCAAAGATGGCATTACAGTTTTGTTATTTGCCATGATTGATTTTCATCCAACTTTTGGGCTCACACTAAAAATTTCTGACATCGATGCATCGTTTACCTTAGGCGAATTAGAAAGAGAAAAGCAAGAGAGTATATCTAAACTCAAAGCCGAAGGTTTATTCATCAAAAACAAACAACACAAATTGGCATTGTTGCCAAAACGCATTGCAATTATCTCGGTTGAATCCAGTAAAGGGTATTCTGATTTCATGCAAGTCATTACCCGAAATCAATGGAAGTATCAGTTTTTTACCATGCTGTTTCCCGCTATTCTGCAAGGCGACAACGCCGCACCAACCATCATTGCACAGCTGCGCAAAATTCAAATTGTGAAACAACATTTTGATGCTGTTGCAATAATTCGAGGTGGTGGCGGAGATGTGGGATTGTCGTGTTACAACAATTATTTATTGGCCAAAGAAATTGCTGAATTTCCTTTGCCCGTATTTTCGGGAATAGGGCATTCAACCAACGAAACCGTTTCTGAAATGGTGTCGTTTAGAAATGCAATTACGCCTACAGAGTTGGCAGATTTTTTGATTCAAGAATTTCATAATTTTTGGGTTCCGATTCAAAAGTTTCAGGAATCCATCGTTCGCAAATCAACCGATATCTTTTTAATTTCGAAACGCAATTTAACAACCGAGGTTAATTTATTAAAAGCCCATGTAAAGCTGCAATTGCAAGATTCACGTCATACATTGTCAACTTTTAAATCAACAGTTTCAACTTCATCATTGAACTTGATTCAAGGGCAGCGAGATATTATTGACAACCAACTGAGATTGAACTTGACAAGGGCTACAAAATTGTCCCTCAAAAATCAATTTTCTATTATTGAGGGACAAGAAAAAGTTGTGAATCTATTGAATCCACTCAATTTGTTAAAAAGGGGGTACAGTTTAACACTGGTTGATGGTAAAATTATTAAGTCTATCAATGATATTAAAGAAGGACAAATAGTACAAAGTCAATTTGTTGACGGCACATTGGAAAGTAAAGTAATCACAATTAATAAAAATTAAAGTCATGAGTAAAGACAAAGAAATCAAATACACAGAAGCGTTTGAGGAGCTTCAACAAATCGTTGAAGAAATTGAATCGGGTGAAATTTCTGTAGATGAATTATCAGAGAAGGTAAAAAGAGCATCGGTTTTAATTGCGGTATGCAAAGAAAAACTCTTCAAAACTGAAGACGATGTAAATCAAATTCTCAAGGAACTAGAATCTGATTAATCGATTAGAAATTCATTTTTCACATATTTTTGGATTTGATTCCGAAAAAATCCACATAATTTTGGAATTGACTCCAGATTTATCAGTTTTTCAGTACGGTTGTTTATTGCTTTGGGCAATAGGTCGGTCTGTGGTACTTTTGTAATTCATTTATTTCTGCTTTCAAATTCGACAACCATGAATCCCTCAAAATTAAAAAACTTACACGATTTAACGGATGTAGAGTTCGATTTGATATTTCCACTTGAAATTCGCCGAAAATCGGCAACCCATTTTACTCCAATTAAAATTGCCAAAGCAGCGGCCCAGTTTTTGGCAACAGAGCCTAATATTCGAATTTTGGACGTGGGATCAGGCGCTGGAAAATTTTGTTTTGTGGGAGCATTAACCACAAATGCGCATTTTACTGGAGTAGAGCAGAGGGCAAATTATTGTAAATGCGGCGATGATATTGCCAATAAATATAACATTGACAATGTGAGTTTTTTGAATGCCAATATTGATCGCATCAAATTCAAAGATTTCAACGCCTTTTATTTATTCAATCCTTTTTTTGAAAACCTATCGCCAGAATCGGCCTTAGATCAAACTGTATTTTTAGATGACGAGTTGTATTTGGAGTATTCAGCTTATGTGCATAAACAGCTCGAACAGATGCCAATTGGAACAAGGGTTGTAACTTATCACAGTTCTGGACCAGAAATCCCAAGTACTTATCAATTAAAAGATTCGTTATTCAAAACGTATTTAAAGTTTTGGATAAAAAAGGCATAAAAGCAAAAAGTTCATAAATGAACTTTTTGCATAGAAATAAATAAATGTGAAAGGCAGGCTAAATTAATCGCCTTTGCCTTTAGAAATCTTTTTTAAAGCTTTTTCGGCTTTTTTCTCTTTGGGTGTTTTTGTTGGGGCTGTCTTATCAGACTTTTTCTTCCCCTCTTTTTCTTTTGCCATATCAGTGATTTTTAAAATCCAACGCAGAAGAAACAATGGCTTCAAATGTTATCGAATAAGTAAAGATACGGAAAAGAAGTGAGAGTAGGGTGACAAAAATAATAATGGGATTAATTAATAAAATTTGATGGTTTGATTTTTAAAAATGAACTGCATTGTTACAACCTTCGAAATTACATTAAAGAAACATTATAGTTTTTTTTAGTTAAAATTTCCGCCTAATTCATAATGCTAATATTTTACTGTCGTAATAAGTCCTTAATTCTTGAGGCCTTGTTTTGGATATACAAACAAAAAACTATATGAAATTAAAAAATTTAAACAAAAGCCTTGTTTTAATTGGATTTTTGATTTTTTTCGGTAAGGGAATTTCCCAAATTACCGTGCAGAAAGATTATTCAAATAAAACATCGGCGCCTATTGGAACTTTTCAAGGAGTTAAGTTTCGAGAGGGAGGATTTTCAGGGTTGTTTCCTATCCCAAACACGGGTGGAAAAGAATTTTGGACATTATCAGATCGCGGTGTAAACGTTGATTGTGGAAGTGCGAATTTAGCAGCCTGCAGACCAACCTACGACAAGATGTATTCTTTTCCATCTTACGCGCCAAAAATTCACAGAATTAGAATTCAAGGTGATTCAGTGCAAATTTTGCAATCAATTACTATCAAGCGTCCTAATGGTACTGGAGCAACTGGTATTATCAATCCAACAGGATTTGGTAGCACAGCTGCGGAATTAGCAAGCACAGATACTGTAATGAACTGTGCAAACTTCTTAACCAAAACAGCTGCTAAAGATATTTGGGGTATTGACAGTGAGGGAATCATCGTTGACGCAGATGGTAATTTCTGGATTTGTGAAGAAGGTGGACCAACAATTTGGAAAGTTAGTCCAAATGGTGTTGTAATTCGCAGATACACTCCATACGCCAACTTGGCTGGAGCTCAAAGCGAAGATGTTCAAATTGATACATGTTTCAAATACCGTAAAAATAATAGAGGTTTCGAAAATATTGCAATTACGCCAAACGGTAAAATATATGCAATGATTCAAAGTCCTTTATTATTTCCAAATGCTACAATTGGTGAAGCATCAAGAGTTCATAGAATTCTTGAAATTGATCCTGTTACAAATACTCAAAAAATGTATGCCTATTTAAATGATGGGATCATTGGAACTGGGTCAAATCAAATTCGTTTGAAAGATTGGAAAACGGGTGACATGGCTGCTGTCAATGACAGTACGTTTTTGGTTTTGGAAGCTGCGGCAAGAGGAACTACCGATATTAAACGTATGTATTTAATCAATATCAATGGTGCAACAGTTGTTAAAAGTGGTACAACATATGCAACAAATACAAAGACACTAGAAGCATTAGTTGACTCAGCTGGATTAGTAGGTCAAGGAATTGTTCCTGTAAGAAAAAAATTGGCAATGGATTTATTGGCAAAGGGTTGGCCTGCTGCTTATGATAAAGCCGAAGGTATTGCCATTATCAACGATAGTACAATTGCAATTTGTAATGACAATGATTATGCACAAACATGTCCAAATGCAGATGGTATTGCCATTGCAACAACTACAACTTCACACGTTGTAACTTTTGACTTAAAAGGTACTGATAAATTGAAAAATTTAGTGCCGAATAAACAATTATTGATTGGTGGTTTAACTGGTCCAAGTACCAATACTTCACCTTACTTAGTACCAACAGCTGAAGGTGTCAATTTCACATCGATTTTGTCAGCTGGTGAAACAGCAGCTAATGGCTATAAAATGGTAGGTGTGCCTGATGGAATGGGCGCATTTGATAACAACGACGGTACATTCTCAGTAGTATTGAATCATGAATTAGGTAATACTGTTGGCATTACTCGAGCACACGGTAATACAGGTGCCTTTGTAAGTAAATGGATTATTAAAAAATCTGATTTGTCAGTTGTAAGTGGACAAGATTTAATTAAAAATGTATACGTATGGACACCAACTGGATATATGCTATACAATAGTGCAAATGCTACAACCAAAACACAATTTACAAGATTCTGTGCTGCAGATTTGCCTTCAATTTATGCATTTTATAATCCTGTAACAGGTTTAGGTACAAAAGAGAGAATCTTCATGAATGGCGAAGAATCTGGTGCTGAAGGAAGGGGATTTGCCCATATCGTTACTGGATCTGCTGCTGGTACTTCTTATGAATTGCCTCTGATGGGTAAATTTTCAATGGAAAATGCAGTTGCCAATCCAAATATTTCAAACAAAACAGTTGTTGTGGGTATGGATGATGCTACTCCAGGTCAAGTTTATGTGTACATTGGAACAAAGAATAGCACTGGAACAGATGTAGACAAAGCTGGATTAACAAACGGTAAATTATATGGTGTAGCTGTTTCAGGATTAACTGCTGAAGTTAGCGCATCTTTTCCTGCGGCAAATACTGCCTTTAGTTTGGTAGATATGGGTTCAATTAAAGATTCTACAGGTGCAAGTTTAAATACGTTGAGTAACGCAAAAAGTGTTACCAATTTCTTAAGACCTGAAGATGGGTCTTGGGATCCAAGTAACTTAAATGATTTTTATTTTGCTACAACGAATGCAATTACTGCTCCAAGTAGATTATGGAGATTGAGATTCAGTGATATTAATTCTCCTGAAAAAGGTGGAACAATTACCGCAGTATTGGATGGTACAGAAGGTCAAAAAATGTTTGATAATGTTGCTGTTGATAATTCTGGTCATATCATTCTTTTGGAAGACGTTGGAAACAATATTCACAACGGTAAAATGTGGCAGTACACAATTGCTACTGATAAATTAGATTTAATTGCAAAACACGATCCAAATAGATTTGAAACTGGTGGTTCTAATTTCTTAACAATTGATGAAGAAACCAGTGGAATTATTGATGCTCAGTCTATTTTAGGAAATGGGAATTTCTTATTTGTAGATCAAGCGCATTATACAATTGCTGGTGAAGTTGCTGAAGGTGGTCAAATTCTTAAAGTGTATATTCCTGAAACATTCAAAAACAATCCAGAAGTTTCTATTTTAGGTAATAACGTGGAAATTGTTTTGGGTGATACTACTCCTGCAGTTTCAGATAATTCTGATTTTGGTGGTTCTAGTCTTTCTAATTTTGTTGTGAAAACTTTTAATATTAAAAATACAGGTATTGGTAATTTGAACGTTTCTAATATTCAAATTACTGGTATTGATGCACCTAATTTTAGTTTGATTTCTGCACCTAGTTTCCCATTAACAATTGCTCCTAACGGTGTTTATTCTTTAACTGTTAAATTCTTACCTAAATCTGTTGGATTTAAGAAAGCTACGATTGCATTCTTTAACAATGACAATAATGAAGGTAGGTATGACTTTGCAATCTCTGGTTTAGGATATGTACAAGGTTCTACAGGTTCAAGTTCTTCAAGTTCTCCTTACTTAATTGGTACTGCTCCTGGTGTTTCATTTACTTCAATTTTAACTGCTGGTGATGTAGTTGGTAATTATACAATGGCAGGTACACCTGACGGTGGTGGCGCATTTGATAACAATAATGGTACTTTTACTTTGGTTTTAAATCATGAATTTGGCAATACTGTTGGTGCTACAAGAGCCCATGGTAGTCTAGGTTCTTTCATTTCAAGATGGACAATCAACAAATCTAATTTATCTGTAATTTCTGGTGCTGATCAAATTAAAAATGTGTATTTGTGGGATTCTAAAAACTATGGTTTATACAATGCTTCAAACGCATCTTCAAGAACTGCATTTACAAGATTTTGTTCAGGTGATTTAGCTCCAGTTTCTGCATTTTATAATGCTAAAACGGGTAAAGGTTCAAATAGCCGTATTTATTTAAATGGTGAAGAATCAGGCGCTGAAGGTAGAGGATTTGCTCACGTTTTAACTGGTTCAGAAAATGGAAACACTTATGAATTGCCAGCAATGGGTAAATTTAGTTTCGAAAATTCATTGGCTAACCCAACCGAACAAGACAAAACTATTGTAGTGAGCACTGATGATGCTACTCCAGGTCAAGTTTATGTATACATCGGTACCAAAACAAATTCAGGTACTGAAGTTGAAAAAGCGGGTTTAACCAATGGTAAACTATACGGCGTGGCTGTTACTGGTTTAACTACTGAAGTTAGCGCTTCTTTCCCTAGTCCTAATACATCTTTTAGTCTTGTTGATTTGGGAAATGTGAAAGATTCTACCGGATTCCAATTAAACAGATTTTCAAATCTTAAAGGTGTAACGAATTTCTTACGTCCTGAAGATGGTGCATGGGATCCAAACAATTTAAATGATTTCTATTTTGTAACTACAAATGCAATTACTTCTCCAAGTAGATTGTGGAAATTACATTTTAATGATATCCAAAACCCTGAAAAAGGGGGATCTATTACCGCATTGTTAGATGGTACTGAGGGACAAAAAATGATGGATAATATTGGGTTCGACAATACAGGTAATCTTTTGGTTCAGGAAGATGTTGGAAATAACGTTCACAATGGTAAAATTCATCAATATAACATTGAAACAGATAAATTGACTCAATTAGCTCAACACGATCCTTCACGTTTTGAAAGCAATGGAAGTAATTTCTTGACTATTGATGAAGAATCAAGTGGAATTATGGATGCACAATCAATTTTAGGTCCAGGAATGTTTTTATTGGTTGATCAAGCGCATTTTGCTGTAACTGGAGAGGTAGTTGAAGGTGGCCAAATCTTGACTATGTTTAACCCAACTACATTCAACAATGCTCCTGAAATTAACTGTTCTGGTAACAAAATTGAAATTTTGAATCACGCTGCTGCTAGTCAAACTAATGCTACGGATATGGGCGTAACTGGATTACAAAATCCATTATTTGCTAATTTCAATATCAAAAATACAGGTAAAGGTAAATTGATCATTAAAAATATCGATTGTCAATCTAATGGTTTTGAAATCGTTTCTGCAAAATCAGGAAAATTAAATTCTGATTCAGTAATGGTAATTACTGTTAAGTTTAATCCGACTGCAACTGGTGTTTTTGAGGGACTTGTAACAATCAATTCAAATGATGTTGACGAATTAGATTTCGACTTCAAAATCAAAGCAACTGTTGAAGGCGCTGATGTAAAAGTGTTAAGCAACAATTATGAAATTTCTAATGGTGAAAAAGTAACTTCTTCTTTGAACGGAACTCATTTAGGTGAAGTTGCAATTAAAAAGACTGCTTCTCAATCTTTTGAAATTGTAAACAACGGTCTTTCTAATTTGAATGTGAAAAATATCAAAGTTGGAAATTCTGGTAATTTCAGTATCAAAAATGTGAATTTCCCAATGGTTGTAAATGCTTCAACTAAAAATACAGTTACAGTTGAATTTACTTCTGCTTTGCCAGGAACTTTCACAGATGTTGTTACAATAACTTCTGATGCTGCTGATTCTGTTTATACATTCAACGTTACAGCTGAAGCAATTGCTCCTAAATTAACTATTTCAGGAAATACAAACCCAATTGCAAGTGGTGATTTATTGAGCAATGTATTTAACCATACTGATTTTGGTGATGTTGGAATTGGAAGTCAAAAAACAAGGGTTTTCCAATTGGAAAATGCAGGAAAAGACTATTTGAATATCGATTCAATTGCAATTTCGGGTTCAAGTAAATCTGATTTTGAAATCGTTTATCCAACTTCTCAATCATTCTCAATTAAACCTGGTAAATCTGAAAACTTAATGATACAGTTTGGAACTGCTAATTTAGCTAAAGCAAATGCAACAGTGAAAATGTATTCTAACGATTTTAAAAACCCGTTATATACGTTTGCAATATCTGCAAATGGCGTTGTTCCAAGCAGTGTAAATGCTATTTCTAAAGATTTAGTTAAGGTTTATCCTAATCCAGTAAACAATCAATTGTTTATTGAATCTAACGCCAACATTCAATCAATAGAAATTATTGATTTGGCTGGGAAGAAAATTTTCGAGAACAATCAAGATCAATTGAATAAAATTGAAATTTCAACTATGAATTATCCTTCAGGATTTTATATTGTAAATGTAAAATCTCAAAACAAGGTTTATTCAAGTAAATTCATTGTTCAACATTAATTTTAAATTAGTTCTTTTTAAAAAGGTCAGAAATTTATTTCTGACCTTTTTTTTTACGTTTCCATTTTTTCATTGTTTGCAATAATTGCAATTTTATAATGTTCAATTTGCGTTTTTTGCAAAGGAACTCTGTATTCAGGTCTACTAATATTGTGACATGAACTTTAAAACTTTATTCATCGTTATGTTTGCCATGATTTGGAATAAATCACAAGCGCAAATCTCTTTACACCCATTTATTGGAGGAAACTTAAACACCGTTCAAGATTTTGACAATCAAGAAGAAAATGACTTTTTTAAGCCACTCGCTGCAATTCATTGTGGTGCGGGAATCGATATCCCATTAAGTAAACGGGTATCTATTGAACCCATGCTTAGATTCAATCAAAAAGGGTATTCTTTTTCTGTGCAGGGAAAAGACTATTGGGACATAGAATTTGTTCAGAAAGCCACTTACAAATTATCGTTTATTGAAATGCCAATTTTAGTAAATTTCAATACCACTTATAAGAAAATGAAAATCACCTATAGCATTGGTCCATATGTTGGATATGCAGTAGCATTAAGAGCCCAAAGTTCCTATAAAAGCGAATATTATAATGAAGAGTATGATTCAAATTCTGATCCATATTTTATGGAAAAAGAAGTAATGACTGGAATAAATCGATCCGACTTCGGCTTGATTCTAGGTACACAAGCAGAATTAAATAATTTCACATTGGGTCTTCATGGTCAAATGAGTGCCCAAAACCTTTACGGCAAACTTACAGAAAATGCCAACAAACATATGAGCTTACAACTCACATTGGGTTATAAGTTTAAATTATAAAAAATAACAATATTCGATTTAACAAAACCCCAGCTTGCTGGGGTTTTGTAGGTAAATTAAAGAATGTTAAAATCACCGATAATCGATTTTCGATAAAATGAATTATCTCTTTATTGAAAATAGCAACTGATTCATTATAAATTGTTTGTTATTTTGAGTTATGGAAATACAAATGAAATTCAAATATTATAGACTTAAATGTAGTTCAATATTTTTAAGTTTCATTTTTTATACCTCTATCTCATTTGCTCAGGGTTTACATGGGTATATATCAAGTTCATCTTCTTCAATTCCTGCTAAATATAATTATGGAGCAGGGTTTTATTCAGCAATCTGGCCTTTAATTCCAAGTCCCGTAGAAGGATTTCAGATTGGATTACCCGGTACTTGGCTAATCCCTAATAATATTGATAATAAAACTATCGCTCTTTGCCCAGCTGGCACGCGCATACGCAACTATCCTGAATGGGGGCCAACATATGATGGCGTTTTCCAAACAATAGAAGGGAGCCCTGGTTATTGGGTAAATCAACGATTTCATTATCCTTCGCCAAAATTCATGATGAATTCTACACCTAATTGCTATAATCAAGAAATTGCAACACCAGGTTTTTCTTTTTTTGGTTCCAATTCTCCACTATCAGATACAACTCTCGGCATTGCTCAACTTAGTAATCGATTACTTGTTCCACCTGATGGACTTACTTTTTCAGGGAATCCAACTGGCGAATTATTAGGGTTTTCATATATGGCCCTTCCGCTTACTAACGCTTACACAAACAAAATTCCTATAGGAGAGAATAATTGGACGTTGTTTTTAAATACAAAAAACTTTAAAGGCCCTATTGCATATTATGTTCCAGAGGTATGGGCAAAAATTTCTCAAAATTATTCTTTTGATGAAAATCGAGGTTTGGATTCACGTTTAATGAATACATCTTGGGGTTTAGGTGGTACTATGGAAATAAATACAGTACCTTGGTTTTCAGGTAAAGCAAACGGTACGAATTATCATAAAATTCCATCATTGCAATTCCCTGTTGATTCAACCAATACAACAATACTATCATTGGACGTTACCTTTTATTCCGCAACTACAATCTATAATGATATTCTTACTTGGAGAAATGGTGGGCAATTTCCATCAGGGAAATTTGCTTCTAGCAGCGCCTACAAACCTACTATGAAAACATCGCCTGTTACATACGACCAAAATGGCACTCCAGTTACTGGTATAAATTCTATTGCATCACCCGTAATTATTGGTGGAAATGCTTTTTGTTTAAAATGGTCAGCCAGCAGTGTTTCAAACGGATTTGGCAAATTTCCTCAATATTATAAAGATTCATTAGGTAATGCGCTAGCCATTGATTCAATTTCTGTTCCCTTTTCAACTGGGTTAGCGTCTGCAAAATTTGCATCACCCAATCCAAATCCTTCTCCATATGAAGCTCTATTAATTGGGGCTTGGGCAACTCCCGGCCCCTCTGCAGGGCCATTTCAAGTTGTGCTTGCTGATAATTCTTTAGTTACGTATTATTGGTATCGATTTATTAATCAACCTGTTTTTCAGCAGTTTAATTGGACATTAGGAAAGAAAGATAGCTTACAACGACTTGTTGAAGCCATACATACTAATTGGAGTATTACACAAGATTATATTGCCGCACCTTCTTCTGGTTCACTTGTAAGTTTTGATTCTCATTTATTGGTTTCGCCTCCTTCCGGTTTAGAAATTGGATATGTGCCAATTGTTACTAAACAAGAAAAAGCTTTATTAAATTCAGCCGTTCATTCCGCATCTAATAGTTCATCACAAACAGAAAAGATATTCCCTGTTCCTTCAACTGGTATTATTACTATTCAAAATTTAGATGATGGGATTTCAAATATTTTGGTGTTGAATTTATATGGTGAAAGCATATATAATTCATATAATAATAGTATAACTGACGGTAAACAAACCAATGTTGATTTAAGCACAAAACCCAAAGGAATTTATTTCATTCAAATTACCAATGGCAAAAGTATTACAACTAAAAAAATTATTTTAGAATAATGTATTAAGTTTCTATTAGTACTTTATTTGGGTAAAGCATCCCAAAATATAGGTCTATTCGTTATTTTGCGATATTTGGTTGTGTCATCTATGAATTTATCTAAATTATTGTTTAATATTGTTTTGTAGAGTATATTCGCAATTACAACGAAAAAACTTTAAATTATCTTTTGCAGTTTTCACAAAAAATGATAGAAATCCATTTTTTTTTCAATGAGAATTTCGGTTTAAAGCGATTCGTTTAATAAAAATTGTTGAATACAAAGCAAAATATAGAAAGTGAAAAAACTCTTATTTGTCATATCAGTCTTTTTTCACAGCCTTAACTTAATTGCCCAATGTAGTCCCGCCTTTACATACCCCAAAACGGCTTGTAAAGGTGAACAAAAACAATTTACCGCATCTACAACTGGTTCGAAAATTACTTACGATTGGAATTTTGGTGATCCAACTTCAGGAGCTGCAAATTTTGCCTTCGCCTATAATCCAAAACATATTTTTAACAAAGCCGGAACTTTTAAAGTTCGACTGATAGTGAAGGACACTTCAAAAGGTTGTGTGGATTCATTGACTCAAAGTATTACCGTTTATGACAACCCAACCGCTAGTTTTACCATTGATAATTCTTGTAAAAATTTACCATTAGCCATAACAAACACGTCAACAGGAAATCCATTGGATTCAATTGTTCAATGGAAGTGGGACTTTGGAAAAGGTTCTCAATACTCAACAAAAAATCCTAATCATACCTACAATGCAACTGGAACAGATACAATAAAGTTGGTGATGGTTTCCAAGTATGGATGTAAAGATTCCGTAACGAAAATTATTACTGTCTATCCAACCCCTGTTGGAAAGGTTTCCGATACAAGTATTTGCGAACGAATTTCTTTAACCTTTACTGCCGATACGTTATCGGCGGCTAAAAGTTATAATTGGAACTTTGGAGATTCATCTACTGGAACAGGACAAACATCGAAACATGTTTATTCAAAAGGCAAAAGGGTATACCCATTCCTAACAGTTGTGTTTGCAACTACTTCCTGTAAAGTAAATGTGCATTCAGTGCTTGTTAACAATACACCAGATGCAACTTTTTCAGTTGTAAAAGACACTCAGTGTTTTCGTAAAAACAATGTTTGTATTAAATTATCTTCAAAGAACAAGTCATTAAAATCTAGAAAAATTATTTTCGATGATGGTTATACCGACGATTTCAGCGCATTTAAAGACACACTCATTTGCCATTCTTATATTGATCCCAACGGAGGTATCTACAATATCACCGTTGAAATGGTTGATTCTAGCAATTGCAGTGCACAAATTACCAAAGACAGTGTAGTTTTCATTCGTCCCATTGTTACCGCCAAACTGAATAATGCTATTATCTCGGGTTGTTTTGGTATAACCGGGTCATTTACAAATAGCTCGAGTATTTCCCTTTCTAAAATTAAAAAATTCACTTGGATTTTCGATGATGGAAGTGTTGATACAAGCAATTGGACAAATTCATCTCACAAATACACAAAAGACGGAGATTTTTATACCAAATTGGCAATTACCGATATCAACGGTTGCACCGATACATTTCTAACGAAAAACATGGTTAGAAATACAAGTTTCCCGGTAGATGCAAAAATCACAAAAGTTTATAGCAGTTGCTATAGCGACAATAAATTTGATTTTTCTCAAACGGCAATTGCCAATTCGAAAATTACCTGGAGCTTTTTAGGCCCAACCACAAGCAATATATTTTCCGGGAGTTACCATTATGGAACAACAGGTGTATTTTATCCTTACGTTACCATAAGTAAAAATGGCTGTGATAGTATTCGCAAGCTAGATTCAATTGTAATTACGGGACCTATAGCCCGATTCAAACAAATCCAAAATCAGTTTCAATGTCAAGCACATGACACGGTTTATTTTGTAAATGGATCGTATTCCTACAAAAATAAAAAATTGGTTTCTTTTTGGAACGCCGACGATTTAACTTATACCTGTACCACTGATACAAAGGCGGGTGTGAACCCAAACAAGAACTGTAATTATTCCAAGGATTCCTTGAACTTTAAGCATTTTTATCCAAGGCTGGTAGATAAATGTTACAATGCTTCTTTGAGGGTAACCGATACTGCTTCAGGATGTACCGATATTACATATGCCCAGCTTCCGCTTATGAAGCCTCTGGCAAAAGGAAGCTTTACCCCGTCTGATACATTGGCTTGTCCCGGTCCAAGTTCTTTGCTGCAAAACAAAACTGTATGGTTTGATTCAACCAAGCCTCAACCTAGTTGTTTGAAATATGCCATGTGGATTATGTGGGACTCCTTGCAAGCTGCCAAAAGTGGAAGTTTCAACAATTATTGGTCTTTCAACAAATTCACCCATAACTATGCGCTTAATCCATTGGCTGGTGATTCATTGGGCTATGTTACAACTGGTATTATTGTAGAAAATGGCACCGATACAAATGGAGTGCTTTGCAGAGATACTGCATGGTTCCCGAAAGTAATTCGAATTGTAAGATTGAGTTCTAAATTTACAACTACATATAATCCAAATAAATACATTTGCAAAAACACCAAAATACTCTTCTATTTATCCGATTCAAATCAAACAAAAGGATCTAAATTTAAATGGGATTTCGGCGATGGAACAATTGTTACAGACACCATTCAACATTTCAAAGCCCATACCTATAGCAAAGCGGGTGATTATAGGGTTATTCTTAGGGTGGTTAATCCTTCAGGATGTTTGCTAGAAGACACCCAATACATTCATGTAGGATTTCAAATAAACCTGAGCATTAGCAAAAACTTCGTTTGTGTGAGGGACACAATAGCTTTCCAAGAAAATTGTCTGTATTACCCAACAGGGACTTCGCCATCGGGGTTATTTAGCAATATTGCTAGAACCAACATAGGAAAAGAAAAATGTTGGTATAACCTCGACGATGGTAAAGGCTACAACTACATAGCTTCCAATTTCAAAGTGGTATACAAAAGTCCAGGAACTTATAATCTTTCAATCATTGCAAAGGATAGCGTTGGATGTCTTGACACTTTTAAAAACATTCAACAAGTACAGGTTTCCGGTCTATATGCTGGATTTACAACTCCTGCAGATACTTTCCTTTGTCCACAGTCTATAAAACTCACTTCCACTGCTTCCACCACCGACTCGTCAAAAAGAACTTTGTCGGGGGATTTTATAAATGACTACACCTACGATCTAGGTCCGCAATTTGCCAAAATTAAATTTCAAAACCCTACGAAATTTTTAAATACCGGCACCTATAAAATTACCCAAACGGTTAGGAATAATAGGGGATGCGTTGATAGTTTCAAAAAGACAATTCTTGTAGTGGGTCCAACTGCCAAATATCAAATTATTGGCGATAGTATTGGTTGCAGCCCATTAAAAGTGGTGTTTAAAAATAATTCAACCTATGGTACAAATTATATCTGGCAATTTAATGACATCAATAACAACAATTTAAATACCACAAGCGATACCACAGTAAGTTTAAAATATACGGGATATGGGGATTTTTATCCTTATTTGATAGCACGAGGTACATTTACAATCAACGGATCAACAAACGTTTGTTCTACCATTTATCCGGATACTAGTTTTGCATTTAAACATAAAATTACTGTTTGGGAATTGCAAAAGATGAATTTTTCTTGGAGTACAAACTGTAAACAACTTACCACAAGCTTTACCAATTCGAGCACAATCAAAACGGGTTATTTGAAGAGTTTTGTTTGGGAATTTGGTGACGGGACTTCAAGTAGACAAGAAAATCCTGTACACCAATGGAACGATACCGGTTACTACAGAGTAAAACTCACCGTTTATTCCGACAAAGGCTGTTCTGATACCATAGTGAAATATGTGAAGGTTTCTTTTGCTCCGGTACCAGATTTTTCGGTTACATCAAATTGCATCGGTGAAACATCGCAATTTACAGATAAATCTATATCTGTGGGTGATAATATTCAATATTGGTACTGGGATCTTGGCAATGGTACAGCTTCTGGAACAGCCAATCCCTCAGAGAAATATTTAACCGACAAAACCTATACAGTTAAGCTTTTTGTAACAAATACTGCCGGATGTACAGAGTTTATTAGCCAACCTTATACCATTTGGTCTCGTCCGGTTGTGGTATTCACCAATAATCCCAAATGCGATAAAAATACAATTTCATTTATTAACAACTCAAGCGGAAAACAACCTTCAGCATCTCAAATTTGGTTCCGCGGCGACAATACCAAGGCAATCACGTACAACGACACACATTTGTATGCGGGTTACGGATTTTATACTACAAAATTAGTTGTAACTACTGAAAGAGGCTGTAAGGATTCTCTATCTAAAACAACAACCGTTTACCCAAATCCAACAGCCAAAGCTTTGGTAGATGACAGCGCCCAATGCTTAACACAACATACCTTCCATATGAAGGATGTTTCTACAATTCCTTGGTCAACGCTGAGTTCAAAATGGACATTAAACAATGGCGTAACCAGTACGTCTAAATTATTTAATTACCGTTTTGTTTTTGATGGATTTTATACTTCAAAACTTGTGAGTACATCTAATTATGGTTGTAAAGATTCTACCACAATTTTCATTCGTGTGAAACCTTCTGTAATTCCTGATTACACGGTAAATAACATACCCCAATGTTTTAATGTAAATCAATTTACCTTCACTGAAGGCAGTACTCTAAACAAAGGAACTTATACCTACCGTTGGGAATATGGAGATGGCAGCAAAGATTCTGGCAAAACGGTAAAACATCGCTATGCCGATACTGGCCGGTTTTACGTTCGTTTAATTACAAAAACAAACCTAAACTGCTTAGATACCATGATTAAAACCGTGAGGGTTTTACCCATGCCTAAAGCAAAGTTCTCTGTTCCAGATACCAACCAATGTTTGAGCACAAACAAATATAACATTAGCAACAATACCACCATTAGTTGGGGTAATTTGTCGGCCTATTGGACATTTGGCGATGGATCAAATTCCGCAGTTTATAGTCCCTCAAAATCATATGCCGCCATAGGAAGATACTTGGTTACATTGTATGCAAAATCAAATTTTGGTTGCGGCGATACAACATCTCAATATTTCAGGGTAAACGTAATGGCTAAGCCTAAGTTTACGGTAGATGACTCCGACCAATGTTTTAGTCAAAATGTTTTCAAATTTACCAATACAAGTACCATCACTACTGGAACAGTTACCGCCAAATGGAGTTTCGGAAATGGAATTAATAGCACCACCTATAATACAACTTATACCTATCCCGTTTATGGGAATTATACAGTCAAGTTAAGGGCAATCTCCAATTTTGGATGTATCGATAGCGTCACAAAAAGCATTATTGTATATCCAATGCCAGTTGTGAAAATCCAAGTAAACGATACCGATCAATGTATCAATCAGCAGAAATTCACATTTACAGATATTAGCACCATTCCTTATGGCAGCACAACTAGGAAATGGATGTTCCACGATTCTAGTTCTTTATCTGGGGTAGTGAATAGGACATACCCGAAGGATACTTTTTATTATGTGAAATTAATTAAGACAAGTCAATATGGATGCATTGATTCTGCCCGCAGAAAAATGATTCTCTTCACAAAACCCAATCCTTCATATACTTTGAACGACTCTGACCAATGTTTGCGGTGGAATACTTTCATTTTGACATCAACCACAACCATCAAGAATGGTGGATTTACATACAAGTGGAAATATCCAAACAATACCACCCAAAACACTTCTAAAGGTACATACAAACATGCCTTGGTTGGAAATTTTTATCCCAAAATTATAGTTACGAGCAACAATGGTTGCGTAGATTCTTTCAGCAGAAAAGCCATTACTTTTCCAATGCCGGTTTCTAAAATTTCATTTAACGACAGTGACCAATGCGTGAGATATAACTCATTTACTGAAACCGCAAGTTCAACGGTAAGTTCGGGAACCGTAACCAATAAAGGGTTCTGGGGAAATGGAAATACATTTACTGGAAATAGTAACGTAAATAAATATACAACTCCTGGAACTTACAATGTCATAAACATTGCAACATCCGATAACAATTGCATTGATACACTCATCAAAAAAGTCATTGTTTTCCCAATGCCTGTGAGTAAATATAAAGTGAATGATTCTGCGCAATGTTTTGCCAATCAGAGTTTTGTGTTCACTGATATTTCAAGTATTTCATCGGGTAGTTTTACCAGGAAATGGATGTTTGCAGATTCAAATTCAAATCGATCTATTGTTGCCAGAAAATTCACTCCCGACACTACCCATTTTATTACCTTGGTTATCACTTCCAATTTTGGATGTTTAGATACCTTCAATAATAAAGTTACGGTACATTCAATGCCAAAGGTGATTTATACACCTTCCGATACGTCAATGTGTTTTAACCAAAATACATTTACTTACTCAAATAAATCTGGAATAAGAAAAGGGAAGTTGACTTATAAATGGACCTATGCCGACACAAAATCTGACACAGCGAAAAGTCCAACACACGTATTTGCTTCCTTTGGTAATTACCAAGTTAAGCTTGTTGCCACATCAGAAAAAGGCTGTAAAGATTCCATTAGCAAAACAACGTATGTAAGGCCAATGCCCAAAACAAAAATTGGCATTAATGATTCTACACAGTGTGTCAATCAACAACTTTTCACATTCAACGATCTATCAACAGTTTCATATGGTACTTACGCAAGAAAATGGAAGTTCCACGATTCTACATCAACAGTAAAAAGTCCCTCAAGAAAATACGCCAAAGACACCTTTTACAAAGTAAAATTAGTTACCACAAGCCAATATGGTTGCATGGACTCATTGACTTTATCTATTGAAGTCTATCCGAAACCTTTTCCATCTTTCACAACCAACGATAGCGACCAATGTTTGCGATACAACAACTTCCAATTTACAAATACATCGAAAGTAAAATATGGAAGCATTACCAAAAACAATTGGAAATATTCGGATGGAAAAACCCAAACTACGGTAAATGGAAACAATAAATATCCCAATTTTAATACGCATTTTGCCCAGTTAACTACAACTACAAATAACGGCTGCGTAGATTCAATTAAAAAAACCATGATTGTATGGCCAATGCCGGTTTCTAAATATTTTGTAAAAGACAGTGCACAGTGTTATAGAACCAATGCATTTACATTAACACCAAAGTCTACAATCAATTATGGAAGTTTGACTTACAAAACAACATGGGGGGATACAGTTCAAGCGGCGACACCTCTTTTGTTTCATGTTTATCCGAACTATGGAACATTCAAGTTGGCCTTTATTTCAACATCTAACAACCAATGTATTGATACTTTCTTGAATCAAATTGTGGTACACCCAATGCCAAAGGCAAAGTTTACCATTAATGATACCGCACAATGTATCAACAATCAAAATTTTATATTTACAGATAATTCAACCATTCCCTTAGGCAGTATTTCCCGCCGTTGGATCTTTTTAGGGACAAATAATTTTGCGTCGCCAACTACCTTCAACTTTATACCAGACACGAATCATGTTATTGCCTTAATTGAAACTTCCAATAAGGGTTGTTTGGATACGGCATACAGAATCATTACCGTTCATTCTAAACCCAATCCTGCATTTGCTGTAAACGACAGTGCACAATGTCTCCGACAAAACAATTACATCTTCACCAATACATCGGGTATTCGAAAAGGTACATTAACCTACAATTGGTCGTTTAACGATTTCACAACATCCACAACCATATCACCAACCCATAAATACAAAAAATGGGCATTTTATAGACCCGTTTTAAGGGCAACTTCCGAAAAAGGTTGTACAGATACCGTTGGACATGTGATCAAAGTAAATGACATGCCTTTGGTTGATTTGAACACCAACGATTCAACACAATGCGTAAACAACCAATCCTTTGTGTTTAAAACACTGTCAACTATTGGCGAAGGAAGTTTGTCTTCTAGCTGGGTAATCAGCGATGGATTCAAGAGCAACGGAAAATCGTTTACTCGTTTCTTCCCTAAAGATACCATTTATGATATTAAGTTGGTAGAAAAAAGCATCTTTGGTTGCATGGATTCGGTTACTGAGCAATTTGTAACCTACCCAAAACCCATGGAAAATTTTGATATAAATGCGGTAAAACAATGCTTGTACCAGAATAAATATGTGTTTACCAACAAAACCACTGTCAAATATGGTTCAATGGCCCACAAATGGGAATTTGGCGATGGGGCTGCAATGAACGCGCCCAATGCTTCGCATTTTTATTTGAAGGATACTACGTATGTAGTGAAACTATCTACCATTACCAATTTTGGATGTACCGATACCATTTCTAAAATGGTAGAAGTGATGTCTATGCCTAAAGTGAACTTTTCAATCAATAACGCAGGAAAATGTTTCAAAAATCAAGACTTCCAATTTCAAGATCTCACGAAACTCAAAAAAGGAACCCTTTCAACGTTTTGGGATTTTGGAGATTCTACGGTTGCCTCAATCGCAAATACCACGCATTCTTATGCCCGAATTGGAAATTATAGAATCAAAATGGTGTCAACTTCCGACTTCGGTTGCAAAGATTCTATGAACAAACAAGTTTGGGTAAATCCAAATTCAAATCCGTCCTTCCAAATTAACGACACCGGACAATGTGAGCCTAATCCTTTATTTATATTCCAATCTACCAGCAACATTACGAAAGGAAATATTGTACAATATATTTTCAATTTAGGGCGAAATGACATTAGAAATGGATTTAAACACAGCAAAAACTATAATTATACGGGAATTGAAACCATTACTCTTTATACTTATTCCGATAGTGGTTGCATTGACAGTGCAAAACGTATAATTCAGATTTATCCCAAACCAAAAGCAAAAATGCTCATCAATGACAGCGCTCAGTGTGTGCGTCAAAATGATTATTTGTTTACAAATGTGAGTACCGATAGTTTTGGACTGAAAAACACCTATTGGAAAATTGAAAACAACAACTATACAGATCCCAATTCGGTAAATTACAAATTCAAAGATACCGGTTTTAAAAAAATCGTATTGGTTCAGTCAAACGTTTTTGATTGCTTTGATACCTTATACAAATTGGTGTATGTGAAACCAATGCCAGATCCGGCTTTCGCTAAGTTGAAAACATATTATTGCCAAGGAAATCCATTTGAAACCATTGTGCCAAATACGCTGGGTGGTGTTTTTGAGGGACACAATATGCTGGGTAATTTATTTGTTCCAATGGTATTGTGGGGCGATACGGTGAAATATAAAATAACCGTAAACGGTTGTTCCGATAGCAGTATTCAATATACCCAGGTTTTTCCAAAACCAACAGTTGACTTAGGCAATGATACCACAATTTGCAAAAATGAAATTCTAGAATTTGAAGTTAAATCTTGGAATTCTACATATCAGTGGAGAGATGGAATAACCACACCAATCCGCAGAATTAACAAAGAAGGGACTTACATTGTAGACGTAACAAATATCTGTGGGTCTATTTCAGATACCATTCGTGTGGGTTATCTCGATGAAGATTGTCACATAGTTGTTCCAACAGCATTTACACCAAATGCCGATGGCAAAAATGACTTTTATAAACCGGTCACCACAAACGTTACATGGTTGAAATATCAAATTATCAATCGCTGGGGAGAAATCCTGTTTAAAGGTGATTTAAATTCACCAGGATGGGATGGCAACGCGAATGGAGATCAGGCCATGAGTGGCGCTTATATTTTGAACTATCAATATCAATACCGTTCGGCTTACCGCGATGTTGAAGTGAACAAATCGTTGGTTTTTTATCTGTTACGTTAGTCAAACTCAATTCAATTAAAAAATGAAAAAACATATACTATTACTCATTGTTAACTTGGTATTTGCTTGCAACCTGTTTGCAACCGCAGATATCCCAATTGCAAAAGGCCATGTGCATGATTTTGCCAAAAAACTAAGTCAATCCCAAAAAGATACATTAAATGCAATGCTGAAAATGTATTATCAAAGAACTACTGCAAAAATTGCCGTTGTAATTGAAGATGATTCTGAAGCTGATCCTTTTGATAGGTCACTATTATATGCCAGAACGTGGAAAGTAGGCACCAAAGATTCGAATAATGGAATTGTATTTTATATCAATGTAAAAAAACGCAAAGCTTTTGTACAAGTGGCAAATAAGCTGCAAGGGGTTTTGCCTGATGGTAAAACAGGTGAAATCTTGCGTACTTATTGGGTGCCAAATGCGAAAAACGACAATTATTATGCGGGTATATTTGCTACCATTTCGGCTTTTATGAATGTGGTAGAAGGGAAGGAGCCACCCAAAGTTGAATTGATGAATCAAACTACTGCTCCAAAAGAAAATACAGGGTTTCAGATTCCATTTTTTATCCATTTAATTTTATGGATTATTATTGCCATCCAAATTTATTCACTGCGTTATGACATTAGAGGTGCTAAAAAATTAAAACAAATTGAGAAAGGAGAAATGGTTTTATGAGCTTTTCATTAATGTTGTTAATTACCGAAATACTTTCAATTACTTTGATGGGATTTTTGGCTACAACTTTGCGTAAAAAAAACAAAGCCAAATTCTTAGACTTGAATTTAAACAATGTAAAGGATTTGAAAGAAAAAGACATTGATTTATACGCAATTAAAAATATGCTGAGAATGGATAACAATGACCCAACACTCAATGAAGAAGGAAAAATTGAAATGCTTAAGCATTTGGGTGTTGACGTTGCCGCCATGCAAATGGAAACAATGCGATTAAAAAAAGAGCAAGACGATTATGACAATGACCAAACTGTGTCTGAAGCCGAACGAGAGCAACGCAGATTAAATCGCATTGAAGAGCGAGAAAGGGAAGAGCGTGAAAGAGAAAGCAGATCTAATTCGAGCTCTAGTTCATCTGATGACTCTGATTCAAGTTCAAGTTCCGGAGATGGCGGTGGATTTGATGGCGGCGGGGCAGGAGCCAGTTGGTAGGTAAATTGCACAATTAAACTTTATATTTAAAAATGAGCCGATTCAATTTCTGAATCGGCTCATTTTTTTGTATTTGCATTTTGAGGGATAATCTCAGGTTTGCCTCGTTTGTGCAAAAATAGAAATTTACTAATTAATGAAAAAAAGTCGTTTTCGAATTTATTTGTGAATTCTAAATAAAATTATACCTTTGATTTACAACTACGGTATTAGGGATGTGGCAACATGTAACTGAGGTGGCGAAGCTCAATCTACATCTTAAATGTTGGAGACAAAAACTAAAATGAATTCTAAATTTTTAGGGATATTGCCTTTTGTTGCATTATTGTCAATAGTTTGTAATACATGTTATTTATTAATGGTTGAGGGTGATGGATATACAACCATAAAACAAATTTTAGCTGTTGTATTTACATTCGCTAATTTGGTTATTTATTTTTGTAACTTTAGAACTGGCTTAATGATTACTGGAATTGTATTGTTGGTTTCTTTATTGTCGTTTATTACGCTTACGGTTAATTCAATATCCTATTCTTGGTTTTTTCAATTTGGTAGTGCAACGATTTCTACCCCCAATTTAAATTTATTGTCGTTGTGTATTTTCCTTTTTTATTGCATTGTAAATCGTTCACTTATCAAAGAAATTGTATTTAAATTTTTTAAATGGGTTAACAACTAATTTTGCGAATCAAATCAAATCGTTTTTTAGGTGAGGGTATTTTAACAAAACAGACAATAAAGAGATATATTAATGGATTAAGATGAAAAAAAATCGAATTCTATATTTTTTAGTTTTTTTATTTCCATTTATGGTGAAAAGCCAGGTAGAATTATTAGATACCATATCAAAATCAAAGTTAATTGTCTCAAGAACTGATACTTCAATATTAATTAATTTCTATAGTCATTATTCAGATATTAATGAAATACAATATTTACCAAATCAATATTTTGTAAATTCAGTAATTGTTTTGCATAATAAATTGAAAATTAAACTTAACGAAAATTCAAATACATTCGTAATTGGATGTACCAAAAATTATGATTCATTCGATATTCATGAAATATTACCGTCAGGTAAAATTTTGTCCCAAAAAAAAGTAAAATTAGGAATGAAAGGAGATAGTTTTATTATGGATGGTATTCGATTTTATTTTGAAAATCGAAGAATAGTAGTGATTTCCGGAAATTTATTTTTGTCATTTAATGAATCAGTAAGAGGGAAAATTAGCGGCACCAATTATTTTCGTGTAATATTTGATAACCATTGTGGAGAAATTGAAATAACTGGGCGTTTAAAATTAAAAAAACAAACTACAAAAGTATTTTTGGATATTTTGGGTTCAAAAAAATGTTTAGTTTATTTAAGAAAATTCAAATACAAAATTGACAAATCTAAATTTTAGCAAATAGATTACATGCCCTTTCATTTATCAAAACCCCGCCCCAAATCATCTCCTTTTTAGTTGAATAATATGAAATTTTATTTATTTGTTTTTGTACTTTTTTCAAGTTGTAACCTAAAGAATTCTCCTAAGTTTAATGAAAATAATCAACTTGAATTTAATTTGAACAATGGCCTTTTAATTGTCTCTAGTGATTCTGTTTTAATTAACAACAAAAAACAACCAGATTTTGCAATTTTAGTTAAATTAGATCTTTTAAATAAAATCCAATTGTTAATGAATGACAAGCAGGCAGTAAAGAAAGATTCTGTTTTAATTGGTTACTCAAATATTAAAAGTAAAAATATCATGTTTAATTATTTACCAATTAATTTACATTACGATACCACAATTTTTAATAAAGATACGTTTCGTTTTTTTTATTTAGATAAATTTCCTAAAAATATGTTTTGGGGTGAACCATTTGAAATTTCCATTTGTTTCAATTCTTCTAAAAAAGAGATTTATGGTTATTATATTTCATTTAATTCAATCTGGGATGGTCTTGTGCCAATTATCCAGAAAAAAGGTCATTTTACACTACCTAGAAAATCATTAATTCTGAATGAGCAAACTAATTTTTGCATAGTTCATTAAAAACTCATGCCCATTCATCCCCCAAACCCCGCCCCAAATCATCTCCTTTTTAGTTGAATAATATGAAATTTTATTTAGATACCAAGAAAGTTAAAAAAAAGAACAACTAAAGTTTAAATCGGCAGTTGTTATCATTGAAACAGAAAACCTTAATATCGAAGAAGAGGGTGGATTGATGATGAACGATGGTTAAAATTCAAACAAATAGCTTCATGGACATTAAAAATTACTTTAAATGGAATTCTATTATATTTTTGATATGTTTATGTGGTAGCTTTTCGTCATGCGTAATATCAATTAATCCATGTAATTGTATTAATATATTAAATCCACTTTATGATCCCCCCAAAAGGTCATTCTCTGAAAATTATGACGTTGCTTTGAAAAAAGGAGTATTTATTAAAAATGTTAGTGTTGAAATTAAAGATAGTATTTTGAATTATCATGGTAAATTAAGTTTATTAAACAAGAAGAAATATGACGAATATAAAAATCACACTTTAATCATAAAAGCAAAAGAAGCATTTTTAGAAAAAGCACATGTGTATAAAAGTAATGATATTCCGTGTATATTAAAAAAAGATTCAATGCCTTATCAACTTAATGTGGTCTTTGAAATTGGAGAATATGACACCTTCAAAGTTTTTCATGCTATAAGACCACCTTTAAGATTAACTTATTCAGTTGATCATAATATTTACAATACAAAAGATAAGTATCAAACATATATACCGCTTAAAGATATATTATTCAAAAAGGAATTTTTATTCTGGTATCCAAATGATTGGTATGGAGATTCTCATTTCAAAATATTTGTCTTAGTTTTTTCACAATAAATTTCCTCAAACCCCGCTCCAAATCATCTACTTTTGGTCGTTTGTAGTATCCCTCAAATCAAGGACTGATAAAAAGAAAAAACTACTAATTAGATACAGAAATTACAAAATGAAAATTAGAATGAAATTATTTAAAATTGTTTTTTTTAGTATAATTTGTGATTTGTTAATTGGCTTTCCAGAAGTTCGGGGTCAAATTTTAAAAGACGAATCATTTGTTTTTAAACAAATTAATAAAACTTTACAAGACACATCTAAGATACCTAAATGGATTAAACGGAAAAACGTAATTATTAATAGAGAATATCTTGAAAATTCATTTATTGACCATAATATTATCTATTTTTCTATGAAGTCAGCGTCCATTGAATTTAAGATCGATAGTATAGGTTGGTTAATTCATGATTCTGGAATTTGGAAAAGGTTTTTCATAGAATCAGAAAACAAAATTGAATCTGTTTTGCTGAAAAATAATTATTGGATTTCACCTGAAAATTCAAATGAAATGAGTTTAATAAATAATTGTTTTATTTTTAGTACTCACCAGAATCAAACTATTGAAAATGATGGTCTCATAAATAAAACTATTGAATATGATGGTCCCCTATATTGGTTTCATCCAAAATATGGAATTGTAATCATCGAATTAATGGAAATTGCATACATTCGGTCTGATTTCTTTAAAATAATAAAGTACGAATAAAATCAAATCAGAAATTCTCCAATGCCTAATCCAACTTCACCTCGCCCCAAATCATCTACTTTTGGTAGTTCAATAAAATCAAGGAGTTTCAGCGCTGGTAGCGGGTTTAGGTTTGGGTATGGTGGACATGTGAAAGACGATGAAATTAAAGGCAATGGAAGTCATTTAAGCTTCGGCGAATATGGATATGACTCACGTATTGTTAGACGTTGGAATGTTGACCCTTTAAAACACGAAGTTCCTGAATGTTCGCCCTTTTCTGCTTTTGCAAATAATCCAATTATTTATGTTGATGCAAGTGGATTATATCCAATTTATATTATTACTAGAAGTTACGCACCATTCAAAATATTTGGAGTTCCTGGAGATGAATTTTATGGTGACAATAGAGGGCATTCCTTGGAAAAGGGAGCATCATATAGAACTTCAGTTTTAATATATTACGAAACTGAAAGAAAACAAACATTACCAATTGGCGGTCGATCTTTTTCGGAAAATGTGAGGGGTACAAAAAAAGCTATATCTCAAACTAAAACAGATAATAGAAAACCAGTTGGAAATAATATCGATGTACATT
>CANFLS010000022.1 GCA_947447955.1 Flavobacteriales bacterium | reverse complement strand
TTGGTTGACGGCTTCGCTTCGCTCAGCCTGTTTACGCTTCGCAGTTGACGGCTTCGTCTGTTTGTATAATGTTACTACCTCAAAATAACCTTTATAAACCCGATTACAATCTGTCTAATCTGTCTAACCTGTCTAATCCGTCTAATCCGTCTAATCTGTCTAATCCGTCTAATCTAATTGGTTGACGGCTTCGCTGTTTATTATAAGTAACCACTAATAAATAAATATTTATGATCTTTTATAAACCTTAAAACATCCGTCTAATCAGTCTAACCCTCCCGATAGCTATCGGGATAATCAGTCTAATCCTATTTACAAATCAAACGAAAAACCGCTTTGCTGCAATTGAGCATAGCGCTTCGTAATGTATTTGTATAATTTGGCAGGACGATGCGCCACTTCTTTTTGTTGGCGGCCAGTATCTACAATGAGATTCATTGACAATAATTTCTTACGGAAGTTTCTAGTGTCGAATTGAGTTTCTAGAATTGCTTCGTAAAGAGATTGTATTTCAGTTAATGTAAAATATTTGGGTAAAAGCTCAAACCCAATTGGCTGATGCCTGATTTTATTCTTTAATAAGTCTTTTGCGTATTCGAGAATCTCCATATGATCAAATGGCAATTCTGGCACTTCATTTATTGGGAACCAAGCCGCTTCCTCTGCCCATGACGAAGGTTTAACCAAATAATCCTGTATTTTAATTAGTGCGAAGTAAGCAACTGTAAAAACACGTCCAAAAGGATGTCGGTCTACTCGACCAAATGTATGAATTTGGTCCATGTAAATATTGTCTAAACCTGTTAGATTTTGTAAAACGTTCTCGGCTGATTGCTCTAAATCTTGATCTAAACTAATTAAATCACCAGGTAATGCCCAACAATCTTTGTATGGTTCTGCACCTCTATAAATTAAGAGTACCTTCAAATCATTGTTGTCAAATCCAAAAACTACGTTGTCTACAGATACTGCCGCCTTGAATTTTGATTCAATGTTTGCTTCCATTGAGGCGAATATATTGTAAAAAGTACAATAATTAAAACAATTGGATTTCTTTTATTCATTTTCTTACACAAAATTGTGATTGATTGAATAAGTGTAATTTACACACTTTATAGAATATATTTTTTATTTATTTCGAGTTTTAATTTATTCCAACTTCATAATCTTTCTCAATTGGTTTGCTTAATTTTGTGATATGAATTCATTTGATACCATTGTTGCAAGAGCAACTCCAGCCGGAAAAGGAGCCATAGCCGTAGTGCGTGTCTCTGGACCAACTGCTTTTGCTTGCACCGATGCGTTGTTGAAGAATAAAATATCCCTCAAAAAATCACATACCGCATTGCTTAGGCAATTTTTTGATGAAAACGGTATGATTGACGAAGCTTTGGTTGTTCTTTTTAAGGGACCAAAAAGTTATACTGGTGAAGATACCGTTGAAATTTCGGTGCACGGTAGTGATTATATTGTGAATCGTCTTATTTCGGCTTTATTGCTAAATGGCTGCCGAGTTGCTGAACCAGGTGAATTCACCCAACGTGCATTTTTAAATGGCAAACTTGATTTGGCGCAAGCCGAAGCCGTTGCCGATATCATTGCAGCCGAACATCGCTTTGCGCATGATCAGGCCTTAAAACAGCTTCGCGGAGGCTTTTCTGGCGATATTGATGCTTTGCGTGATAGATTGCTTCATTTTACATCATTGATTGAACTAGAGCTCGATTTTGGGGAAGAAGACGTTGAATTCGCTTCCCGCGACGAACTTACATCCCTCGTAACCAATATTAAATACAAAGTTGATGCACTGAAAGATTCATTTGCGCTTGGTAATGCCCTTAAACAAGGATTTACCCTTGTGCTTGCTGGACGTCCAAACGCAGGGAAAAGTACACTTTTTAATTCCTTGCTCAACGAAGATAAAGCCATTGTGAGCGACATTGCTGGTACCACCCGTGATTCCATTGAAGACAGACTTTTTATTGAGGGACTTTCGCTCCGCCTTATTGACACGGCTGGAATTCGCGAAGCAACCGACGTTATTGAGCAGCAGGGGATAGCCCGAACTTTCAAGCATATTGAAATGAGTGGAGCTACGCTTTATCTTTTTGAGATAGGAACAATTAGTCCAGCCGAACTCGAATCAGACCTCCTCGAATTAATATCTAAAACAGATAGAATTTGGGTGGTTGCAAATAAAATGGATTCGTTTTTGGGGGACATTGCGCCGTATACTGCAGTTGTTGAACGTATAACCCAACTTGAGATGTGGCAAATTTCCGCCAACGACAGAATATCTGTTGTTGCCTTAACAAAGCAATTAGCTTCCCGATTTCAGCAAGATTTGGGTATTTTGGATGACCAAACGGTAGTTACCAATGCCCGTCATGCAAATTCCTTACTTCATTGTTCCCAAGAATTGCAACACATCCTCGATGGCATCACGAACGCCCTCACCGGCGATTTATTGTCGTTCCATTTGCGCAGTGCCATCTCAGCCCTCAGCGCCATAACTGGACATATCGATAACGAAGAAGTACTTGGGAATATCTTTAGTAAGTTTTGTATCGGCAAATAAACGCCGATATTCAACGATAAACAAAAACAACAAAAGATAAAGAAAACCCTTGCTAGTCAAGGGTTTTCGCGTTTTTAGAACAACGGTCATTTTTCGTCATTTTTGGCTTTTTGCATCACTTTTGTTGCTCATCTGTACACCAGATATTTTGAGCAACATGCCAGCAACAAATTTAGAACGTATTAAAAATAATTGCTACACCCTGCACCATGCTGCACCAACGTGCACCATGCTGCTACATAACGGCGAAATGACAATGACTGCTAGTAAACACCCATATCCAAAAATCTGTGTTTTCTGCCAAGAAGCGTTCTTGGCAAGGAAAAGTACCACTTTGTACTGCTCTCACAAATGTGGCTCCAGGGCTTATAAAGAGAACAAAAGACAGGAGAAATTACTCCAAGATAAGACACTTGTAAAAAGTCAATTAACTGCCCCTGTAGTGATGATTCAAGCCAGGGAGGTTTTGAGCGTAAATGAAGTGAGTTTGTTGCTCGGAATCTCCCGGTGGACAGTTGCAAGAATGATTAAAGCCAAGAAAATCCGAACCTTTTCTATTGGTACGAGGCGATTAATCCTGCGTGATGAATTAGATAAAATTTTAAAATCCAAATAGTTATGAGAGTTACACTTCGAAAGCGTCTTTTAAAGACAGGTAGGATTAGTCTTTACTTAGATCACTATCCGCCAATTATACATCCAGAAAGTGGCAAAATTACCCGGTGGGAATACCTTGACATGTATCTCTACAATCCCCCAAGAGATGAGATGGAAAAACGCCACAATAAGGACATGGAAACCTTAGCACGTTCTATAGCCTCCACAAGGCAGCTTGATAGATTGGCAGGAAAGTTTGGCATCAAACGTAGTTCACAGTTTGATGACTTCCTGCCATTCTATGAAAAGCAAATGAACAAATGGATTGGCAATCCCAATACACATGGTGGTTGGGTTGCATCCTATAAAACCTTTGTTCAGTTTTGTAAGGGTCAATGCAATTTCGGCGACATCACTCCGCAATTCATCAATGAATACAAAGAGTTTTTAGAGAAAAAAGCCACACGCATCAATTCACCCAAAATGCGCATCTCTCAAAATTCATGTTACACCTATTACAATAAGCTTCGAGCAACGGTTCGAGAAGCCTTGGTATTTGGTCATATAATTAGCAATCCTTTTGATGCAGTGAAAGGCATTCAACAACCGGAAACATATAGAGAGTTTTTAACCAAAGAAGAGCTTTTGAAATTATACAATACACAGGCGGAATCTGATTTACTCAAACGTACTTGCATGTTTTCCGCACTCACAGGATTGCGACTGGGTGATGTTACTAAACTTCGTGGTGACCAAATTCAACACTCCGAAAACTTGGGCTATTTCATTCGCTTCACACAAAGCAAAACCAAGGGTATGGAAACATTACCCATATCAGACGAAGCTTTAGGTTTATTAGGGGATTATGAAGAAAGCAGCGAAAGAATTTTTGGTGATTATAATTTTCAACGCGACTATGCAAACTTGAATCGTTGGTTGCAAAGCGCAGGTATCCGGAAGAAAATCACCTTTCATAATTTCAGACACACATTTGCGACCTTACAACTAGCGGAAGGAACCGATATCTATACCGTTTCAAAATTGCTGGGACATAAGCACATTCATACCACACAGATATACGGAAAAGTGATGGATACAACGAAAACAAAAGCAATGAAGAGTATTCAACTCGGGTTTAAATCTGACAAGAATGAACAACAATCGTGAAAAATGTCAGTGACAAATTGACTGATTGTCAGCGTGATACGGAGATAAAATTCATTTTCTTGAAATTGCGTGATTGCAATATTATCTGCGCAAAAGTAGACGAGTTTGGAACACTGTGGAACAGATTGGTACTGAAAAAATTTGCTATTCGAACCCTTCAAGAATCGATAAATAAAAAAAGGAAACCAAAGAATCTGGCACGGTTCTTTTTTTGATGCTAGGTGAGTAAATGTTTCAATATGAAAGAAAGTATTACTCACCTACAAGCATTCATCACAGAGTTGGTGAATGAAGCTGTTCAATCCGCATTAGAACAGCACCAAGAAACGGCAGTTACAGAATTGGCAGAGAACAATCAAAAAGCAGAAGTGCTCAATGCTGACCAGGCTGCAGAGTTTCTGCACATTGCCAAACAAACCTTGTATTCTATGACAAGTAGAAGAAAAATTCCCTTCTATAAGAATGGGAAAAAGATTCTATTTAGAAAAGGCGAATTGCAGGAATGGTTGAATTCAGGTAAACATGAGCAGATAAGCAAAATTGAAAAGGATGCCAGAAGCTATGTTCGTCAAAACCCTATTCAACGATGAACCCCAAACAGGAACAACTAAAAGAAGATGTTTATTGGGTTCCGGATGCAGCTGAAAATACGGAATTGAATTTCGATGATTCCGTATTTGAATTGATCCCTGATTGCTTGCAGCCCTTGTTTATTGTGGCATCCAATAAACAGGAGCGCGATGTAATTCTTTTAGGAGCAATAACCATCTTATCAGGTTGTTTACCTAATGTATATGGTATTTACGACAACCGAATTGTGTATCCCAACCTCTTTGCATTTATAGATGCGCCAGCGGGAGCCGGTAAAGGAATATTGAATTTCGTAAGGTATTTGGCTGCACCCATTCACCAAGCAAAACGGGAAGAATCAAAAAGACTGCAACAGGAATTTGAAGTGAAGCTAAACAGCAAGAAAAAAGACAAGGATAACCAAGAAGGATTTATTCCACTACCTCCATGTAAAATGTTACTGATACCGGCCAATAATAGTGCAAGCTCATTTTTGCAAACCTTATCTGAAAACAACGGTGCCGGAATATTATTCAGTACCGAAGCCGATACCTTGAGTAATTCATTGTCGCAAGATTGGGGAAATTTCAGTGATGTTTTACGGTGTGCGTTTCATCATGAAACGGTGGAGATTCAGCGAAAAACCAACAAAGAGTATATTTCATTGGAAGCGCCCAAGCTCACCGTATTTCTAACCGGGACACAAGGTCAGTTAAAACGTTTGATTCCTGATGCCGAGAATGGCTTATTTAGCCGTTTTATGTATTATTCCATGAAGAGTGTCCCAAAATTTAGAGATGTTTTTGAGAGACGTGGGACAATACCGGGACAGGAATTCATGCAACTGGGACAGCAAATTTTTATTCTGTATGAGTTGCTTAATAGGCTTGGGACACCTTTGGAATGTCATCTGGAAAAGTCTTTACAAGTAGAATTTCAAAACAAGTTTGCCGCATTGTTAGAATCTTATTTTAATGATACCGGTGATCGAATTTTAGCATCCTTGCATCGCACAGGACTGATTTGCTATCGCATAACTATGGTGTTGTCTTGTCTGCGTTTATTTATTGATCAAAGGGCAAATCCCTCACAAGTAATGCAATTAAACCAGTCCGATTTCAATGTAGCTATGAGTTTAGCGAAGCATTTAATTAGCAATAGCGCAAAACACATGGCAGAAATGCCAGGCGTTAATAATGATATTGTCAAATACCGCAAGCTACAATTTATGATAGAGATGCTACCTGATACTTTCACCAGAAAGGAAGCCAATGAAATTGGAGAGGGATTAGATATTTCTCTTGCAACCCTTACAAGGTATTTATCCAGTGATGCCTTTGAACGCATTGGTCATGGAAAGTATCGAAAAAAAGATGCTCAAATGAATGACGATGAGCCAATGAGCAATTGAGTATATGAGTAAACCAATCAATAACCATGAATCAAAATTTAATACACCAAGCCCAAGAGCTACAAAAGAAGGGCTATAGCATAAGACAAATAGCCTCTGAGCTCAATGTAAGTAAGAGCCAGGTATTTCGTTGGCTTAATGGCCAATCAGGCAATGGAGGCAATGCATTGCCCATTGACCTTATTGCCAAAGCCACAAACACAAATCAACAATTAAATCAAAAAAATAAAAACACTATGGAAAACCACAACGACCTCAACAGACTAGAGCGTGAAATCGCTTTGAAGAAATTGCAATTGGAGCATGAGCTCGAATTGCGCAAGCTTGCACAACAAGACAAAGAATTGGAACTTCGCAAACGCGAATTGGAGCTTCGGCATTTAGAGAAAGATGCCTTATCCAGGCAGCAGCAAATAGAGGAACGCAAAATCAACCATGGTTTGAAACTATGGATTGAAAAGGAACGTGCTAACCTGGATGAATTTGATTACGAAGAAATTGAAATGGATCTGGCGTCCTTCAAACGCAGCCACAAAACGCTAAGTAAACTTTGGGAACAAATTCAAGAACACATGGCCGTATATGCCATCGATATTGATTCACATCTGGGACATTACTACCTTAAATCACTAATGGATATTTTTAATAAAGCCCTGGAAACCGCCAACGAAAACATTGATGAAGACGAGGATGAAGATGAATTCATCGTTTCCTACGAATACAATGATGATTCCATAGAATTCCTAGAAAATCTTGAAAATTCTGATTTTTTTAGTTGATTTTACCACGGAATTGCCATGGATTTACGGTTATTACGTGAGAATTACTTTTTTCGTTTATTAATTTACCAGGATTTTGCTATTTCATCGATTATTGGATGTTTTTTACCCTCTTTTATAAAATTTGTAGTGCAGTTACTTAAAAATATAAATATAATTTTGTTGTTTGTTTGATTTATTTTATTATTTTTGTAGCACGATTACTCAAAAATAAAAAATTGAAAATAAAAATTCAAGATATAGCAAGGCTTCAAACGGGATTATTTGCAAAGCCTTTGGCGAATGGTGAGGTTGTGTATTTACAATCAAAGCACTTCGACGATCAGGGGAACCTTTTAGCTATTCTGCATCCCGATTTATTGCTAGAGGATATTTCTGAAAAGCACATGTTGTGTGCAGGTGATGTGCTTTTTGCAGCAAAAGGGACTAAAAACTTTGCAACCGTTTTCGAAAACCATAATGAGCCTTCGGTAGCTTCTACTTCCTTTTTTGTTATTAGGCCAACCGATAAAAAATTGTTGCCTCAATATTTGGCTTGGGTGCTTAACAGCCCCACAACTCAAATCTTATTGAAAGGACAGGCCATTGGAACTTCAATCCCATCCATTTCAAAACAGGTTTTAGAAAATCTTGAAATAGCAATCCCAAGTATTGATACGCAAAAGGCGATTTTGCAAATCACCAAACTCCGAAACAAGGAAAAATCTTTGAAGCAGAAAATTGAAACATTAAGAGAAAAACAAATTCAACAACAAATATTCAACGCAATAAAATAAATTATCATGGCTAAAATAACTCAGAAAGACATCAACGATGCAGTTTGGAAGGCTTGCGACACCTTTAGAGGTAGTATTGATCCAGGCGTTTACAAAGACTATGTGCTTACCATGTTGTTCCTAAAATATCTCAGCGATGTAAATGACGACAAAATGGAAGTCTACTTGGCAAAATACAACGGTGATGTGGAACGTGCAAAACGAGCAATGCAGCACGAACGCTTTATTGTGCCTGAGAATAGCCATTTTAAATTCCTATATGATTCTCGAAACGAATCAAATATTGGCGAACTTATCAATATTGCGTTAGCAGATTTAGAAGAAGCCAACCGCGAGAAATTATACAGTGAAGACGGGGCGGGTATTTTCCAGAATATTGATTTTAACAACAGCAAATTAGGAGAACCTAAAGACAAAAATACCCGTCTTAAAAACTTGTTGCTCGACTTTAATAAAGAAGCTTTGGACCTCCGTCCTTCGCATTTAGAGGGAAATGATATTATTGGGGGAGCATACGAATACTTAATATCCAACTTTGCCAGTGATGCTGGTAAAAAAGCAGGCGAATTTTATACGCCAAGTGAAGTTTCTACTTTGTTGGCCAAACTCACTCATTCTAAGCCAGGTTCTCGTATTTGCGATCCCACTTGTGGTTCCGGTTCGTTATTAATTAAAGCTGGTAATGAAGTGGGCTCAGATAATTTTTCGCTATACGGACAAGAGGCCAATGGAAGCACATGGGCATTGGCGGTGATGAATATGTTTTTGCATGGCTTTGATAACGCAGCTATACGTTGGGGCGATACCATACGCAACCCAAAACTGAAAGAAGGTGATTCGCTTATGAAGTTTGATACTGTAGTGGCAAACCCACCATTCTCTTTAGACAAATGGGGAAAGGTGGAAGACAAAGATGGCGACAAGACCACCATTAGTTACGACCCTGAAACGGATAAATACAACCGTTTTTGGAGAGGCGTGCCACCCAAAAGTAAAGGCGACTGGGCCTTTATCAGCCACATGATAGAAACGCTCAACGAACACGGCAAAGCGGGTGTTGTTGTACCTCATGGTGTTTTATTCCGTGGAAGTAGTGAAGGAAAAATAAGGCAGAAAACAATTGAGGAGAATTTATTGGAAGCGGTAATAGGACTTCCTGCCAACTTGTTCTTTGGAACAGGTATTCCTGCAGCCATTATGGTATTCAACAAAGCAAAAGTCAGTGAGAATGTATTATTCATTGATGCTAGTAAGCATTTCGAGAACGCAAAAAACCAAAATAAACTGCGTGACAGCGATATTGAAGATATTGTAACAATGTATCGTGAATTTGCAAAAGGGAAAATGGAGCCAGGAGTTATTGAAGAGAAATACAGCTATGTGGCAACATTTAAAGAAATTGAAGAGAATGATTTCAATTTGAATATCCCTCGCTACGTGGACACGTTTGAAGAAGAAGCGGAGGTGGATATTGCTGGAGTGCAAAAAGAGATAGAGCAACTGGAAGGAGAATTGGTATTAGTGCAAAAGGAGATTGACCATTACTTAAATCAATTAGTGAAATAATGGCAGAAACAAAAAATACTTTTACTGCAAATAAATCATACGCTCCAAGTGATTGGGAAATTTCGGAGTTAGGTTCAATCGGGAAAGTTTCTTCTGGAGGAACACCTGATACAACCAATGAAATATTTTGGAATGGAAATATAAATTGGTGCACTCCTACTGACATTACAAAATTGAACGGTTCAAAATACATTGGAGAAACAGTTGTAAAAATATCTGATGCAGGTTTGAAAAACAGCTCTGCAACTCTTTTACCGAAAGGAAGTGTCATTGTTTGTACAAGAGCAACTATTGGAAAAGCAGCAATTTCTGTTGAAGAAATTTCAACGAATCAAGGTTTCAAAAACATAATTCCTAATGATAAAAAAGTTGATCTTGAATTCCTTTATTATTCAATTATTAATTCAGAGCATGAATTGTTGCGTCTCGGAAATGGGAGTACATTTTTGGAAGTTCCTAAAAGTGATTTTGAAAAATTCAAAATCCCACTCCCCCCAATCCCCGAGCAAAAAGCGATCGCCCAAGTGCTCAGCACGGCCGATACCGCGATCCACACCACCGAAAAACTAATTGCCCAAAAAGAACTCCGCAAAAAATGGCTGATGCAGCAATTGCTCACTGGGAAAAAACGGTTGAAGGGGTTTGGTGGGGAGTGGAAAGAGGTGCCTTTAAGTGAAATGTTCTCTGAGAGAAATGAAACAAAGTATTTTGATTTGCCTTTATTATCGATTGGTCAAAATGGAGTCTATCCACAAGATGAATCTATAAAGAAGGATACTTCAAATGATGACAAATCGAAATACAAAAGAATTTGCCCAGGCGATATTGGCTACAATACAATGAGAATGTGGCAAGGCCGTAGTGCCTTGTCTGGGTTAGAAGGTATTGTTAGTCCGGCATATACTGTGGTAACACCAAAGAAAAATGCTGATTCACTTTTCTTTTCTTACTTGTTCAAAATGCCTAAAATGACCAATCTATTTTGGCGTAATTCACAAGGTTTAGTGGATGATACTTTGAATTGCAAGTACAAAGATTTTAGCATTGTTCGTGCTGTTCTGCCGCAAACCAAAGAAGAACAAACAGCCATAGCCCAAGTGCTGCAAGCCGCAGATAAAGAAATTTGGTTACTAAAAGCAAAAGCGGTGAAGTTGAGGGAGCAGAAGAAGGGGTTGATGCAACAGTTGTTGACTGGGAAGGTGAGATTAAATATTAAAGAATAAAGCATGGAAAAAAAGACAAGAAACTGCTTTGTTAGTTACCATCACGAACGTAACCAAAAATACATATCGAAACTGAGAAAAGTTATCACTCAAATGAAAGTATCTGATTATTCATTGAAAGATGACATCGGGCATTTAACGGATGAAACGATTTACAAAAAAGTTAGAGAGAAAATGAGGAATTGTTCAGTGACTGTTGTTCTAATTGGAGAAAGAACTGGCCATCGAAAATGGATTGATTGGGAAATTTGGGCTTCATTAAGGGGCTATACACATCCTTATGATTCTTACAAATCATTCAAACCAAATGGGCTATTAGGAATTTTTTTGCCAGTTGAGTCGCATTCTATTCCAGACAGATTTCAGGATAACCTTGATTCAGGCTTTGCAATAACTATGAAATGGGAAAATTTTGAATTGGAATTTGAAAATAAGGTGAATCAAGCGTATTTGAAAAGAACTAATATTCCTGATATAATTGATAATACCAGAGAACGTATGGAAGAAGATTATTGGGATTTTTTAGGATTTAGAATTTAAGAAATATGGCAAATAAAGAATACTTCGTAACAAGACTCTCCTTTAGAGAAGACTGCCAACTCATTCGTGATGTGACAGTTTATGAATTTGATGACGAAAGCCTTGATAATGGTACCATACAAAACAGACAATGGTTGGAAAATAAGATAACAACTGGTTACAAAATATCCGTCATGACACCGAATCCGAATGAACAGGATAAATGGATTCGAGGTAATCCTTTTACATATGAAGGAGGTTATTTTAAGTGGCCTTTTAAATTACCTTTAAACGACACAAAAAGAAAAACATTTGTAAGTTATTATCACAAGGATGATCAGGATAGTAGAACGAAATTCGAAAACCTATTTGGAGATTTAATTGTGAGTAAATCTGTAGAAGATGGTGATATCGATTCAGATAACAGTGATGAATATATCAAGCAGTTAATTCAGAAAGAGTATTTGTCTGACACAACTGTGCTGGTGGTTTTAATTGGCCCTAAGACCAAGTGTAGAATGCATGTGGATTGGGAAATTTCAGGAGCAATTTCATCAAGAGTTGGCGGCAATTCAGGTTTGGTAGGAATACTTCTTCCAAATCATCCGGACTATGGTGAGGGCAAAAATTACAATGCAGTCAATATACCAAAGAGGTTAGCTGCTAATCTCGATTCGGGTTATGCCAAATTGTACGATTGGACAGATGACCGTATTAAAATGCAACAATACATTGATAATGCATTTAATGGGAAAAGCGAAACGGAAAAAATCAGGAATAAATCTATTCCTCAAATGGATAAAGATACTTGCGAATGAAAAACAGACTTAAATACCCGCTATCACTTTTTGTTGTTTGGCATCCGTCATTTGCCGAAGGAAAGACTATTGCCAATCACCTATACAGTGTTTTTTGCAGAGACATTGAAGAACCATTATCAAGAGGACTTGGAATACAAGTTTACTATCGAAGTGTTTCATTAATTCCGATCGATAAAAATATTGCAACTCATAATGCAATTATTCTGCTCATTGATGAAAACTACATGGTTGATAGTGCCTTTCAAGAATACACTAAACACCTTGTAGGGCTTACTGACGATAATACCCGAGTTTATCCAATTGCATTATGCAAACAAGCTACTGGAATTGGCTGTGGTCTTAAATCTATTCAGTTTATCAGGTATCAGGATGGATTTATCAATATTCGGGAGGAAATTGATAGAGGATTAAAAAAAATTAAATCAGAATTACTTCATGATTGTGCAAGATTGCTGATGAATTTCCAACCATTGTGGATGGACAAGAAGGGCAGCAAAATTCCATCGCCAGTAAAATTATTTCTAAGCCATGCCAAGAAAGACGGTGAAGAAACAACTAAGAAATTTAAAGTATTTGTTGAATCAGAAACAAAACTAGATGTTTTCTTTGACATAGTAGATATTGCTGACGGCTATGAGTTTGAAAAGCAAATAGAAGCCAATATAGAAAATGCAGCGTTGGTAGTTTTCCATACGGATGAATACTCTTCAAGAGAATGGTGCAGAATTGAAGTACTAGTTGCTAAAAGGAATAAATGTTCAATTATTGTAGTACATGATATTAAAAATGGTGAAAAAAGAGCATTTCCATACATGGGCAATACTCCTACCATAACCTTAAAGCAAGAAGAAAACTCAAGCTTTACTGAGATTCTGACTTTAACTCTATATCAAGTAGTAAATAATCTCTATCAACGAGAACTTTTAAAATCTTTTGAAGAAAAATTTAAAAATGATAAGGCTGAGTTTGTTACAATCACATCACCACCAGAACTTCTCAATTACATCGATTTGTATAAAATGAAGTTGACTGAAAAGAAGAAACTTATAGTACTATATCCAGAACCGCCATTAGGTGCAGAAGAACTAAGGATATTGAATGATTTAGATAAGGATATAAAGTTCATCACACCTATTTATTTACCAACCTTATAAAGATGGAAACAGAAAAAAACATATCCGGCATTTCAGAGAATTTGGCTGAATCAATAGTCGAACAAAAAGAACTGGAAATCCAATCTAGAGAAAAAGGAATTCTGGATGGAATAAGAATAGCTGTATCCGTTTCAGAAAATGAAGAATTAGAACAATTGGGTTTATCAAAGCAGCACCTGAAAGATATAATGATAGAGGTAGCACGTTACTTAATGGCAAATGGTGGAACTCTTTTGTATGGTGGTCATTTGAAGAACGAAGGATATACTCGGTTATTTGCAGAACTGTCCTATCAATATAAATTTCTAAATGATACCGCATTTCGTTTTGTAAACTACTTTCCTTTCCCGAACAGTACCAGCCTAACATTAGAAATAAAAGCAGATTTTGTTGAACAGCAAATCGAGCCTGTTATTATAGAAATACCAGAGCATTTGGGTAAAATTGATATAAGCAGACATTATGATGCAGAAAATATTATTGAGGATAAATTTATTTACTCAGAATGCTTTTCAGACATGAGAAACATAATGGCTCAGAACAGCCATGCAAGAATTGTAGTTGGTGGCAAGCAAAGTAAATTCCTAGGCTATATGCCTGGAATAGTAGAAGAAGCCTACTATTCATTAAAAGCGAATAAACCAGTTTACATCATTGGAGGTTTTGGCGGTGCTGCAAAATCACTATCAAAAGTTATTTGTGGCGAATTGCCAACAGAGCTGACAAATGAGTTTCAGTATAATGATGAAACTCTTCAAAATTTCAAAAAGGAATACCAAGAGAAGGCAAGTATCCCAATGGATTACGATAAACTAATTCACTTCTTTAAGCAATTCAACCTTGAAGTCTTTTCAGAATTAAATGGTTTGTCAATTGATGAAAATCTAGTTTTGTTTGAAAGTCAAAACATACATGAGATAGTTTTTCTCATAATGAAAGGCTTAAAAACTTTGTCAAAACGTAATTGATTATGTTAGCCAAAATCCAATATGCCTCCGATCTTCATTTAGAATTTCCTTCCAACAAGGATTTAATGAAGAAGCACCCATTACAACCGGCGGGCGATGTATTGGTATTGGCAGGCGATATTGTGCCTTTTGCGGTAATGGACAAACATAAAGATTTTTTTAATTATTTGTCAGACCATTTTGATAACACTTATTGGCTCCCTGGAAATCATGAATACTACGGATTCGATATTGCTGAAAAAAGTGGAATGATTAATGAAAAAATCAGGAGCAATGTTTACCTGGTAAACAATACATCAGTAGATCATGACGACAAAAGACTAATTTTTTCAACACTTTGGAGCCATATCAGTGACGGTAATCAATGGCAGATTGAAAGAAGTATGAATGATTTTCACCTAATAAAATATGGGAAGTATCGTTTTTCATCAGAGAAATACAATACTCTTCATAAAACTTGCCTGGCTTTTATTCAAGATGAATTGAAATCAGCGAAAGAGAGCAATATAGCTGTCTTCACACATCATTGTCCAACCTTTCTCAACTATCCTCCTAAATATAAAGGGGATGCTTTGAATGAAGCTTTTGCGATAGAATTGTTTGATTTGATTGAATCTTCCAACATTGATTACTGGGTATACGGACATCATCATTGTAATATCCCAGAGTTTAGCATTGGCAAAACTAAACTTGTCACAAATCAATTGGGCTATGTCCAGCACTATGAGAACGCGCTTTTTAAAACAGATAAATGTATCGAATTATGACAATAGCAGAATTGCAACACTTGAAAGAAAGTGAGCACAAAATTGAATTTAAGAGGGCTGAACATAACTTCCCTTGGAATGGCGGAAGTCATTCTGATCAAAGGGAAAGAAGAAAGTGTTTTCTCGGGTATATAGTTGCCTTAGCAAATGAGGGAGGTGGTTTTCTTGTGCTTGGAATGGACGATACATTACCCCATAAAGTTGTTGGAAGTGATTTTGGATTAAACAAATTAGGTGAATTGGAAGATGCGGTTTACGAAAAGCTTGGCATTCGAATACGTACATCGGAATTATTTGATACAGATAATAATCGTGTTGTTCTTACAACTATTCCCTCTCGCCCTATCGGCAAGATGATGAAATTCGAAGGAGTGCCATTGATGCGAGTAGGTGAAAGTTTACGAAACATGAGTGATGAAGAAATGCTAGCCATTTTAACAGAACAAGAACCTGATTTCTCGGATAAAATATGTTTATATACCACCATAGATGATTTGGATGAGATTGCAATTAATAAACTCAAAGAAGCATATTCTGAGAAGCAGAACAATCCACGATTTTTAACACTTTCTAATTTTCAAGCCTTATCTGACCTTGGTCTCATTAAAGGAAATAAAGTAACTTATGCTGCACTGGTTCTTGTTGGAAAAGAACTTACAATAAAATCTAAACTCCCTCAATCGGCTATTAACCTCGAGTATAGAAATAGTTTGTCTCAAATTGTTTTTGATAATAAGGAGATATTTTCTCAGCCGTATTTTCTCGCAATTGATACATTGTGGAGTGCTATTAATTCTAGAAATGGTAAAATCCCAGTGCAACAGGGTGCATTTATTTTTGATATCCCATTTTTTAATAAAGAAGTCATTCGTGAGGCGATTAATAATGCAGTTGCTCACAGAGATTATAGTAAGTCAAGCGAAATAGTGATAAAGCAATATCCCTCTGAATTAATAATCACTAATCCCGGAGGTTTCCCGTTGGGTGTCAATGTAGACAATTTAATAACGGTTAACAGCACACCTCGAAACAGATTATTAGCAGATGTGTTAGCTAAAACAGGTATTGTGGAGCGTAGCGGTCAGGGTGTAGATAAAATATTCTACCAAACAATTTCAGAAGCCAAGCCATCACCTAATTACACATACTCGGATAATTATCAAGTTGAATTACGACTGTCTGGGGTTGTGGAAGATAAAGCATTTGCAATGTTTATTCGAAGAATTCAACAAGATAGAAAGGATGGAGAAAAGTTAAGCGTGCATGAAGTTATTGCCCTAAATGAAATTCGGAAGGGTCTAGAAAAGAAATCAATTGATATTGCAATTTTGAAAAAGCTTGAAAAGGAAGAGCTGATCGAACGTGTAGGTAAAACTAATTCTCAAAAGGTTATCTTATCAAAACTTTATTTTGAATTTACTGATAACAGAGCGGCTTATACTGATGGTAAACCAATTGACGGTTACCAGGTTGGGATAGTGATAATGAATCATATTCAAGAATTTGGAAAGGGAAAGATGAAGGATTTTGAGTATTTGCTTAGGAATTTTATGTCTAGAGGACAAGTGAAATATGTGATTTCAAAGATGGTTGCAGATGGTTTGTTGGACAAAAAGGGAGAAGGAAAAGGGACAGAGTATTTTGCAGGATCGAAAATGTCGGAAGGGCTTCAAGTATTTCAACGCGCTATGGAGCTTGGTTTTAAAGAGATGCAGAGATTGGGTGAGTTGAAGAGTGCTAATTCGCCAGAAATTCGCCAGAAAAATTCGCCAGATACTAATAATTGAATTGCAAAGTGTTGATAACCAATGGTTATAACCCCTTTTTGAATTCGCCATAAAATTGGCAAAATATTGTAAAAGAATAAGAAATAAGATGGAAACTCCAAGTTTTAAAGAAGACCATATCAGCCAAATCCCAGCATTACAAATGCTGGTGAATCTTGGTTATACCTATTTGAGTCCGGCTGAAGCCGATAGACAAAGAGGAGGTAAATCCACCAATGTATTATTGGAAGATGTATTACGGAAGCAGTTGAAGGAAATCAATAGCATTCGGGTTAGTGCTACCAAAACCAGCATTTTCACAGACGAGAATATAGAACGGGGCGTTTTGGCTTTAAAAAACCTTCCCATGAACGAAGGTTATATTGCCGCAAGTGAAAAGGCATATAACCTGCTTACGCTAGGTCAGGCATTAGAGCAAAGTGTAGATGGCGACAAAAAGAGTTTCACCTTGCAATACATAGACTGGAAGAACATTCGCAACAATGTATTTCATGTAAGCGAAGAATTCAGCGTGATGCGGAGTACAAGCAAAGAGCATTATCGCCCCGATTTAGTGTTATTTGTAAATGGCATTCCGCTTTGCATCATTGAATGCAAACGACCAGATATGAAAGAGCCATTGAAACAGGCTATCAGTCAGCATTTACGCAATCAACAAGAAGACGGCATACGCAGTTTGTATGTCTATTCACAATTGACGTTGAGCATCGCCACACAAGAGTCTGCTTATGCAACCAATGCCACACCCGAAAAATTTTGGGCAAAGTGGGAAGAGAAATTTACCAGTGATGAAGAAGAGAGTAATTACAAAATCAACTTACGAGAACTCAAAAACAAACCGCTTTCTGTATCAGTAAAAGAGCAACTTTTTACTGACCGTTTCAAATATGTTCGCCGGTATTTTGATGCTTTAGAACAGCAGGAAATTCTTCCAACCGAACAAGATAATTATTTATTTGGTTTATGCCGGCCTGAACGATTAATGGACATTGTTTTCAATTTTGTTTTATTCGATAATGGAGATAAAAAAGTAGCCCGTTACCAGCAGTTTTTTGCCATCAAAAAATCCATGCAACGCATCAGGAATGTGGAGCATGGTAAAAGAAAAGGTGGCGTTATCTGGCACACGCAAGGAAGTGGAAAATCATTAACAATGGTAATGTTGGCACAAGCTATTGCTATGGAACCAAGCATTCGCAATCCTAAAATTGTATTGGTTACAGACAGAACCGATTTAGACAATCAAATTACAGGCACTTTCAGAAAATGCGGAATGTTTGTTGAAAATGCAACCACTGGTCAGCGTTTAGTAGAATTGCTCGAAAGCAAAAGTGATTCGGTAGTTACAACCATCATCAATAAATTTGTTGCAGCCGTTAAGAAAATAAACAGACCATTAGAAAGCCATGACATATTTGTGTTGGTAGATGAAGGGCACAGAACTCAGCATGGCACGTTCAATATCGACATGCAAAAGACATTGCCCAATGCCTGTTTTATTGCCATGACGGGAACACCGCTTTTCAAAAAAGATAAAAGTACCGCAGAGAAATTTGGTGGTTTAATAGATGCGTACACAGTTGATCAAGCCGTAAAGGACAAGGCAGTAGTTCCATTGCTTTATGAAGGAAGATTGGCATTGCAGAATGTGAATGCAAGTCCAATTGATACCTTTTTCGGAATGGTTTCAGAACCTTTAACCGAATACCAAAAAGCAGACATTAAGAAAAAGTTTGCCCGAAATGACCATTTGAACTCAGCCGAGCAAAAAATGCGAATGATTGCATGGGACATCAGTTATCATTTTCGTGATAACTGGCAAGGTAGAACACCATTCAAAGGGCAATTGGTTTGCGATAAGAAAGTGAACGCTATTAAGTACAAAGAATACTTGGATGAAATAGGTATTGTGAGTTGTGAAGTTTTGATTTCATCCGTTGACGAAAGAGAAGGCGAAGAAAGTGCCTATGAGAAGTCGACCGAAAAAGAAAATCAGTTCTGGAAAAAGATGATGGACGAACATGGCAATTCAAAAAGCTATGAGAAAAACATTATCAGCCGCTTTAAAAATCAGAAAGACCCGGAAATAATTATTGTGGTAGATAAACTACTCACAGGATTTGACGAACCGAAAAACACGGTTTTATATCTCACAAGAAATTTGCAAGGGCACAAACTTTTGCAAGCCATTGCAAGGGTAAACCGTATTTATGCAGACAAAGAATTTGGTTACATCATTGACTATTATGGTGTGATTGAAAACTTGGATGATGCTTTACAATTGTATTCTTCCTTTGAAGACTTTGATGATGAAGATTTAGCGGGAACACTTGTTAATATTTCAGAGGAAATCAAGAAACTGCCACAAAAGCATTCTGACCTTTGGGGTATTTTCAAAACTATTGCCAACAAACGAGATGCAGAGGCCTATCAGCAATTATTGAAAGATGAAGCAATCAGGGTTTTGTTTTACGATAAACTAGCTGCTTTTGCCAAGAGTTTGAAACTGGCATTGTCTGCCATTCAGTTTCACAAAGACGTTGAAGAAAAAACCATTAATCGCTACAAAGAAGATTTGACCATGTTCCTGAAACTACGTTTGGCAGTGGTAGAAAGATACAGCGATGAAATTGACTACAAACAATACGAAGGACAAATTCAAAAACTAATTGACACACACATTACCACTGAGAAAATCGAAACCATCACAGAACTGGTAAACATTTTCGATAAAGATAAATTTCAGCAAGAAGTAGAAAACACAACAGGCAAAGCAGCCAAAGCCGACAAAATTGCCAGCAGAACAGCAAAGCACATCACTGAAAAAATGGATGAAGATCCAGCGTTCTACAAGAAGTTTTCACAATTACTCAAGGAGACCATTGCAGATTACGAAGCTAAGCGAATATCGGAAGTGCAGTATTTATTAAATGTTCAGGACATAATGGATAATGTTCTAACAAGAACAGATAATGAGGTTCCTGATTTGCTGGTGGGTAAGAATGAGGCAAAAGCCTTTTATGGAATTACTAAGGAATTACTTAGTGAAAAAATGCAGGATGAAATAGTGCTTAAGGAAGTTTCTGTACAAACTGCATTGAATATCGACGAACTTATTAGAAAATCTGTATTGGATAATAATAAACCTGTAGTTGATTGGCAAAATAAATCCAATATAACTGGAAAGCTTTTAATTGAAATCGGAGATTATTTAATTGATGAAGTTCGCGACAAGTACAGTATCAAGCTGACATTTGGAGAAATGGACAAACTAGCGGAAGATTGTATTGAGGTTGCAAAAATTCGTTATAAATGATAAGACGAACATTTAATTTTGGGTCAGCAACTATTGATTATGAACTTCAGTATTCAGAAAGAGAAACACTAGGCATAACGGTTACGCCTGAAATGTGTGTGATAGTTACAGCGCCAAACGGAACTGAAATAAATAAAATTGAATCAAAGCTTACCAAACGTGCACCATGGATAATTCGAAATATAAGTTACTTTTTATCTTTTCATCCCAAAACGCCTAAAAGGAAATATGTTAGTGGGGAAACCCATTTATATTTAGGTAGACAGTATTTATTAAAAGTAATATCCTGTAATGAAGAAGAATCAGTTAAATTGAAGGGTAAGTACTTAGTTGTTAAAACAAAGACATCTACTAAAACTAGGGCTTTGCTAGAAAATTGGTATCACGAACAAGCGAAGAAGAAATTAAATTCAATAGCCTTACCATTAATCGAGAAATTCAAACAACATAAAGTTACACCTACTGCCATAGAACTCCGAAATATGCCTAAGCGATGGGGAAGCTGCACCGCTAAAGGGAAAATTATTTTAAATCCTGAATTGATAAAAGCTCCCAAAGGTTCTATTGAGTATGTAATTACACATGAGCTCTGTCATTTAATTCATCATGATCACACGAATAAGTTCTTTGATTTGCAATCGAAGGAAATGAAAGATTGGGAAAAATGGAAGTTAAAATTAGAATTACTTTTAGCTTAGCGAATTATTACGATGGATCTAACTCAAATGATTTTTATTGTAAAAGAGATTTTTTGCGAAAAGTAGTGAAATACGCTACTTGTCGCAAAAAATCTCTTTTGAATTTTAGAATTGGAATATGCAAATGATTCAGAACCGATTTTGACCATTTTGGTGACGTCAACGAAATGGTCTAAAGCCGCTATGCAAATGGTTTTGCAGTTCTCTTTTGTAATTTTAAACAGAGTTGTTGCATTTTTTGCAACAACTACCAATCCTCACCAATCTCATCCATTTTCGCTACTTGTTGTAGCATTGAACGAATGTCTTCCTGGTAGCTTCTGATTTTGGGTGATTCTGGTGCATACAACAAGCCTTTAACTTCGGATACCGCAAAGTGATTCCTTTTATTAATTCTCACCGGGGTGAGTCTCTTTGCTTTGATGTAGTTGTCAATGGTACGACGGCTGACACGAAGCATGCGCATGGTTTCAAATGTATCGATCCATTTAGTTAAAAAATCATCAACGGGATTCTTTAGACTTTCAATCTCAGAATGCAAATTGGCAATCATGGATTTCATTTCCATGAATTGTTCCATGAGCATCTCATTGGTGATACTTTTTGAGTTATTTGCATCCATAGTGCACTAAAGTAAAATCATTTTTTGAAATGAAAAAGCTTCCGAACAGAATGGTACACATTGGAACGGAAGTTTAGACGGGGATGGACAAAATAAGATTTTAGGATTCTCGGAAATCGAATTTATTTCTTTGAAAAAATAAATTCAAATACTCAAATAATCAAAAGCTCATTGGCTCATGTGGTTAAAATTTGCGCATTTTAGGGGTGGAAAATGGGAAGTGATTTCAATGCAACAAGAAGAAAAAAACGACAACAAAATACAAGTATCAAAAATTTATTTTACATTTGTATTGTCGTTCTTTTTTGTTGCTCACTTGTAACTCAACAAAGTCGAAATCTGATGAGTAGTTGCTCATTTGTTGCTCGAAAAAATCAATAAACTCAGCAAAATCAAGGGTTTTCAGAGTTGTTTTTTCTTATCAGTTCCTGCATCGGCAAATAAACCCATACAAACAACCAAACAAATGTGCTTAAAATTGTATTTTTTTTACTCGGTTTATTGGGGTTAATACGGTCCTTGGTGCCTAATCATGAATTTAAAAAAAAATGCGGCTCGGCATAATGGAGATGTTTGGATTAAGGAATTGGTTCCATCTCTCTAACTATCTAACCTTTGTCAGAGAAAAATAATGAATGCGACAGAATCCCAATTGTTTGTTTAACCAATTGTGCCAATCATTTTCACTTTTCAAAGAACTTTTAATACGTAGATTTGTTATTTCAATGATGTTAGAGGGTATTGAATTCAATCAGGGGAAAGGTTTTATCATCGGTAAACACATTCCGAAGGACATCGAACCTTTTGACCGGGTATTTGAAATTTTTAAAGAAATATTGACCCATACTTCGGGTGATTTGGATGAGGCCTTTGATTGGCTTGATTCGCTCGATAAAGAATATAGCATTTTCACCGCCGAGTATACGATTCACGATTTTGAGGAAGACCTCAGAAAACGGGGCTACATCAAAGAAGAAATTCTGCCAAACCAAGATGGGGAAGAAGATTCGGATCAAAAGGGGAAAGGAAAAAATCTGCTCACGGCCAAACTTGAAGCGGCTTTGAGAGAGCACGCCCTCGACCAAATTTTCGGCAAACTTAAAAAAAGCGGTGCGGGAAACCATCTAACCAACAAACTCGGTGTGGGCGATGAGCGCGATGGTGAAATACGCAATTTTCATTTTGGCGACGAAATGCCGCAAATCAATATGTCGGAAAGCCTCAAAAACGCCCAAATTAACCATGGGATTTCTGAGATGAAACTCACGGAAGACGATTTGGTGGTAGATGAGACCAAGCACAAAGCCCAAATGAGCACCGTGCTGATGATTGATATCAGTCATTCTATGATTTTGTACGGTGAAGACCGCATAACCCCTGCCAAAAAAGTTGCCATGGCCTTGGTGGAACTCATCCGCAGGAAATACCCCAAAGACGCCATCGATATTATCGTTTTTGGCAATGAATCGTGGTCAATTAAGGTGAAAGATTTGCCCTATTTACAAGTGGGACCCTATCATACAAATACAGTGGCAGGGTTGGAGTTGGCGATGGACATTCTTCGTCGGAAACGCAATACAAACAAGCAAATTTTCATGATCACGGACGGTAAGCCGAGTTGCGTAAAACTTTCTACTGGCGAACTATATAAAAACAGCAACGGTTTGGATGAGTACATCGTTTCCAAATGCCTAAACAAGGCTGCCCAGGCGCGCAAATTGAAAATTTCTATTACCACCTTTATGATTGCCCAAGACCCCTATCTCAGACAGTTTGTAGAACGCTTCACCGCCGAAAATCAAGGCAAAGCATTCCTTACCGGACTCTCAGATTTGGGTCAAATGATATTTGAAGATTACGAAAAAAACAGAATCAAACGGATTTAATTACAGATGAAACAAGAAACCACATTCAAAGAATTGAAAGCATCGGGCTATGCCCACAAAACTATAAATCAAGAAATCCAAGGAAACCTCATTGCACGGATCCGAGCGAAACAGCCCGTTTTTGAAGGACTTTTTGGGTATGAGGATACTGTTGTGCCACAGCTTAAAAAAGCGATCTTGGCTGGTCACCACATTAATTTATTGGGATTGCGCGGACAGGCAAAGACCCGCATCGCTCGCAGTATGGTGGACTTGCTAGATGAATACATGCCCATTGTGAAGGGGTCGGAAATAAACGATAGTCCCTTTGCTCCGATTTCCAAATTTGCCGTGGATTTGGTGGCTGAACTAGGCGATAAAACCCCTATCGAGTGGGTGCACCGGTCGGCTCGATTCTTCGAAAAACTCGCCACGCCAGATGTGAATATTTCCGATTTGATTGGCGATATCGACCCCATTAAGGCGGCTACATTGAAACTGCCTTACTCTGATGAACGCGTGCTTCACTATGGGATGATTCCCCGCGCCAATCGATGCATTTTTGTGCTAAACGAACTCCCCGATTTGCAAGCCCGTATCCAGGTTTCATTGTTCAATATTTTGCAAGAGGGAGATATCCAGATTCGCGGATTTCAATTGCGGATGCCATTGGATATTCAATTTGTATTTACGGCAAATCCCGAAGATTACACCAACAGAGGGAGCATAGTAACTCCCTTGAAGGACCGCATCGGCTCGCAAATTTTTACCCATTACCAAAAAAACATTGCTTTGGCACGTGCCATCACGGAGCATGAGGCTAAGATTTCAGCTGAGGATTTGGCTGCGGTTGCCGTTCCTGATTTGGCAAAAAATTTGTTGGAAGAGGTTTCATTTCAGGCTAGAAATAGTGAATATGTTGATTCCAAAAGTGGCGTTAGTGCGCGTTTGTCTATCAGTGCAATGGAGAATCTCGTAGCTGCAGGTAAACTCCGTTTGATCGAAACCCAAAGCGAAAAAACCACCATCCGATTGGTAGATTTTATGTCGATTATCCCATCTATCACTGGTAAAGTCGAATTGGTTTACGAGGGAGAGCAGGAGGGTGCCGACGAGGTGGCTCGGATCTTGATTGATACTGCGATTATGGCTCAATTTAACCAAATTTTTCCGCGCATTACAAAGTTGGAAAAGGCCGGTACGAAAACGCCGTACAGCGATTTGGTTCACTGGTTCGAGAAAAATTATGTGGAACTCAATTACACGGATACAGATGAGGTTTTTTTCAAAAGCCTAAAGAGCATCAAACCGTTAAATGCACTCATTCAAGACCACGCTTCATACTTGAGCGATACTGACAAAGACTTTTGCATGGAATTGATCCTATGGGCCTTGGCGATCAGCGATAAACTGGGCAAAACCGCCAGCGATGCGATGTATAAGTTTGATTCAAATTGATTTCCGCTTTGGGGGAAAGTAAATTCTACATTCTTGTTAGAAAAGGAACCAAACAAACATGAATACCTCTCCTGAATTTTTGAATCAGAATCGATTAATCGGTGATTCATTAGCTGATAATCTAGTGAAACAAATATTTGAAAAAAAGGAGCAAGCTAATTTTTATAGGTTACTTCAGATGGATTCAACTCCTATAATGGAAGCTGAGGATTCAGAATTAAAATCTTTCCTTACAGATATTCGTCCTTTGCCACGATGGTTTGACGCTGAGCGAATTTCAAAAGGACAAAAATTCTACAAGAAATTTGCTACGCCTGTTATGACTTTATTAGGCGGCTTGTCTCTGCCTTATTGTTATGCTGCTTCTCCTGGTAATAAGGCCTTGTATTTGTCAGATAAGATGCGTAAATCTCCCGGAAAGCGATTGGTTGATACTGCAGACTTTATTATCTCAGTTTCTACAGCCCTAAATATTTCAGAAAACAGCGAAGCTCAAATAAGCATAAACAAACTAAGGCTAATACATGCTGTAGCTCGATATTATATTCTTAGTTCAAATAATTGGTCTATGGAATGGGGACTTCCAATCAATCAGGAAGATATGGCCGGTACAAATCTTGCCTTTTCGTATATTATAATCAACGGGCTACAGAAAACCGGTTATATGATGACTAATCGTGAAAAAGAAAATTTTCTTGCACTGTGGAGGTATATTGGTTACCAGCTTTATATCGAAGACGAATTACTACCCTCCACACTAAAAGAAGCAGAACTCCTTGAAAAAACCATCAGAAAAAGACATTTTAAAAAATCTGAAGAAGGGTTTACGCTAGCTAAAGAATTAATTACCTACTACAAATCGATGACCAAAGGCATAGATTCTTACCTTGTGGAATCTCAAATACGGTATTGGTTGGGACCATTAGCCGCAGATTGCGTTGGTTTAAAGGCTGATAAAGTGAAAGATACTATGGTACAAACAATTAATTTATTTCAGGAATCAACAAACTTTTATGACGTCGATTCAGATAGCTTCACAAAAATGATGAAAAACCACAAACTATTGAAAATGCAGGTGTCAAACCTGTAATTACGGATTATATCCAGTAACTCCGTCTAGTTTGGCATCTTCTAAATTCGCTTCGGTATGCGTAGCCCCGGTTAAGTTGGCATAATTTAGATTTGCCTTCATGAGATAGGTTCCCTCAAGTTTTGCATTGAAAAGATAAGCACCTTTTAAATTGGCAAGTTCGAGATAGGCGCCTCTTAAGTTTGCATTTTGCAAGTTTGCATCTTCCAATTGAGCGGATTCAAAGTTTGCATTTTGAAGGTTAGTATACATCAAGTTTGCCTTCGTAAGTATGGTTCCTTCAAGTTTTGCATTGAAAAGATTTGCACCAGTTAGATTTGCGCCAATAAGGTTAGCTCCGCTAAGGTTAGTGCCGCTTAAGTATGCCTTGCTCAGGTTTGCTCCTTCTAAATTTGCCCCTGCTATGTTTAATCCACTTAAATCGATGCCTTGTAGATTTACTCCTGAAAGATTTAATTTTCCATTGCAAACAGCGTTCAATTTAATTACTTCTATTCTGGTTAAATCTGGTGCTTTTATCATGGTTTACGGTGTTGATTTTGTAGTTTTATGTGTGAAACAAAACTAAGTAATTGATTTTGTTTTCACAAGGGGGAATTATGAACTGTATTTTTTTTGAGTAATATGTATCTACAATTTTAAGAATAGGTCGAATTTATACTATCGGCTAAGGGTTGATTGAATATGTTGAAGATATATGCTCCCAAGCCACTTCTTTGGAACCCAATTTGGTAAGGGTTTGCCTTCAATTGAAGTATTTGGTTTCGTTTAATCTTGACTAAAAATATATTCCGTAACGCAATCTCAATCTATAAAAGAAATTGTGTTTTTTCTTCCATTTTAATCTATCTTCATATGCCTTTTTAGAATATTCTTGACACAGTTTTACTTGCTCATTAAGTTTGATTTCATTACCCAAAAGGTGGCGATAATAACTTTTAAAAATGATGCCAGTATAATTATCTGGATGATAAATGCCTATTGAATTAAAATAACTCGAAAGTCTGGATCCGCTCCATAAATACCAGCGATTTCTTAATTGCATTCCTAAACTATGATGCAATATTGAAGTAAATTCATTTTCTGTCATATTTTTAATTTTTACTTTTGATGAATCACTAAACATAGAATCTAGTAGCCGTATGCAATCATCAATGTCCTTAGGGATATATCTTCCATAAAGACTATCACTTTTGAACTTGTTTTTGAGTTGTTCATTCCACCGTGCTTCTTTGTTTTTATAGGGAAGGATGATGTTGTTTTCACTGAAGGTGTCGTGTAAGAGTGTTCTTTGAAATGCAATCATGATAATCGATTGAATATGGCGGTCAATTGAGATACCTCTCTTCAAGAAATATTTTGCAATTTTGGTTTTCTTTTTACCCTTGTTTGTCCAGTTATATATTGTTTTGAAATTTCCGTCGTAGGGATAGCATAAATTGATGAGCAAATGATTGGGTGTTCCTTTAATGATCTGCTTAAATTCATCAGTGCATGAATCTTGTAATTGTAAAATTGCCTGATTTATGTTTTTTGGCGATTTTGTCCCTTTGCCATATAAAAAAGGACAAATTAAAATCAAAAAGAGAAATATGTAATTTTTGATATTCATGAAATAAAACAAATCAAATTTAAAAATAAAATCCACAAAAGCTTTTTTATGTGAATGGCATATTTGTCAATCAATTCACGTTAAAAATTTATGATAGATAATATTGTCAATCAACGTGTCGCCAAAGTCGGTCCTGGTCTGAATACCTATCAATTTGTTTTCTTCATTAAAATATGTTGCCCTAACATAAATCTTTGAGTTTGCTAATTCGTTTCTACTTGATTGCGCAAGCGAAAAATGACTCAGTAAAATTGCCAAAATTGTTAGTGTTGTTCTTAAGAACGCATCCATTGTTGCTTTGTATTTATTTAAAATGTTACTGGTTTATTTCTTTATTAATTTCTGTAATTTCTCTGTTTGATTTATACTTTATTTTGTCCCAAAATCGAAAAAGTTGAAAAAATAAAAATGAAAAAAATAATGGAGTAAAAATCCCATGTCCAAGAATACTATAGGTTAATGAATAGGCTCTGAAATCCCTGATAAGTTGTTTTTTTAGAGGGAAGTTTTTGTTGTAAATAACAGAATCAATTGGTGCATAGAAATTTAATTTGAATAATATCTTGTTTCCCATACCCCAATAGTTTTTTGATATTTCTGAAATTGTGTCGCCATTTTCTGTTACAAAATACGTCGAAGCACATTTGGTGTATTTTGCGCGCTGCCAAAAAGTGGTTTCATCACTCGTTAAACTTTTAACGTAAAGTTTTGTTTGCACTCCGTTATTTTTTAAATCTTTGTGTAAAGAATAACTTTCATAGAAAAAGATTGCTCCCATAAGGATCGAAATAAAAATACATTGAAAAATACGACTTTTAAAAATTCTTATCATGCACTCACTTCAAATAATAAACCATTTTATATTTACTGTCTATGCTAAGATGCCTAATTACATTTGAATCTCTAATTTCGCAAAGGTCGTCTTGACCGTTGAATGAAATCCGCAACGTGTCTTTGTCTAAGTATCCAGAATATTCAAATCTTTCTAGATTTTGAGGGACATTCACTTTGCCAGAAAATGATAATTTTAAAACAATAGCTGGAAACATTTTGGTGAACTTTCCCGGATTGGTGAAGAAAAATGAATCCTTTGAAATTGTCAAATATTTGTAGGGCTCAGTTTCTGTGGGATAACAATGTTTGTATTGGGTAGAAGCTGGCCCTGGAAAGTAGTAATCTCTTACTAGATAATAATGATGCAATACCCATTTGCCTTGGATGCTATCAATAGTTTTCGGCTGTGGACTTTGTGATATTTCAATTTTATCACCACATCCATAAAAAATGAACAATGCAATTATTGCAATGATAAAGTTAAATCGAAGAATAGTTGTTTTTGCCATGATAAATGTTATTTTCTGTATTTTCCTCTGGTATGGTAATAATACCTCGAACGGGCTTGGCTTTTATATGCATCTTTTTTGAGGCTTACAGGCATTCTAATATGCCCCTTTCGGTAGCGTCCGCGGTAATCCACACTGGGACTTACATAGGTTGCGCCTTTTCCTCCTTTGCTTTCAGAACTGTTGCCGCATCCAACAAAGAAGAATATAATTGTTGTAAGTATGCCAAGTTTGAGAATTAATTTATGTTTCAAATTCATCATGATGAATAACGGTTTTTGTTTTATTGATTTGGACTTTGTCCTAAACTTGATTTGTATTCTGAATTTTTTGTTTTTAGGGTGATATTTCCAACGTTGTATGCATAAATAGATGCCGGAAGAAATGTAAGCGCAATATAGTCAATATTTTTGACTCCTAATTGATCAATGGAAGTGACAACCGCACTTTGGAATTCATTGCTCTGGCAAAAGTGAATTAAGCTTTTTAACTCTTTCGGTTTTTCAAAATATCGATTGCTCCATTTGATTTCAACACCCCAAATAGGTTTGTATTTTTTGTCATCCACCAATACCAAATCTACCTCTCCTTCATGTTTGCCTTCCTTCCAACGGGAATAGGTTAAATCTAAGTTTTCTCGGTGCATCCATTGCGATAATATTGCAGTTTCTACCATGTTGCCCATTTCACTGTCCATTTCGGTTACGGGTGAAAATAGTGCGGTTCTTAACGAGGGATTTGTAAGATACACTTTAAAACTCGTAACCCTTTTTAAACGTTTTGCATTGATGTCTACCTTGTTTAATACTTTTATTAAAAAGGCTGCTTCTAAATAGTTTAAATATCGTTTTAGGGTTTCTTTTTGGATGCCACTGTCTTTTGCAATACCTTCATATGAGAATTCATTTCCTGTGTTATAGGCAATATATGTGAAAAAACGGTTTAGTTCTTGAACGTCTTTGATACCATACAAACTAGGTAAATCCCTCAAAAGAACTTTATCAACGATGTCGCTTTTTACATAGCGCCCCATGTCGTTTTGGATTTTTTCGGAGAGAACAACTTCCGGATATCCCCCAAAATTCAAATATTGAATAAATTCTTTATTTAACGTTTTGTAATCGGTAGAGAGGCAATAATCAATTTGGTCATTTCCATAGGGTATTTGTCCGTTATAAATCAAATGATTCATGTCTTTTAGATGGATATATTCTTGGAATGTTAGAGGCGGTAACATGAAATCGGTAAATCTACCTGCTCCACTTTCTGTACTATGCCATTTCAAAGCGGCAGCCGCCGAGCCTGAAACAATAAATTTTGTATCGGGAAATGAATCCACGATTACCTTTAAATGGCGTTCCCAGTCTTTTAAATATTGAATTTCGTCAAAGAATACATAGCAGTTTTTTAAATTTGAGAGATTCAACGATTGTTTACAAAGGTTCAAAATGTCTTCTAAACCAAGGTGGACGTAAATAGGGTTGTCTATGCCTATGAAAAAAATGTTCTGGGGATTCGTGCGATCGTCAATCAATTTCTGAATACTGTGATAAAGCATTACGGTTTTCCCAACGCGGCGTGGCCCCATTAGTACAAGTGCTCTACGAACTTGCTTTTCCAAAACGAAGGGGTAGAAGAGATCGAAATAGAGTCTTTTCGACATGCTGCGAAAAGTGTCAGGAATTTCTTTGCTCACCCACCAAGGATTTTCATAGCGTAATCGTTCTATAATTTTATATTCAGGAATAAGGTTGAATCCACTCATAAAAAAGCTTATTTATTACAAATATACACAAATAGACAATGTTAATAATACTTATTTTTTACTTTTATTGCCAAATAAGCGTTTTTTTAGTAAAAATAATGCTTATTTTTATTCGGCTTTATCCAACAACCCCAAATACCTCTCAGCGTTATCTAAATGCAAATTTCGTTTCGATGCGTCCGTTTTGTCGAAGGTTTTTACCAGCATTCCCAACCTTGGATTTTGTAAGAAAAAATCGCGGTGAACATGCATGAATCGCCAAAATAACCCGTCCCAAATTTGTTGCCAGTCACCTTTAGGGTAGTTACTCATCTTCATCAAATAATTGCTGCCGCTGATATAAGGTTTGGTCGACATAATGCCGCCATCGGCAAACTGACTCATGCCATAAACGTTCGGAACCATTACCCAATCATATGAGTCAATGAACATTTCCATGAACCATTGATACACTTCATTCGGGTCGAATTCGCAAAGCAACATAAAATTGCCCAATACCATCAATCTCTCAATGTGGTGGCAATACCCAGTTTCTAAAACCGTTTTAATGGTGATGTCAATGGGTTCAATTCCCGTGGTGCCATTCCAAAATGAAGCGGGTATTTTGCGGTTGAATTTCCAGTAATTCTTGTTTCGCTCTTCAACGCCCCTCAATTCATAAACGGCCCGAATGAATTCTCTCCAACCCATAATCTGACGAATAAATCCCTCAAAAGAATTCATTGGAATATCATGGCTTTTGGCAAATTGAATGGTTTCGTTCAATATAAATTCAGGGGTCAATAACCCAACATTCAACATGGGTGTTAGCACACTGTGATGCAAGATGGTTTCATTCACTACGATGGCATCTTCGTAAGCCCCAAATTCTAGAAAACGATTTTCTAAAAAATCAACAAGCCAAATTTTGCTCTCTTCAAAAGTGGTGGGGTAAATCAATTTAGGCTGAGACGCTCCATAGTTATTTGGAAAGTGTTGGTTGATGTATCCAACAGCCTCGCTGTAAAATGCGTTTTCTTTCAACGCCTCTATTTTTGGCGGTGTTTTCCCCTTGGGGTATTTCAACCTATTTTCATCGTCGAAAGTCCATTTTCCCCCAACAGGATCTTTGCCATTTTCAATCAAAATGTTGCGCGAAATCCGTTGGTGCTTGTAAAAATCGGTTTGGAACATCCTTTTTCTATTCTTAAAAAACTCAAAATTGTCATTGGAAGTATTTAAAAACAAAGGAGTTGTGTTTCTATGGCAAACAATGTTTTCAGTAGAACAAGTTTGTGCAATGCGCTTTTCTAGCCAATTGTCGGTGGTGTCGATGTATTCAAACTCCGTAATTCCCTCCGATTTTAAAAAAGGAATCAGTTTTCGGATATCCGACAAATCATTCTGTGCATCAATATATACCACATTGATTTTGAGGGACAATAAATGTGCTTCATAAAATTTCATGCTCGCCCGGTGAAAAATGAGCTTGCTTTTATGGAAGTTGTATTGCTTGAAAAAGAGCCATTCTTCAACGAGGTAAATGGTATGGCAATGTGATATTAAAATGCTGTTTTCAAATAGTTGATGAGGGAAAACGATGCCTATTTTGTTACGCGCTGAGGATTCCATTTTATTGGGGAGTATTGTTATTGAATAAATCGATTATTGCAGCTTGTTTTGAAGCATTTTTTGCGTCTTGTTTTGAGGTATTTACGTGTTTGTTCAAAATGCGTTTTGCTTCGGTTTTTACAGCTTCTGTTTTTTTGAATTGATATACTTGATCGCTAGCCGCTTTTCGACTTTCTTCCACATCAACAATTGGGAAGGGGTAATCTTTGCCAATTTTAACTTTGTATAATTCCTGTTCCATGGCACTCATTTTCCAAGGTTCGTGAATGATATCTGCCGGAACAAGACTTAACTCCGGAATCCATGTTTTGATGAATTCCCCGTTTTCGTCGTGTTCCATGGAGTTTTTGATGGGATTATAAATGCGGATGGTGTTGATGCCCGTTACCCCAGATTGCATTTGTAACTGCGGATAGTGTATACCCGGTTCATAGTCTAAAAACTGCTTTGCCAGGTAATGCAATTCTCTCCAGTCTTGCCAAAGATTAAACACAAAAAACGATACCACCATGGCACGCATTCTAAAATTCAAATAACCCGTTTGGGTTACGCACCGCATGCATGCATCTACAATGGGAACACCAGTGGTTCCTGTTTGCCAAGCCAAAATGTATGCTTCGTTTTTGGGTTTTACCAAGTTGTCGTATGCACGGTTTACATTCTCGAATTCCATTCGGCATTCGTCTTCAAACTTTTGCATGAAATGGCAATGCCAATGCAACCGTGAAATGAAATTATTGATGGCCCTTTTGTTGCTCGAGGTTGAATAATGCTGCATGGTATATTGGTAAACCATACGCATGCTGATATTTCCATAGCTCAAATACGGTGAAATACGGCTACATCCTTTTCTACTTAAAGCAGGTTTGGAAATGTGTTTTGAATAATTGACGTAGCGGTCTTTTAAAAAGCTACTTAGATATTTCCACGCCATTGTTTCACCACCCATCTGAAACGATTTGTGGGGTTTGGTGATTTCAATATTCAAGGGTTCTCCCTTTAGGTTTTCATACCAAACTTTGTCAATGTCTAAAAAGCGCCAATTGCTTTCACCCACCATTTTTGGGGGTTCTTTCATTTTGAGTTTCCAACGCTTTTCCCAGTCCCTCCGAGATTTTAACTTTCGTATTACCCCGTTGCTTTGGTATTCTTTCCAAACAATGTTGTGTTGGGTACAAAAGTCTTTTACCGCGAGGTCTCTGTTATAGGTAACCAGATTGCCAATTTCTTGGTGAGAGAAAATTGTGGCAATATTGTATTTCTTCTGTATTTTTTCGAAAACGAAAAGGGCTTCTTGGTGGAAAACTGCAATTTGAACTTTGTGGTCTTTTAGTTTGTCTTGCATATCCTGCAAGGATTGATGCACAAACCGCCAATGCCGCACATCGCTGTCGTCATAGTGCATAACAGAAGGCTCAAAGCAATAGATTAATAAGATAGGCAATTGTTGTTTTTGGGCATTGAAAAGGGGTTCATGGTCGGTAAACCTTAAATCTCTTTTGAGCCAAACAATGGCAATATCTTGCTTCAACATTTTTCAGAATGCAATTGCTATTGCAATGCACCTAGGGGTAACAATTGAAGTCAAATTTTGTTCAAAGGGAATGGGATTGGAATTTAGTTTTAAACAGTCACAATGGGTTGTGCTATTTCAGATGTTTTATTTTCGTAATAGCTGGCCAAAATGGGTACATCTAAAATTGTTTGCAGTTTGATTTGTGTTTCTATGGTTAGGTTTTCTTTGCCACTTACAATTTTTGTAATTTGTTGAGGCGAAACTTCCATTTTTGCGGCAAGGTCTTTTTGAGTCCATCCTAACCTATCTAACTTCATAAGAACTTTTAATGCAATTTTTTGTGATTCACGCAACATTGCACGATTTTTAATTCTCTGCTCTACTTCTTTTAAAGTCATGGTGTCATCTTCTGAAACCAGCTTTAGGAATTTTTCTTTATTTGTCATTGTTCTTCATTTAAGAATTCATAAAATGAATTAGAATCTATTACTCCATTTTCTTTCAGATAATCTCTACATTGATCTAACTTTTGCATTTCAATTTGTGTATGTGGTCTGTTTTTGTTTAAATGATGAAATTTAATTGCTCCTCCAGTAATGACAAAACAATTGTTATCGATTTTCAGGGCATATATTCGATAAAAATTCTGTCGTCCCTTTTGTTTTGAGAGCAGAATGTCAATTCTATATTCATTATTATTTAAATTTTTGAAAAAATCTTCTAATCTTCGATCTGGGTTATTTTTTATTTCGTTAAGTATTGCATCAATTTTATTTACATTTTCAACAAGTGTGAAAATTAGTTCTTCGATTCTTTTATTCTTGGGAATATCGGTTTTATTTTCTGTTGTAAATTGAAGTAAGTAAGATGTGTTTGACCATAAGTTTAGTAATCGTCTTAATTCATTGAATTTTTCACCTTCAAACTGAAAAGCGAATAATTTGTTTGCAAATATATTTACTATTTTCATAAAAATCAACTTATAGGTTTATTTTTTTTATGTCCTTATTTTGGCAATACAATTTCGCGGTAAATATCAAAATGATAATATATTGTATTTGAAATTCAAATAGAAAGAATTGCATTTTTTACGGTATTTCAGATTTTTGATATTGGTTGATTCATCTAACGTTTATATGAATGATTGTTCGTTTGTATCATCCCCCAACAACCTTTTTTACCCAAAATTGTTCTACTTATGTGAAAGTCAAATACGGTTTGACTCATCAAAACAAATGAAAGGCGTTAAAAAAGAAAATCTCCCTGAGAAAGTTTGCATAGCTTGCAATAGGCCTTTTGCTTGGCGCAAAAAGTGGGAGAAAAACTGGGCAGATGTGAAGTATTGTTCAGATAAATGCCGTGCGAATAAAAGCAAGACGAGTTAACGGATTACACCAAATTTGGTAAAACTCAGTCTAAGTTTACTTTCTTGTAAAAAGTATTCATTGCTAAAACATGGGGGAAGCTGATGCAAGCAATAAAAATGAAAAACAAACTCAAAAGATTGTCGTTAATTTGGTTTACAACTTTGAATTGAATGCACACAAACAAAACAGCAAAAAGCAACAATGCGCCGAACGTGAATGGAAATGCCTTTTTTGTTAGCGCTAAATTATCTGCATTGAGACCAGTTTTCAAATGTTTCCAACCAGTTAAACTGTGTTGGCCTATGAAATAGATTCCAAACGACATCAATAAGGGTAATTGGTTTGCCAATAAAATGATTGCAACAGTCAAATAGATTCGCCTCTTGTTTTCGGAAATTGCAAATAAAATTGCCGCAATGATGCTTGCAACATAGCTATACAATACTAAAGAATCATTGAACGCAGAAAGATCCACATTCATGTTTAATAATATGTCTTTCGTTTCATTGAAATGTCCAAACAATATGATGCCAAAAACCAATGTCCCCCAAAACCAACTTTTAAAAACTTTCTTTTTAACTAAGCGCCATTCTAAAACGTCGGTGGAGCCAAAATGCCAAATGGAAAAGAGGAGGAAAAAGCAAAATGACAATTTTGGGGCAATCACCCAAAGTAAAAAATACAGAAAGGCTATGCCCAAATATTGGGAAATAAACTTGAAGGTGGGTTTGTGATTGATTTGTTTGCTTTCGAGCAAATGATCTAAAGCACCGTGGGGAATTCCTACCGTAAAAAGTCCTGCAACTCCCAAAATGAGGCTGGCTTTATTGCAGAATTCTGGATTTGCAACAAAAAGCAAATTCAAAAAGAGGGTAGTCAATATGAGAAGAAATGAGGGCATTAAGTGATTAAATCGATGCCAAGTATCTTTCAAAAGTGCTTTCATAAAAGTTGAAAACGGCAATGTTTTGAAGATTTGTATGTCCTCCCAAATATTCGTTTGTTCATCTAAGAATTTCAGAATGAGTGCCAACGGATTTTTTTGAAAGAGCGTTTCGAATATGTTTGTTGCTGTAGAATGATCTTTTTCAATGATTTTTAGCAACAATCGATCGTATAGTTTGAATCGGGGACTTCTTTCAATAATCTCAATTTTTGAATTGTTTGAAATTGCCTGGGAAATTTCCTCCGAATGTTTGATCATGTTTTTAAAGGCATAACCTGTGCTTGGTTTAATGGCACCCGCCCTTGACCCAATTTTGATGATTTTTTGTGACGGTATTTCAGCGGTAATTTGCGCCGAACTCATAGGAATGCATCCAACTTCTGTATCTATGAGTTTGAATGCCCCATAATGCTGTTCTATGTAATCTTTGATAATTGGCGCTGCTTCATCAACGGTGATTTTGCTTTGTCCAAATCTTGTGAGCTCTACCAAGGCCAAATTATGGCCAAAAGGTAGAACATACATGAATTGTGTGTTTTCATTTTGAGGGACATTGAAATCCATCAAATCTATGGTAGTAGCATTGAAGTTTGCATGGTCCAATTCAACAACAAAGCCAACAAACGATTGAAAAAGATGTGCTTGATGGTTGTTTGGTTTTAAAAAGCTTGGTGGACGGCTATCAAAAACCATTTTGCCTTGCCAAGTTTCGCTTTCAGAGAATACTTGGGTATGGTCATTATTCTCTTTTAACTTATTTACCGTTAAATAAGATCTGCTGATATTAAATTTTTGGATAATTCGGTTTAGTTCCTGATACAAATCAATGCCTTTGATATGGAAATACTCAAGGTTGTTGGTTTTCTCTGTGAGACTTTGGTTCACTGCAAATGAATTCCAACGGTGTGAAACTATGTGCCCAATATTTTGGATAAAAGGTTCTTGGGCATTGCCCCAAAAGCAATATGTTTTATCGTTTTGATCTTTTCGATCAGGATCAATAATTAGGATGTTTTTGTCTTGTAATTGTGTATTTCGTTCTAAGCTCAATAATAGCAAAATGGTTGAAGCGCCCGCACCAATAAATACGTAATGGTAAACTTGTATATTATTGGTTGGCTGCATGGTAAAAGGGAGCTAATTGTTTTTTATATTTATTGGGTGGGATTTTTTGTAGGCATAAAAAAAGGCGGATTTTTCAAACGTATATACTATTTGAAAAATCCGCCTTAGTTAGGAAATGAGTATATTAGTCTTCGTTTCTGCTTAAAGCATAGATTACTAAACCAAAACCGATTTTGTTGATTGCATCGGCAATGTTATAAACGATATCCATGTAGTGAGAAGCCAATTTTGGATCTGCAACTAATTTCATTCCAAAAAGACCACCTGGAGTTCCCAAAATGTATCCTAATGGATAGATAGCCCAACCTACCAAAACAAACCAAGCCAAAATACGAGTTGCTTTTGCAACTTGTGGACCTGCAGTTTGAGATAACTGAGCAACTTCACCAAACCATACTAAGTATGCAATGTAGAAATATGCAGCACCAGAAATTACACCCCAAAGAACGCTGTTAGCAGCATCGATTGTTTCACCGAAATAACCAGTAACCAACATCACTAAAGAAGCGAAAATTAATTTCCAAAGTAGGCCAATTTTAGCACCTGCTTTTTTGGTAATCAAATAGAATTCAACGCACATCAAAGGCACAGTCAAAATCCAGTCAACATATCTAAAGAATGTTGGTGAATCACCTGTTGCCAAGTTGTAACCGCGCATGTAATAGTAATGCACAGCTGCGATGAAAGTAATTAGTCCAGAAACTAATACTGAAGTTCTCCATTTAGCTGAAGTGTTGTTCAACTCAAAGAAGAAGAAAACTGACGCGGCCATCATAGCCATGGTGCCGATAAAAAACGTGAACGCCACGTAATTATCACTTGCAATTTTTAAATGTTCCATAATATATAAATTTAGTTTGGTTTTTCCTACTCTTGTGGCTTTTCGGTTAAGGCCCCGTTTTTTGAATTGGTATCTGGACTCCAATTATATCTAAGAAACAATGATAGAATAATTAAGTTTAAAGTGCAAATGTAAAAATCTAAATTTCATTAATTTAGGCTATTTTTTGTATGTTTTTGAGCAAAATTGACTAAAAAATATTGATGTATTTTGTTAAACAAAATCACCCAAATTGTCAATTTATCTATCTTTTTGAAATTGCAAAAATTAAACAAAAATAGTTTGTTTAATTTTTAGCGTATAAAAAGTTCAACAATTTAAAATTCAAGTTATTAGCGCAAAAAAAAAATCCCTCGGATTTGAGGTTTTTTTTGAGTTGGTGTTGTTTTAGTAAGAATGTGCAGTTTTATAATCCACCTACTTTGTATTTGCCCTTGATCAAGTCGAGTACGTTTTCTCTGTATCGGTTTTGATTGATGTACGATATCTGTCCCTCATGAGCCAAAGTACCTACAACAATGGAACGATGGTTTTTGTAAGTGCTTGCGCATTCTTCAACTTTTGAAGTAGACTTGTAATTTTGTACGGGATATCAACCCTCCCTCAACATCTTGTGGCTGCCATCGCAAGTGGGCATACGCTTACTTAAACCGCAAATGCAATCATTCAGACCTTTGCCTTTGAAAACCCTTGGCATTATGGCAATAATGCGCGAAGTACGGGTTTCTGATTGCTTGGCAGAAGCAAAGTGCATGTTGTATGCCCTTTGTCGGCCAGGTGTTAATGCCTCAAACGCCGCTTTGAATTCGGCGTTTTCAGACATAATTTTTTCAAATTCAGGAATATATTCCAATGTGGGTTTGTCGGCGGGATCTAATTTCATTCCTGCTTTTTCAACCTCAATGGCTTCGTATATATATGTTTTGATAATAGGTTCCAATTCCAAAACCTGAGTTGCCTCTGTAAAACGCATAAACCTCACAGTTTGAGAATTGTCACCTGGTTTTTGCAACAACTTGTGGTCGTCCCTCAAAAACACACCCTTTAAAAAACTAATTACAAAATTGTCTTTGAATCCTCCAATGATGATACTATTGCTGTTGTTGTATGTGTAACAAGGACCGCGCCATTTGAATTCTTCAACCAAACCGCAATCCAAAACGATGTTACGCAATATTTCAAGCTCTGGTTTCCATTGCTTTAAGTTTGCAAAGTATGTTTCAACACTGGTGTTCATAGATAAATTATCCGAGTTTTACAAATTCAGATTTGATAGACATAGAGCCAAATTCGCCAATTTTACAATCGATGTTGTGGTCGCCATCTGTCAAACGAATGTTGTTTACTTTTGTTCCCACTTTGATTGATTTTGAAAAACCTTTTACAGGTAAATCTTTGATAATAACAACAGTATCGCCGTCTTTTAAGATTTTTCCGTTAGAATCTTTCACCACCAATCCGCCATCTTCGGCTGCAACTTCCTCAACCTCTTCTGGGTTCCATTCATGCGCGCATTCTGGGCAAATCATTAAAAGTCCTGAAGGATAAGGGTATTCTGAACCGCATTGTGGGCAAGGAGTGATGTCTGACATAGTGGAGCAAAGTTTGTTAAAGTTTGGGTGAAATACAAGGTTTTTCGTAAATAACTATGCCTTTTGTTTCAGTTGGTCTATTTTTTTATAACTATCTTTGTATATTTAGTAAATGCAGAAGCCTTCCGTACAAAATTGGTTCTATCAAAATAGAAGTATTCTGCTAAAGTTTTTACTGTGTTTATTTTTTGTTTTTGAGGGACAAGAAATCCTTGCACAAACGGATACCACCGATCAATTGAAATTTGACGTGGGCATCACCCGTAATAAAAACCGCCACTTGTGGCCCATCATTTACCGGGAGAATAACGAGGAATCTAAAGATTTGCAGTTGGCGTTTACCTTGTATCAACACAAAGAAGTGTTCGATTCAAATTATGTACATAGCCATCTATTGCCACTTTATTACAAATCGCAGAAACCGAGCCATACTGTATTGAAATTAGGTACAGTGGTATATCCAAGTCTTTTTGAATACGTTGCTGATTCCTTCCAGAAAAGAAAATCATATCGTTTGGTTTCATTGCTTCCCGACATTGAGTTATTGAACTTTACCACATCGAATAATGGTTTATATTTAGAAAACAATGCATTCTTTTTTGTGTATTTTAAAAACGATGTTGTGTTGCAAAAAACACATTTGGTCGTTTTTCCGTTGTATTGGTATTATAAAAATCAAAACAAAATAAGTCATACTCTTTTCCCAATTTTAACATACAAATCAGAATTTGAGCAAACAGTAAATTCTAATTCTGAAGTAATTAAAAAAAGCCTTATAAAAAATTTAAACATATATCCGTTGCTTACTTTTACGGAAAATATACACAGTTCCAGTCGGAATTATAAGGAATTTGAAGATTCATCGGCGGTACATGATCAGCGATACTTTTTGTTGTTTTCCAATTATTTAAACAAAGATTATATCATTACCGATTCTACCATGCTGGATTTTAAATATCACCATATTTCTTTGTTTCCGTTGTTTAATTATGAAGAAACATGGCGCCGTATTGGTGGAACTGAATTTAAATCTTTCCGAATTTTCCCTTTGTATTTTAATGTTAACAGGAGTTATCAATCCAGTTTGTATGCGGGGTTGTTGTATTACTCATTAAAAAGCAATCCAGAAACGATAAATTGTTTTTTTCCAATATGGTTCAACCGCAGTATCGATATTGTTGAGAGTCAATATTCCATTGCCTACAACAAACGTCAGCGTATTATAACTCCATTTTTTTGGCATTTCACCTACGATCAACCTAAATATAGAAAAAGTTATAACCGTACTGTATTGTTTCCATTGTACTGGGATTTTAAAGAAGATACATTTACGAATAACCGATGGAAAATGATTTTCCCAATTTACTTTGCCTCCAATTTGCAAAATAGTAAATACACAATTAGAAGTTTAGGTATGTTGATGTGGTGGGGCAAAAAACCAACATACAATTTTAAACTCTTGGTGCCTTTGTATTTAAATAGCCAAAATACCAATGGCGATACTTTTTCAATGTTTACCCCTTTGGTTTGGCACTACCAAACAAGATCATTGAAGGGCCTTGCCATTTTTCCCCTATATTTTGGAAAAACGTATGCCAATGGAAACTTTTCCAAATTGTTGTTTCCGTTGTTCTTACGAATAAGAACAAAAACAGATACTACTTTGGCAATTTTTCCATTCTATTGGAACGGTCATTATAGTAACACTCAATGGACAAAAATTTTACTTCCCTTTTATTTTAACATTAGAAACGAGGAAGTTTGGACAAAATTTGTGTTTCCCTTTTATTATTCTCAATATAATTATGATTTTAAAGAACGCATTACGGGTATTTTGCCCTTGTATTGGGTTTTGAAAACTAATGCCGGCGAGGTGAATCGCGTGTTTTTTCCTTTGATTTTTACCAGTAAATTCGGAAGTAAAAGCAGCTTTACGGTATTTCCATTGTACTGGCAGTACAAAGACAAAAATGCAAGTACAAAAATGTTGTTTCCTCTGTTTTTTGCTGAGAGAAATCAAACAGATACCAATTTGGTGTTATTTCCATTGATTTGGAAACACCATGGCAAGGAAACGCAATCTTTAGTACTTCCTTTTTACATCCATATCAATGATGTTCAGCCTTGGATTTATTCGGCAATTTCTTATGGATATTTGTTTTGGAAGATTAAGGGATTAAATACTTCAAAGCATTTTTTGTTTCCATTGTATTATTCGAGTAAAAAGTTTTATGGTCGTCCCGCTGATAAAGAATTATTGCATTCAACGTTGGCTATTACCCCGTTCTATTGGAGAAGCAATTATTTAAAAAAAGGACAGGATGGTTGGGTTCAAAACCGGTATCTGTTGCCAATTTATTATAGTTTTCACTCGCAAAATAAAAATATTCGTTATTTCCCTCCAATTTATTGGAGTAAAACTTCGTTGAGGGATACATCTTTGGTATTTGCGCCTCTGTTTTATCACAAAATGACAAAATCAGATTATGAATACGAAAACCGTACGTTATTGATTCCGATTTATTTGCGTTTGAGGGTAAAATCTGTATATGTTGATCATTTAAATTTTAGAGAAGATTACAAATTAATTGCCGTTACGCCTTTGTTTTACATAATTACCAAATATACCTGTTCTCATATCAGTGTTTTTGAAATAAATCAAGGTAAAGCTATTCAAGACATAGATACAAGTTTTACCCGAGAAACCATGTTGTTCCCTTTGTTTTACAATAAATTAACTTACACTTTACATAAACCATCGGAGCAGAATCGAATTTCTGGAATTACTCCTTTATATTGGCACATTAAAACACCATATCGAAACCATATAAGGTTTTGGCCTTTATTTAATTATGTGAAGGATGTAAATAACATAATGCATTTCAATGTTTTATATGGATTGATTCGAAGGGATTATGATTCAAGTATTCAATACAAATCGACGTCGGTAATTTGGCCGCTTATTCAAAATGAGCATATCAATGGGGTGCATCGTTTTCACATTGCGCCATTTTTGTGGATTAAAAATTCGCCAAACCACAGTTATAATGTGTTGTTTCCTCTGTATAGTTGGTCAAAGAAAGACAATACCACCCGAATGAGTTTCCTTTGGCAAGTGTATAAATACAAGGCTATTGAGGGACGTATGTCGGGCCACAGATTTTTGTTCCGTGCATATTTGAGAGATAGGTACACCAATGGCGATTTAGAAACTCGGTTTTTGCATAAAGTATATGTGAATATGCAGAAAGACAGTGCCACAGAAAAAACCATTTTCCCACTCTACAGCAAGCGCATCAAGAAAAATGGCGATTACTACAAATGGTATGCCTTAGGATTGTTTTCAAAGTCGAAAACAAAAATCCCAAGTACCAAAGAATTCTACTTGGAAGAGAAATTGCTCTGGTTTATCCGATTTAGAAGTAATGCTGGTTACTTGAAATCGAAAGGCATTCAGTTTAAAAAAGGGAATTGACCGCTCACGCGGGATAACTTTGCTTCGCAAGTTGACGCTACGCTGTTGACTCCGCTTACGCGGGTTGACATTACTTCGCAAGTTGACGCTAGGCTGTTTATAATACTCCCCAGTTGTTGGACCAAAGTTTAGTGGTGCTAAGTTAATATTTTGGTTTGAATTATGCAGCATTTTGGTTTAAAGATATTGAATATGCTTCATTGGGTTTCATTCCAATAGTTTGGTGTTTCTTGTTGTGATAA
>CANFLS010000021.1 GCA_947447955.1 Flavobacteriales bacterium | reverse complement strand
TGAAATTGAAATTTCAGATAAAATTGCTGACCAAAATATAGAACCTATGTTGTTGCTTACGTTGGTGGAAAATGCATTCAAACACAGCGAAAGTGTTTTGGCACAAAACCGATATATCAAAATTGTATTTGAAAATTTAGATAATGGTTTTCGCTTTCTTATCGAAAATTCATTCAATCCATCGAAGAAAAGTATAGAAATGGGTGGTATTGGATTGCAAAATATAAAAAAGAGATTAACTTTAACATATCCAGGTAAACATGAACTCATATCATCTATTCAGGATGATATGTATCAGGTAGACCTAATTATATACTTTAACTGACAAAATCATGAATAAAATCAGAACAGTCTTAATAGACGACGAACCATTGGCATTAGATGTTTTAGAAGGTTTGCTACTTAGTTTTCCTCAAATAGAAATTGTAGGAAAGTTTAATAACCCGGTAGAAGCGAAACTTCAACTGTCAGCATTGAATCCTGCTGTTGTGTTTACAGACATACAAATGCCTGGTCAAACTGGATTAGATTTCATTCAAGAGCAATATCCCGCTCCATTTGCTGTAATATTTTCTACGGCTCATCCAAATTTTGCAGCTGATGCATTTGAATACGAAGCTTTAGATTATTTATTGAAGCCAATTTCACCAGAAAGATTGTCTAAGGCTATAAAAAGATTAGAAGAATATTTAGAATATCGAAATAACACAACAGAAATTGCATCGACCCAAGAAGACTATGTATATGTAAAAGTAGATGGGGAGCATCAGAAAATTCAATATAAAGATATCTATTACATTGAAGCGTTTGCTGATTATGTGAAAATTTGGACATCGCCTGTGAAAAGGGTAGTAACCTTACAAACCATGAGAAACATGGAATCTGGTTTGCCGTCGAAATCGTTTATTCGCATTCATAGAAGTTATATTATTGCAATTGATAAGATCAAATCAATTCAAAACAATGCGATTTTCTTGGAAGGCGATATTGAGGTTCCAATTGGGAAAAATTACAAAGACGCCATCACGAAGTTATTATCTAAAAATAGATTTTAATTTTAGTATTCTTTTTTATCATTTTCAGTATCGATTCTTTAGTAATGAATATAGTAATTACTAAAAACACTCATATACTAAAAAAAAAGATAATATTGGTCATCTTAGGGTAAAATAAAATATCCATACAATATGCTTAATTTATTCAATATTAATTACTTAGATTGATTTTGGGTTGTTTTGATTGTTTAAACAATAAAACTTTATTGCAATGCACAAAATAAACACACTCTTTTCAAGTTTATAGTATTGATATAATCCGTCAACTCGGTATTTGTCAATAAACAAAATTAAACAGAAAAGAAGTGAGTAGGTTAGATTACAACAAGATCAAGAATCTCTCTGCCTCTAAAAGAATTCCAATTAAGGAACTTGCGAGGTTGTGTGATTTGAGTGAACAAGGTTTTCATTACATGTTGAAAAAACAAACGATGAGAGTAGACACCTTGGAAAAAATTTGTGCGACGCTGGGTGTATCCCCAATGGATCTTTTTGAAAATGAAAATGGAGACATAAATCCATCTTCAATTATTATTCCAGCAAGGTCATCAGAAAATAATGACCAATTAATGCAGAAGCTGGATATTATTATTGAATTATTGAGATTGCAAAAAATTATGTAATTAAAACTACTAATTTTTTTCATCAATAATTATTGAAATTTATTGCAATTTATTGTGAAATAATATTTTTGCGACTTTTTAATGAAAGTTATTTTTAGTAAAACCAAAATAACTTTCATTACTTTAAAATTACCCCCATCAAACTTATTAGAAAATCACTTGGTTGATTTAACAATCAATTTAAAATCCTTGATAAGCGTTTGATGCTTCGTTAAGTAGTTTTTCGGAAATTTGATAATTGCCTGAAATATGATTGTTTTCATTCAAGAACTTTATTAAATGTTCTGTTGGAATATTTCCTACAAGTTCGTCTTTCGCGAAAGGACATCCCCCAAAACCCAAAATTGCTCCATCAAAGCGCTTGCAACCATTTTCAACTGCTGCTTTTATTTTATCTTCCCAATCAAATGGTTTTGCATGAAAATGAGCCCCAAATTCTATATGCGGCAAATGGTTTACCAAATTGCCAAATAACTTTTGAATATTGTCAACCGTAGCTTGACCAGTTGTATCGGCTAAGCTAATTGTACGAATACCCAAACTGCCAATTTTTTCTGCCCAATGAATTGCCATATCGGTGTTGTATGCATCGCCATAAGGATTTCCAAACGCCATACTGATATAGGCAACCACTTCTTTATGAGAGGCTTCAGCAATTTCCTGAATTTTTGCGAGTCTGATAAATGCATCCTGCTGGGTTGAATTTGTATTCCTTCTTTGAAATGTTTCACTCAAGGAAAACGGATAACCTAAATATTTGATTTTGGGATAAGCTACTGCTCTTAATGCACCTCTTTCATTGGCAACGATAACCAAGAACTTTGTATTTGTTTCAACTTCGCTGATAGCAGCAATAACCTCATTGGTGTCGGCCATTTGAGGCACTGATTCTGGATTTACAAAACTTCCACAATCCAATACATTGAAATTACATTTCAATAAAGATTTTATGTACTCAATTTTTACCGCCGTGGGTATGAATTTGGAAATACCTTGCATGGCATCTCGGGGACATTCAACAATGGTAAATTCTCGCTGCTTCACTGATAAATAGATTTAATTTCCCCGCTAAATTGAGTTACACAAATATAATAAAAAAGGACGCTTGTTAAGCGTCCTTTTTTATTATTAGAATGTTGTTTTAACTTATAAGTAGTCAAAGAAATATTGACTAATCTTTTTATATAAATGGGCCCTGTCTGGTCCAACTACATTGTGTTTATGTCCAGGATAAACATAGTAATCTAAGTTGCTATTCATAGCACCCACAGATTTTTGAACAAATTTTAAGCTGTGTTGCCAAACAACAACATCGTCATCAGCGCCGTGAATCATTAATAAACGTCCTTTTAAATTCTGAGCGTAATTCAAAAGATTGTTGTTTTTATATCCTTCAGGATTTTCAGAAGGTTTATCCATATACCTTTCGGTATACATAATTTCGTACAATGTCCAATCAATCACTGGTCCACCGGCAACACCAACCTTGTATGCACCTGCGTGTCTCGTCATGAGCGACGTTGTCATAAATCCCCCAAAACTCCAACCGTGAACACCAATACGGCTTGAATCTACATATTTCAGGTCTTTCAAATAACTCAAAGCAAACAATTGGTCTTCCATTTCAATGGTACCCAATTGACGATGAGTAACGTTTTCGAAATCGAAACCGCGGTGAGATGAACCTCTGTTGTCAACAGTGAATACTATATACCCCTTTTGAGCCATGAAATGCATCCATAAATTTCCGCCGCCTAACCAAGAATTGGTTACCATTTGCGCATGAGGACCACCGTATAAATAAACCACAACGGGGTATTTTTTATTGATATCAAAATTTGGAGGGAAGAAAGTTCTTGTATGTAAATTGATTCCTTTATTATTCAGTTTATCTAATTTCAATTCACCCAATTCAAATTCTTCGATAGGATTTTTAGACACAAACACCGTTTGTGGTTTTGTCATGATTGTTTTTCTGTCGTTCCACTCTTTTATATAGGTTGTGATATCCAATGAAAACAACATTTTAGGAGTTGTGGTATTTGAAAACAGGGAAGAGATAAGTCCGTTATTTAAATTACCCATTAATGCATGTGTGCCATTCATGGTTTTTCCTGGGAATAGAATTACAGGATTGTATTTTGGGTTTTTCCAATTGATTGCCATAGGGCAACGACTTGTAGGATCTTCATTGTCAACTAGTGGGTCATTATTTCTGGTTGTATTTACAATTAGGTATTGTCCAGAATTATCAAATCCCAATACATCAGAAACTTCCCAATTTCCTTTGGTGATTTTGGTAAGCACTCCTTTGCTATAAAGATATAGGTGATTGAATCCCTCCAAATTACTTTGCCAAATAAAATCCGTAGTTGAATTCGGAACGAACAAAGGCCCATTTTGAGGTTCTACATATTTAGGGTGTTTGTGAGTAAATAAGGTTTTCATCAGTGAACCATCATTTGCAGAATACTGGTTCAAACTCATTTCGTTTTGTTCCCGATTTACAATAGCTACATAAACTGAATTTCCATCGGGAGCCCAAGTAACATTGGTTAAATATTGATCGTATGGACCCACAGTATTCAAATAGGTTGTTTTGCCTGTGGTCATGTTGTAAACTCCAATGGTTACGGTATGGCTGCTGTCGCCGGCCATTGGATATTTGATAGTGGAAGGTTTTGCAGGTCTTTCTGCGATAGAAAACAAAGGATAATCGGTTACTCTGCGTTCATCCATTCTGTAGAATGCCAATTTTGAACCATCATTTGCCCAGAATAATCCTTTGTTGATTCCAAATTCATTTCTATGCACAGATTGACCGTAAACGATTCCTTTACCTCCGTCGGAAGTGATTTGAATGTCTTTATTTAGGTTGTTTTTAGCATAAATATTATTGTCGCTTACCCAAGATAAATTCAATCCTGCGTTTTTATAAGGCAATCCTTCGATAACATGCGCAGCAGCCGACTCGGTAATTTCTTGTGCATCGATATTTTCTGGCAAAGTGGCATAATGTGCAATGTATCGGCTTGTTTTATCGCCATCTATAGTTAAAACAAACATAAATATGTTGTTTTTTACTTGAAAATAAGCAGGCATTGTTAAAACGCTATTTTTATCGGATGCCCTATTGTAAGCCGTTAACCATTTGAACATGGGAATGCTTGCAACTTTGGCATCTTTATAAGCGGCAGTTGGGTTTAACTTAATGAATTCTGAAAACAATGCAACAAAGTCTGTTTTTGTGGTAACCACAAAAGAGGCTTTTGCTTTGGTTTTGCCACTGTACACATTCAAAGAATTGTCTTCCAATAAGGTGTAATATTCTGTTCCAGAAATCCACTGAAACATTTTGGGGGATTCTGGATAGTATTTGGGATTAAAGCAATCTGTGATTTCGAATTTTTTGTCGGGGGCTTTGCTTACTGCCAATGCTGGAGACAAATCACCTTGGATTTGTGACGTACCCGATTGCATAGCGGCAAAGATTACCAGGGCTGAGAATAATTTATATGTTTTCATTGAGGGTTTACCAATTTTCTTTTGCAAATTTGCTGTAAATAAAAGGATCATGCAAAATCATCAGCAAATTATTGAAGAAATTTGGAATAATCGCGAATTGTTGAAAAATGTTGAAAATGTTAAAATCATTGAAGACATTATTGAAGAGTTAGATAAAGGACGTTTGAGAGTGGCTCAACCCAATGCCGATGGCACTTGGACTGTAAACGATTGGGTGAAGAAAGCAGTTATCTTGTATTTTCCAACCAGAGAAATGTCTGTTTCTCATGCGGGTCCAATGGAGTTTTACGATAAAATGCCTTTGAAAAAGAATTACAAAGAATTGGGCATTAGGGTAGTTCCACACGCTGTGGCAAGACATGGAGCCTATATTTCTCCTGGGGTGGTTTTAATGCCGTCTTATGTGAATATTGGAGCCTTTGTTGATGCTGGAACCATGGTTGACACTTGGGCAACAGTAGGAAGCTGTGCGCAAATTGGCAAAAATGTTCATTTGAGTGGCGGAGTGGGTATTGGGGGAGTTTTAGAACCTGTTCAAGCTGCACCTGTTATCATTGAAGATGATGCTTTTGTTGGAAGCAGATGCATTGTTGTAGAAGGAGTTCATGTGGGTAGAGAAGCAGTTTTGGGTGCTGGGTTGACATTAACCATGAGTACCAAAATATTTGATGTAAATACCGGTGAAGAATTGCCAAAAGGATATATTCCACCGAGAAGTGTGGTTATTCCCGGTAGTATTAAAAAAGAATTCGCAGGTGGTGAATTTTATGTTCCTGCCGCATTGATTATTGGTCAAAGAAAAGAAAGTACCGATACCAAAACTTCTTTGAATCAAGCCTTGAGAGATTTTAACGTAGCAGTATAATGCGCATTGGATTTGATGCAAAACGGTTTTACCAAAATGCTTCGGGATTAGGAAACTATTCGAGGCGTTTGATTGCCGATTTGCATCAATTTCAACCGAATTTGGAACTTAAACTCTTTGTTCCAAAGAATATAGAAAATACCACTGAGTCAATAGTTTATCCCCATAGATTTTCCAAAATTTGGAGGGTTTACGGAATGGGTAAATCAATGATTCAAGAAAAGCTTGATGTATTTCACGGATTATCCAATGAATTGCCACTTGACGTCCCTCAAAATATCAAGAAAATCGTGACCATTCACGATGTTATATTCAAACAGTTTCCAGATTATTACCCAATTTTAGATAGAAATATCTATCATTTGAAAACGAAATTTTCATTGGCAAAAGCCGATAAAGTGATTGCTACAAGCAATGCAACAGCAAATGAAATTCAAAAGTTCTATAAAATAGCTTCAAACAAAATTGAAGTTGTATACCAAGCGGTTGATGCTTCTTATTATGAAAATGCCGCTCACTTTTTGAATGATGAAAAGTATTTCATTTATACTTCGAGTTTTACCAAGCGTAAAAACCATTTGACATTGTTACAGGCATTTGATTTAACAAAAAATCAGCACCAATGGAATTTGAAATTGGTAGGTTTGTCTGGTCAAATGTTAGAAACTGTGCACCATCAAATTGCGCAATTAAACTTGCAAAAAAGGGTAGAAGTGATTGTTAACGCAAGCCATGAGCAAATGTTGTTCCTCATGAAAAATGCTTCGGCATTTGTTTATCCTAGTTTTTTTGAGGGATTTGGGATCCCGTTGGCAGAAGCGGCTGCAATTGGTTTACCCATGGCGGTTTCGAGAATCTCGGTTTTTACCGAATTGGCTGAAGATGCAGCTTTGTATTTCCATCCAAACGACGAACGCGAATTGGCGTCTCAATTGTTGCTTTTGACATTGGATGAAACCAGGATTATGCAATTGCAAAATCGCAAAAGTTTACTCCAAAAAATTGATTCCAAACAGATTGTGAATCATTTGATGACTATTTATTCTTGAGTTTCATTGGTGATTGTCTATGAAAGACTGATCAACTTCACTTATCTTTGTAGGTATGCACGAAATGGATGAAGAACCTGATGGAAATTATGTAAAAATTGTTTTTCAATTTTACAGCGATCTTTTTGAACAAGACATGGTTGAAACCCTTTGGGCTACGATCATTGATGTTGAAAACGGGGTTTATAAACTCGATAACATTCCATTTTATGTTCCGTTGTTGGCTTCAGAAGATGTGGTTTACGCTGAATTCGATGAAAATGAAAACTGTTTAATTTACCGCAAAACATTGGAAGACTCAGGAAATTCAACCATCCACGTGGTGATGCTCGATGAAAATGTAGATATCAATACCATTTGTGATGAGTTTTTCGATATGGAATGTTTGTATGAAGGCGTGAATGAAAGCTATTTCGCCATGGAAGTTCCCAAAACTGTGAATTACGTTGCAATTAAAGCAAGGTTAGATCAACTTGAAACACAGGGCACAATTGGTTATTCCGAATCTTGTTTGTCGGAATTGCACTTTGCACAACTCGCATAATTTTACCATTTGAAAAAACTGCCAACATATTTCTATTCTTTGGGCTTTTTTGTGGCCTTAAGGATATTTATGTTTGTTGTTTTTTCGGGGAATTACACTGACAGCGATCAATGCGTCATGTGGCAAATGGCCCAAGACTATGCAAATTTCGAATTTCATTCTCCATTTTTTTATGGTCAGGCCTATAATTTAGGAATAGAAGCATTTTTTGCTGTGCCTTTAATTTGGCTGCATGTTCCTGTTTACTATGCGGTTGCAATCAGTACTTTTGTCATTTCAACACTTCCATGGATATGGATGTATAACATTGGCAGAGAAGAATGGGGTCCTAATTTGGGACTTATTCCGCTATTGATTGGATTGTGTTTCCCGGTTGCTTTTTGGCAACAAGGATTATTGGCTAGGGGTTTTGTTCAAGGAATATTTATAGTAGCGCTAGCTTTCAAAGTAAAGTCGAATATGTGGGCATTTGTTTTGATGTATTTAGGCACATTAATCAATCCCAATGCCATTTTTATGTCGCCCATTCTTTTCTTAAAATTGGATAATTTTAATTATATAACCCTTAAAAATGGATTTATTGCCTTGGTTATGTTTGGATTGATTTACCAAGGATACCACTTATTGGAGCAAACTTATTTACCGTTTTCAATTCATCCCAATCCACGAAAAAGTTTTGGTTGGGAGATCTTTAATGAAAATATAAATCGAATTGAGTTTTTATGGAATCAAATCATTGGTGTTCAAGAAAATTTGGTTCTTGGCATTCTGTTGATTTTTAGTGCAATTTGGGTATTGTTGAAACAAGAAAAATCGATCTTTAATCCATTGTTATTCACTTTGGGTATCCTCATTCTTGGTGTTGTTAGCTTGGGTATGGAAAAAGTAAATGATGGGAGGGACAATGTGTTTTACAGTTATGGAAGGTATTTTATGGCAATTCCTGTTGCCATTGGTTTCATGGCTGCTAATTCAAGGGCGAGTAATTTTATATTTAAATTTGTCACCAAATATCCTCTGTTATTCAACATGACTGTATGTTTTTTGATTTTGGTTAAGGGATATTTTTTCTGGAATGACACCAAGGGTGAGAAATTTGGATCCGATAAAGATTCACCGGTGATGGTATTTCAATACCATTCACTCCAATTAGAAGCCAAGAAACTGAAGCAATTTTGCGATAAAGAAAAGATACAAACGGTTTTATACGGGTATCACTTTTTCAGAGAATGCGGCAGCATTGGCTTTTCATATTTTGAACCCAGTTTGCCATTCTCAACCCGTATATTTTTCGAAAGAAGAACGTGGTTAAACGATTCATATTCAAAATTCTACAGATACAACATCGTTCCCCAAAAGGTATTGCTCTATGATTTGTATTTAGACAGCAACGATGTAAAAAGGAAATTCCCTGAAAGTAACCAAACTAATTTTGGCGCCAGGAGCTTTGTGATTCCAACTGGAAATCAAACTTTAAAACAAATTGCTGACAAATTAAAATTGGTAAAGAAATTCGAGAATCCTCAGATTTAACCTTTACAAATTCCCTTTAAATAATTTTACAGCGATCAATTCATAAATGTGAATTCGATGCTTGATGATAGATGATACAAATTATAAGGATTAATGAAGTGTAAATAGTGGTTGTAATAACACTTTGTATTTAAGTGATTGATTGTCATTTTTGCGTCATTGAGATTGATTAAGTATTGCAGTAGTGATATCTTGCATAATAATAAACCAACACCAAACAGAATAATCAATATGCAATGGGGAATATGAAAAAATTTATATTAGGTATGTTGTTAACGATGTTAACACTTACTAGTTACGGAAAGTGTGATTGGAGTAATTACACAATGTCAGTTTATTATCAGATAGTTTCTGGTCAACGAGTATACCACTCTAGTGCTAAATATTTAGGTAATGACATTTGGGGAGATTCTTGTGTTAAAGTTCAATATTCAATATATGACCACGAGTCTAAAAAATTAAGTGGTGGATTGGGGTCGTATTTAACTTTGTATCCAAGTGGTTTTAATCATAATAGGTATACCATTTATTGTAAACTATCGAATATCTGTCAATACTGTGACACAACGTATTCTTATACAATTGAAGTTAAAAATTTTAATAAGTACTGTTTTTTTGAAGAGAAAAAAGCGTGTGGTAAATATCTGTATGAAATGTGTCTTATACCAAATACTGATACAAGTTGTAAATACAATTACTATTTTTCTATTTGGGGTGGTAGTTCTTTGGATAAAATAAACCAAAAACAATGGGACACATTATCTGCCCAGTATTTAGGTTCTATGTACAACTATCCTAGTTCAGATTTAGTAACACAACAAAAAGGTGGTGGATTTGTTTATCAATATCCCAAAAACGGTAGATACCTTTTAGTAAAACAAGTAATAAGTTGTCTTTCTGACACAACTACTTTTGAGAAAGTTACTATTGATTGTCTAGCAGGAATTGAAGATTTACAAAAACCAGAACCAAAATTAATTGGAACCTATGATATGTTAGGTAGACCCGTAGATAAAGTTGAAGATAACATTCCATATATATTCCTTTACGATAACGGACAACGTAAAAAAATAATAAAAGTAAAATAAAAATGAAGCGCTGTTAATACTTTTGGTTTCAGCAGTAAAAACAAACTCAAATTGTAGACAAATTAAAATTGGTAAAGAAATTCGAGAATCCTCAGATTTAACCCTTACAAATTCCCTTTGAATAATTTTACGGCAATGGCCAATAAAATTACGCCGAAGAATTTACGGATGGTGATCATGCCCGCTTTGCCAATTTTACGTTCGATAAAACCAGTGGATTTTAATACAATGAAAATGAGTAATATATTTGGCAATATTCCCATTAAAATTGTGCTTTTATCGTAAATTGCCTTTAACGATAGAATGGTTGTTAATGTTCCTGAACCAGCAATAATAGGGAAGGCTATAGGAACAATACTGCCACTCGGTGAATTTGGATCGGTTCTGAAAATATCAATCCCCAATACCATTTCCAAGGCCAAAATAAACATCACAATACTTCCTGCCAATGCAAATGATTTGATGTCTAACCCCAAATATTTTAAGAAATAATCTCCAACATACAAGAAGCCAATCATTAACGTAGCAGATGCCAAGGTGACTTTTGTAGGATTGATATCTGGAATTTTTTCTTTCAACGAAACCAAAATCGGAATAGATCCGAGCATATCAATTACGGCAAAAAGTGTAAAGAAAACAGTGATTATTTCGTTTATATTCATATCGTTGTCGTTTCTTTGTTGTTACTTAGTTCATCAAACTTAACCCTAATTATCCCTAAACCCTAAACTAACTAAAGGGTGAGTTTGGTTCCTTTTTGATAACATTATAGGTTAGTATATCAGTGAGTTTTGATGATATTTTATTCAAAAATACAGCCATTTTGCCTTGTAAAGTAAGAATTAAATACGATTTGCGTTTCTCAATCGCTTTCCAAATTTCTAAGGCAACAACTTCGGCCGACATTAACTTAGACTCATCCAACGGTGTATCACCTTGCTGCTGGCCTTTGTCGTTTAACGCCGTGTTTCGGATGTTCGAGGCGGTATAACCAGGACAAGCAATCAAAACATGCAAACCCGTTTTTAAATTTTCAACCCTCATGCTTTCCAAAAATCCTTGCATCGCAAACTTGCTGGCACTGTATCCCGTTCTGGCAGGAAGTCCCTTAAACCCCGCAATAGACGATACTCCAACCACAGAACCTTTGCTTTCGAGCAAATAGGGCAATGCATATTTCGTACAGTAAACTGTCCCCCAAAAATTTGTATTCATTAAAGATTCAATGACATTCAAATCAACATCCTTAAATAGGGAACGCATGCTAATTCCGGCGTTGTTAATCAAGAAATTAATCTTGCCAAATTCTTGTATCGTATTGGTAATGAGGGACAAACAATCGTCTTGAATAGAAACATCCCCTTGGGTAATGAGAATATTTACGTTTGAAAACTCCTGAATCTCCGCTTTTAAATCAGTTAATGCGGCAATATTTCTTGCAAAAAGCGATAAGTTGTAGCCATTTTTAGCACCTTGAATGGCCAAGGCACGGCCAATTCCGCTGCTTGCTCCGGTGATAATGGCAACTTTACTCATCTTACTTCCATTTAATGCTACAACCTTCCGCTTCCACTTCAGGGTAGTCAATGTCAATGCCGTCTAAGGTATATTCAATGGCATCGTCTAAATAGACGCTCATTACGGTAGACTCATTATCCCAGCTATCGTCAATGGCACCTTTATAAACCAACTCACGCTTAGAGTTAAAAAGGAAAACTTCTGGAGTTTTTGTAGCGCCCAATTGTTTCATTACCGATTGGTCTTCGTCGTGAAGGTAAGGGAATGAAAGACGGAATTGTTTCGCCAAACTTTGCATGTTTTCAAAACTATCTTGAGGTTGAACATTTGCATCATTTCCACAAATGGCAACCACACCCAAATTATCTTCTTCAAATTTTTCTGCCAATTTGATTACACGAGGCCAATATGCTTGGGCGTAAGGGCAGTGGTTACATGTAACCAAAACCAAAAACGCATATTTGTCAGAAAAATCATACGTGCTCACAACTTGATTGTCGGTGCTCTTTAATTGAAAAGGGTTTAATATGTCTCCAATATTCATAACTACTGCAAAATAAACATGAAAACTGATAGTATGACAGAAAAATTTAAAGAATAGTAAAAACAGTTGAAAAGTTGTGTTGTGAACCTCGAATTATTAGAGTTATTTTGCAGCATGCAACAGTTTATTGTTTCAGCAAGAAAATACAGACCAACTACATTTGCCGATGTGGTGGGTCAAAAGCATATTGCGGAAACTTTGATGCATGAAATTACCAACAATAAACTGGCTCAAGCCTTTTTATTTACGGGACCAAGGGGAGTAGGTAAAACAACCTGTGCCCGAATTCTAGCCAAAGTAATTAACTCTCAAAACGAAGCTGAAAATCCAAATCAAGATTTTGCATTCAATATTTTTGAATTAGATGCGGCTTCGAATAATTCAGTTGACGATATCCGTCATTTGGTAGACCAAGTACGCATTCCACCTCAAGTTGGAAAGTATAAAGTCTATATCATTGATGAGGTTCATATGTTATCGAATTCGGCATTCAATGCCTTTTTGAAAACCCTTGAAGAACCGCCATCGTATGCGATTTTCATTTTAGCAACTACAGAAAAGCATAAAATCCTTCCAACGATATTAAGCCGTTGTCAAGTGTTTAATTTTAACCGTATCGAAGCATCTGATATGGTAGAACATTTGAAAATGATTGCAAAAAATGAAAACATTGAAGCATCCGACGATGCGTTGCATTTGATTGCAAGAAAAGCAGATGGAGGATTGCGTGATGCATTGAGTTTGTTTGATCAACTAGTGAGTTTTTCAGGCGGCGACGTAACTTACGCCAAGGCAGTAGAAATATTGAGTATTCTCGATATGGATACGTTTTTTGCAGTTACTGAGGAAATTCTGAATAAAAACATTTCACAATCTTTGTTGATTTTTGACAATGTTTTGAACCAAGGGTTTGATGGATCATTGTTTGTTTCGGGAATGGCGCAACATTTTAGAAACCTAATGGTTTGTAAAAATGAAAGCACCCTGAAATTGTTGGATGTTTCTGAAGCTTTCAAACTTAAATATTTAGAGCAAGGAAAGAAATTAGACTTAGGACTCATTATCAACGCACTAAATTTAACCAACGAAACAGACGAGAAATATAAGTTTAGTCGGAATCCCCGATTACTTGTTGAGCTCATGCTCATAAAGCTTGCCCATCTTGCCCAATTTATTGCTGAAATCCCCACTCTGGAGGATATAAAAAAAAAATTAGCTAATCCTACTTTGGCGGCACCCACCGCAGCACCTGTAAATGCTGTTGCAAAAGATAGGGCAGTGCCTACCATCAAAGAAGCGGTTGAAACGAAAGTATCATCAACCCGCTTAGGTAAACTCGACAGAAATTCATTCAAACAAAATAAGCTTGAAAAGGCAAATTTGGCTGAGGAAGCAACAATTTTGGAAACTTCTCAGAATGCAGTTTCTGTTGACGATTTAAATGATTCAAATAATAAAATTCCTTCCATCCAAGAAATCATGGATGAATATTGCAATACCCAATCTCAGCGCGTAAGTGGATTAATCAAATCAATTAGTTATTCTTTGAATAACAGCGATTTGATTTTGACTGTTTCAAGCAAAGCACAAGAATTGGCAGTTGAAGATTTGCGGATACCATTATTGCAGCATTTGTTAAAAGTTTCAAAAAATACCATCACCAATGTTTTGTGTGTAATGGGTAAAGTTGAGGAAACCGAAAGAAGGCCATATACGGACAAAGAAAAATTGGATTTTTTCTTGAAAAAGCATCCTGAATTAAACAAGGCAATTGAAAAATTGCATTTGCGTTTGCTATAATTGAAAATATGTTCAATTTCGGGCCTGTTTTTTAGAATATCAAAAGATTTTTCTTTCTGCTATGCTGCTTTTGACGTTACTTTGTAGAAAGGATTATGCAGGTGAATTCAAACATCTCTTTTCAGGATACTGCAACAGCATTTGCGCATAAAACCGATAAGGATTTACGCAGGGCTCGTTTACTTTTTCGTTCATTCGATTATCCGATTTTGTTAAAGTGGGGACCTGCTTTGGCGAAAATTGCCGTTTCATTGGGATTTAAATTTGTAATTAAAGATACCATTTTCAAACAGTTTTGTGGGGGTGAAAATATCAATGATTGTGTAAACGCAATTCAAGGTTTATCGCATTCTGGCATTGGAACAATTTTAGACTATTCTGTTGAGGGAGAAGAAAGTGAAGCAGTATTTAAACATACTGCCGCTGAAATTAAAAAAACCATCGACATGGCCAAAGGCAATGCCGACATTCCTTTTGCAGTTTTTAAAGTTACCGGTATCATTGATGCACATGTATTAGAGAAAAAATCTGCAAATACAGAATTAAGTCCCTCAGAAGAAATATTGTGGGACAATGGAAGCAAAAGATTTTTTGATGTTTGTGAACACGCCAAGCATTCCGATGTAAGGTTGTTTATAGATGCCGAAGAATCATGGATTCAAGAAGCGATTGATAGATTGGCAGAAGACGCAATCAATCAATTCAATACAGAAAAAGCCATCATTTATAACACTGTACAATTGTACCGTCATGACCGTTTGGAGTATTTGAAAAAGCAAATCGCTGAAACTTCGGTGTTTTTGGGATTCAAATTGGTGCGCGGTGCATACATGGAAAAGGAAAGGGCTCGTGCCGCTGAAAAAGGGTATCAAGATCCAATTCAACCAAATAAAGCCACTACCGATAATGATTATAATGCAGCCGTTACTGTTTGTCTTGAAAACCACGATAAAGTGAGTGTTTGTATTGGAACCCACAACGAAAACAGTTCAATGTTGGGTGTTCAATTGTTAGAAAAACAGAATTTACAACCGAACGACAAAAGGGTTTATTTTTCTCAATTGTTGGGAATGAGTGATCATATTAGTTTTAACCTTTCTCATGGAAAATACAATGTTGCCAAATATGTGCCTTATGGCCCAGTAACAGCAGTGATACCATACTTAACCCGCCGTGCCCAAGAAAACAGCAGTGTTGCAGGTCAAATGGGAAGAGAATTGTCGTTGATTGATTCTGAAATTACCAGACGTAACAATGCAAAGTAATTCTAAGGGATATAAACTGATTAAAATTGGAAGTATAGTTCTTATACTTTATGTTTTGATTGGTGGATTGTTTTTGCCTTTAAAAACTGGAATTACCGGCGTTTCTAATGGACAGTTGAAAAGCAATGAACCACAATCGTTTTCTGTAGATTTATACAATCCAGGTACTGGTTTTGTAGCTGAGAAAGTGATTTTAAAACACAAAAATTTGGTTTTCCAATCACAAGAAAACCAATACAATGAAGCTGGTTATTTGAATTCAAAAATCAATGTGGTTTTGGGCGATACCCAGCATTCACAATTGTTTGATGTGTTTGTTTTCGGATCTTCAAGTGTATCTCCAAAGCAGTGGATGTATTTCCCTGATGCAGTTTGGGTTGAGAAAAGCATTTCAGACACTGGAGTTTCAAATAAGATTGAATTGAGTAATTTGACATCATTGGTAAAACAAGATATTCAATCGGGGTTTCCAAATAGACCCATATTAAACGAAAGTATTCGCAACTTGTTGTACCACGTTCCAATGTGGTTTTCAATGATGTTCCTATTGTTGTTGTCTGTGATTTATGCCATCAAATACTTGATGAAAAATCAATTGAAAGACGATTTGTGGTCGGAGAGCTTTATTAAAATTGCATTACTGAATGGTATTTTGGGTTGTGTTACAGGTTCTTCTTGGGCAAGTATTACTTGGGAAAGCTGGTGGCCTAGCGATGATCCAAAGCTGAATGGGGTTGCCATTGGTATGTTTATGTATTTGGCATATTTGATATTGAGAACTTCTTTGAAAGACCCATATCAACGTGCAAGAATATCAAGCGTTTATGCCATTTTGATTTATCCAATTTTTATGGCACTGATTGCAATTATGCCAAAATTGTCGGCCGATACGCTGCATCCAGGTTCTGGTGGAACAGTTGGATTTAATAAATACGATTTAGATAACACATTAAGATTGTTCTTTTACCCAGCGGTAATAGGATGGATTTTGTTTTTCATATGGATCTCTATTTTGAGATACCGTTTTGAAACACTAAAAAATATACAAATAGAAAGAGAAGATAATGAATAAATTAAAAGCAATTATATTTACAATTGGTTTAAGTTCAATGAACTTTCTAATTGCTGGAGAAACGGCGGTTTCTGGAACAAACGCTGTTTCTGATGCCGCAACCAATATGTTGCGTGGCAATGCAAAGTTCAACGTTGTTGCAACTGTTCTGGTCTTAATATTTATAGGTATTGTGCTTTATCTGATTAGATTAGATAGAAAAATGACCAAATTAGAAAAACAAATCAACCAAAAATGAAACCATTACACATTGCACTTTTAATTATTGCCAGCCTTGGTGTGGCAGCTGTTGTGAGTTTGTATGGCAACACCACTCAAATTGTATCGTTTAATGGCGCTGATTCGTTGGCAAAAGAAAACCCCAACAAAGAATACCATATTTATTGTAAATTAAACAAAGCGAAACCCGTTCAATACGATCCACAAATAGATCCAAACTTGCTGATATTTTCTGCAATTGATTCATTGGGGACAGAAAGAATGGTGAAATACTTAAAACCGAAGCCTCAAGATTTAGAGCGTGCAGAAAAAATGCTCATCATAGGAAAAAGTGAAGGTCAATATTTTCACGCAGAAACTATTTTCAGTAAGTGTCCCTCAAAATACGAAGACACTCCTGTTAATGCCACAAACAAATAATGCAAACAAAACCTGAAATCATTTCGTTCGTAGGAGAATGGCTTTGGCTAGGTAACTTAGGCCAATTTTTTTCTGTACTTATGTTCGTTACAGCCATTTTATCGGCTGTTTTTTACTTTAGATCAGAGCGAAATCAAATCGTAAGTGAATCTAAATTAGCAAGAACTTCCTTTTATATACATGCCTTTTCGGTAGTTGCCGTTTTTGTAATCTTGTTTGCAATTATCTTCAACCATAGGTTTGAATACTATTACGCTTGGCGACATAGCAGCAAATCACTTCCTGTTTATTACATGATTTCATGTTTCTGGGAAGGACAAGAGGGCAGCTTTTTGTTATGGCTGTTTTGGAATTCAATAATTGGAATGATACTCATTAGGGTTTCTGGAAAATGGGAAAGAAGTACCATGGCCGTGGTTGCCTTTGCACAAATTGCATTGAGCTCAATGTTGGTAGGCTTCCATTTGGGGGACTTTAAAATTGGAAGTAGTCCTTTCGATTTACTTAGAGAACAACGTCCGGATTTTTTACAAATTCCTATTTTGGGACAGTTGGGTGTTGGGAATTATTTAAAGGTATTTACCGATGGAAACGGTTTGAATCAGCTCTTGCAAAATTATTGGATGGTCATTCACCCTCCAACTTTGTTCTTGGGATTCTCACTTGCCATTGTGCCGTTTGCTTATTCTATTGCGGGCTTATGGCGCAAAGAAGATAGAAGTTGGATTAATCCTGCTTTGATATGGGGATTGGTTTGTGTTGGAATTTTAGGTACCGGAATCATCATGGGTGGTTTTTGGGCATACGAAAGTTTGTCGTTTGGCGGATATTGGGCTTGGGATCCAGTTGAAAATGCATCGTTGTTGCCGTGGTTAATTATGGCTGCCGCAGTGCATTTGTTATTGATTTCAAAAAATACAGGCCGACACATATTTACATCGCATTTATTGGTGCAATTGTCGTTTTGGTTGGTCTTGTATGCAACCTTCTTAACCAGAAGTGGAATTTTGGGTGAAGCCAGTGTGCATTCATTTACGGATTTGGGATTATCCGGTCAACTATTGATATTCTTGTTGGGCTTTATTTATTTGAGTTTGGTTTCAACCTTCTCAAGCGAGAAAAGCCAAAACAACATGCTAACAATTGCATTTATTGTGGTGGTTGTTGTCATTGGTTTGTCTTACATCATTCCTACGGACAAATCAACGTTAAGCACTGTATTTCATGGTGTTGTTAAAAATGGCGGTATCATCGTATTTCTCGCTATCATTGTTTTGTTTATCTTTCGATTGTACAAAAGAACTAAAACAGCATTGGGCGATGAGCATTTGTCGTCAAGAGAGTTTTGGATGTTCATGGGCTCTATGTTTTTGATATTAAGCTTGATTCAAGTTTTCTCCGGAACAAGTATTCCTGTGTTTAATAAATTATTTGGATACAAGACAGGGATACCGGTAGCAGCCGATTATAACCGCGTTCAATTGTGGATGGCAATGCCAATTATGGCATTGATGGCTATTGGTCAATATTTTAGTTATAGAGAATCAGATAAGAAATTGATATTGAAGCATGTAATTATTACATTTTCAGTGTCGTTGATTTTAACCTTTTTGATTAATCTGAGCTTTAAGATTGAAGGTGTAAACTTTATCATCTTCTTATTCTTAGCCATTTGGGTAATTGTTGCAAACCTGTTATATGTGAGAAGTAGCGCAAAATCAAAGGTAATTACTTGGGGAGCGAGTATCTCTCACGTTGGATTTGGTGTATTGTTAGTGGGTGTTTTGGTTTCGTCTGTAAATCAAAAAATCCTTACCCGTTCTAATGAGGGAATAGATATGGCTCCCGAAACCAATGAAAAAGGCCAAACCGATACAAAGGGAATGGCGTTTAACCGTGAAAATAGAATATTGTATAAGAACAAACCTATTACCGTTGGGAATTATACTGCCAATTACACCCATAAAATTGTGGGTGCTGGAAAAGATTCAATTGACAAATATTTCCATGTATTGTTTGTGAATAGCCAAACCAAAGATTCATTTTATTTAACTCCTAAAACCCAGAACAACCCTAAAATGGGATTGTTGGCTGAGCCTTCTACCAAGCATTACTTGTCGAACGATGTTTTTACACACGTAAACTACGAAAGTGGCATGGATAAGGTTGAACCTTACAGTGGCTTTAAAACCTCAGAAGTAAAAGTAGGAGAGTCGTTTACAACAGAATCAGGCAAAACAAAAATGACATTGAGGGACATAGAACGTTTTAGTTCTAACTTAGGTGTTGTATTGCGATTGACGGTTGTTGCTGATCGTTTGGGCGATACGACTACCATTTACCCGGAGTTCCGAATCAATCAAGAGTCGGGTGCCTTTGAATCAAATCCGGCTGACAACAATGAACTTGGTTTGATGTTGATGATTCAGAATATCAAAATTTTAGATCCAGATCCTTCTAAACAGAATATTGAGTTTAGCATTCAGTCGGGTGAAAAAACTCCTGTGAAAGATTATATTGTACTGAAAATCATTCAATTTCCTTGGATCAATTTGGTATGGGCCGGTACCATTATCATGTTGATTGGTTTCTGTGTTGCAGTGTTGAATCGGATTAAAATTCAGAGAAATTTGGCAAAGGCATGATTTCTAAAATTTATGTTGTTGGATATGGAAACTTAGGCAAACATTTGTCGGAGTATTTCATTCAAAACAGTATAAATTTTGGAGGGATATTCACGGATCAAAGCATTTCAATTGCTGGGATTGACATTTATCGCAAAAGCGCTATAAACTTAATATTAAAAAAGGGTGATGTTTTATTTGTCACCACCAAGGATGATGAAATTGCCAGTGTAATTCATCAAGTTGAGAATCCCGATGTGGTTAAAATCTATTGCAGTGGGAGTGTTTCTTTAGAAACATTGAGTACAATTAGCAATTGCGGTGTTTGGTATCCATTGTATAGTTTTTCTGGAAATACATCAATTGATTGGAATAAAGTGCCAGTATTTATAGAATACTCAAATGAGTATGTCTTTGAAATCCTTTCAAATCTATGTGGTGAATTGAATAAAGAGTTTCATGTTTTGAATTCCCAAAATAGAAAGCAGCTTCATTTGGCGGCTGTGTTTTCGAACAATTTCGTGAACGCGTGTTTTATTGGCGCCAATGAGGTTATCAAAGAAAATGAATCGTTGAAATTTGATTTTCTATTGCCCATCATTCAACAAACTATAGAAAAGGTAGCGATTGGAAATCCCAAGGATTGCCAAACGGGTCCAGCCAAGCGCCACGATGAAAACACATTATTAGAGCATTCAATTATGTTGAAACAGTTGACTTCGGAAGAGACATTATATAAAGCTATATCTGAATACATTCAGCAAAAATTCGATTAATTTTTTTATCTAACTTATTTTCAGCATATTTGTTAACATGTTGAAAATGAAGATATTTATATGGATTCTATTGTGTTTTTGTTTTCAAAAAGAGGTAAATGGTCAATTATCCGGAAATTATACAATAGGCGGCACCACGGCAACAGCTACGAATTTCATTTCATGGTCTGAGTTTGCAAAAGCATACAACCAAAATGGTGTATCTGGGAATGTTAAAATTACAGTTATAGCCGATTTGACAGATACAGGTAGGGTTACTCTAAAAGGCGTTGATACCGTAAACTATTGGGGCCGCTCAAAATATTCCTTGTTGATAGATGGGAATGGAAAATCATTTACAGCGAAAAGTGTGTATGAAGTATTATTGCTTTACAGTGTAAGCAATTGTAAAATAACAAATTTAACTTTTTTAAATACCTCAAATTCAACCTATGCTAAAAATATTCGATTAACAAAAAACTCCAATTACAATATCATTGAAAATTGTATATTTTCGCTTCCAAATATTTTAAATGCAACCTATAGAACGGCTTATATTGAAGCAGCGATTAATCCAATTCAATCTACCTTTGTTCCTAAAGGTTTTAATGCAAGGGCATTAAAAATAATCAACAATAAAATGATTGCCACGGGTTCTAATTCACCTGGGCCTGCAAATGGAATATTTGTTGAACATTCTTATGGTGATTCAAGCAATGGTATGCGTATTGAAAAGAATGAAATACAGAACTTTTACAGCAAGGCTATCACTATGTCTATTTTAATTGATGACAGTATTAGTAATAACAACATATCAAGGACCAATGCAAGCAATCAATCTCAAGTACCAAATTTCATGTATGGGATTTCAATAGGTCGTTGTTATATAATAAAAACCAATTGCATTATCACGGATAATAACATTCATGATATCCCTTACAAAAATCCAACTACATATAAATTAAATTATTTTGTTGGGATTGACCTCGATGGTTTAAAAGAAGATATAAACGGCTATCTTGGAAAAATAATCAAGAAGGAACTTAGTGTTTCTGGAAATGTAATTTTTAGAAATGCATATTTACAAAGATTTTGGGGAATCAGAATTTCTACAACAGGTTACACTAAAATTTCAAACAATATTATAACTCAAAACATTGGCGAAGGAGGATATGGAGCAGGTATTTCAGTTCAGAGTTACAGGAGGGTTTCAATTATTTCAAACAGAATCAATAAAAATGTATTTGGTACTGCTGATACCTCAAATGGAACAGGTATTGATGATTTTTTCATTTCAGCTTACTATTCTGACAACTCAAATGAAGTTTCATCCTTAGTGAAAAACAATTCAATTGATTCAAATAAAACGCAGTTTAAATTTACTGGAATTTATTGCTATACTTATCCTTTAAAATCTGCAGTTTTCTTTAAAAATGAAACTTCAATTCTTTTAGGAAACTCTATTAGAAACAATGAAGTAGTTGGTACTTCTAAAAACTCAATATTCACAGCATTGCTTACATATAATGGTTATAAATTCAATGTTTTTTCTAATATCATTAGTAATAATTTTGGTGGCGCATTGCATTGTGCTATTAGTGATTTTTCATACCTTCAAGATGACACAACTTCCATTAAGAAAATCCATCAAAATACCATTTATTTTAGGGGAAACTCGAGTGTAAATAAATTTACCGGGATAAATATTAATACAATTGGAAAGGTTTCCATTTTGGGAAACATCATTGATGCGGAATTGCCCAACACCGCAAATCCAGTTTATATTGAAAAATGTAATTTGCTCAAGAGTTTAGATCAAAATAACTATTGGATCAAAGCCGCAAATAGCAATTTTAGAATTTTAAAGGATTCATTTACTAGTGTGAAAGATTATTTAAAATGGTCAAAGGTTAGCAAGTTTGAATTGAGTGTGGCTCCAAGTTTCAATAGTCCAACCAACAATGGGTTCATATCAAGCAGTTCAGAATTGCAAAATATTGTAGATACAGATTCTACCATGATTGAAGATTTTGTAAACACCCTCAGATCAACGCCTAAGAGTGATTGCGGTGCCTTAGAAAACAATATTTTGGATTTGAACTTAACCAGAATCATTGATTCTACAGCAACCGCAATTTGTAGCGGTTCTGAAATTAAAATAGGGGCAACCATATATAATACCTACAATACAGTTGTAAGGGGATTCAAAATGGAGCTTTGTTTTCTCAAAGATACATTTACAGAAAATTGTGCTGATAGCATTTCACCCAAAGATTCTATTCGTTTTTTCTTTACCCGAAAAATCAAAATCAGCCAAAAAGGAAAAATTAGAATCAACTTAAAAAATTACGACGACAATTTAAAAAATGATACCCTATCTATTTTTAAAAATATCATTGTGGGACCAACTGGCAGTGTTTTAACACCAGTTGCAATTACGAATGGCCCAGTGTATAACCAAACCACTGCCACCGATAGCTTGCTCTTAAATCAAGAGGCAAGTTATCAATTATCATCCCCAACAAAATACACAAATGCCGATTATGGCAAAACAAAAAAATGGTTTGTAACTTGTCAAGCCGTTTCTTTAGGCGGTAAGAATTTATCAGGAACTACCATTTTTGCTCCTACAACAAATCAAGATTTCTCATTGAAATTTACATGCAACGATTCAAGCTATTGCGATAGTTTGTTACTCATTAAATTGAAAATCAGTGATTTGGTTGCAGGTTGCGACACCATCATCCTTCGTAAAATTTATATTTATCCTAAGCAACAATTGTTGTTTAAAATGAATAAATCCATTTGCTTAGGCGATACCCTGAGTTTTATCAATCTCTCTAAAATTTCATGGAAAAGCTATCGGTATCATTGGGATTTTGGAACAGGAATTCAATCAGATACAAGCATTGTGAAATCGCCGAAGTTTCGATACAAGAAACCTGGAACTTATATTGTAAAGTTAACGGTAATATTGAGTCCGCAAAATTTCGAAATGGTTTATTCTGACACAGTAAAAGTAGTTGAATTGCCAAAAGCAGATTTCCAAATTGGAAAAATTTGCCAAAACCAAAGGGCAGTAATTCAAAATAATTCATCACCCAAATTTGCCAAAATGATTTGGAGTTTTTCGGATACTTCGGCAACTTTAGAAATCAAGGATTCCCTTTTTAGTCATGTTTTCAAAAAAGCCGGATACAAGAAAATAAAACTCACTTCAAATATTGAACAATGCAGTTCAAGTTTGGAGAAAATAGTTTGGGTAAATTATTCTCCTGTTGCCAATTATAATGTAAAATCGACAATCTGTTTTGGGAATCAAATTGATTTTCAAAACATCTCTAAAAATGATTCGGGAAGTATCAAATACGTTTGGTATTTGGGCGAAAACAACAAGGTAAGTACTGATACCAATCCCCAATATGTATATACATCAGTTGGGACCAAACTAATTAAGCTGATTGCGAAAAATAATTTTGGTTGCAATGACACCTTGCAAAAAACCATTCAGGTGTTAGCAAGTCCAAGTATCTGCGATTTTGTAGGGAAGCCAGATTATCTAACTTATTATTATGGATATAAGTTTAATCCCATTGATCAAAATCAATCAATTGGGGGAGAAGCCAATACCAAATACACTTGGTACAATTTAGCAAATTCAGACTCAGCATATGGAATAGGAGTAAATGCCGTTAGTATCTTAAACTTCAAAAAAGATGGCAATTTTTCTGTCAAGATGGTTGCACAAAATATCCAAACCCAATGCAGTTGTCAAACCACCAAAAGTTTTGTGTTAAACCGTTTGAACACATCGTCAATTACAAAAAAGGGAATTCAAATTTATCCTAATCCTGTGATAGATTATTTGACTATCAAATGGGATGCAGAAGTTGAATTGATACACTTCGAAGTAACAAATATTACTGGCGGAATTGTTAAAAGTGGTTATGCCCATAAGCTAGAAAACGGAATCAAATTAGATGTACAAGATTTAAAATCAGGCACCTATCTAATCAAGTTCAATTCGTTAATGGAAGAACATTGTATTCGATTCGAAAAGTTATAATTTTCAATTATTTTTTGTTTCATTTCTAAATTTATTCAACAAAATTTTAATTGAGGTATTGAAAAATTAAACAATTTGTTTATTTTTGATTTGAGTTGCGATCATATGACACAACAATCATTCACTACAAATCAAAAAATAAACCTCTTCGAATACTTTGGCGTAGAAGTATTTTTCTTAAGTTCTGACTTCCAACCCTTGGTTGTTTACGGGGGATTTCAGTCTCGAAAATCAAAAATTATCATTCAACTTGAAAATGGGGTTTATAGCCATTTAACTTTGATGACCGTTGATGATTGTGAGCCTTTAGATGACAAAGAACTTGACAAATTTAAAAAAGTTGTCAGTAATAATTTAACTGAAATTATAAGAAGTTGGACCAACCACTTTGTGTATCATAAAGAAATTCAATTCGAAAAAATCATCAAACCAATTATTTAAGTTTACTTTATACTAAACCGAATTCCAGTATAAAAATTAATGCCGTTGGCTGGCGCCCAAGAATTAGCCGCATCAAAAATTTCTCCTTGGCTATTTTTGATGCTTAAAATAGGATCGGACTGTTTCACATTTCCAATATTCTCAATTCCAACATAAAACTCAAAACTATTGTCGTAGGCCTTTCTGATTTGAAAGTTTGCAATCACAAAAGAAGGACTGTATTTATTCTCCGTTTCAGAAAAATAAGCAATTCTTTTTGGCCCATTAATTTGCGCAACACCATCGAAATGCCACTTATTTCTTGTTTTATAGCCAATTACCAATAATCCCCTGTGGACACTTTGAAAAGGTGAAATCTGGAATTTATTATTCAGCCATTGCAAGTTTTTTGCATATCTGTAAGCCAATTTAACCTCCATTCTTCGAATAGGATGAATGGTCCATTCCGCATGAATACTGTTGGTAGTACCGGCAAATTGTCCCCCATAAGATTGAATCAAAGTCTGTTGCAAACTCACATCTCTGTCAATTACCGTTTGTTGAATAAACCTGGTGGAAAAAACATTTACAGTCAGTGTGCTAGGGTAATTCAAAAAGAAGAAGTTACGCAAATAACTAATCCCACCATTAAATCCTTTCTCTTGGGCCAAACCATAAGGCAATGCAGGATTGTTGGTTGAAATCAATATTTCCTTGTTAGAAATAAACAGTGGTAGGTTTTCAATGAGCGCGTAAGAGGTACGTCGGCCTAAACCAGCTTGTAAAAACAACTTGTTGTTTTTATTGAACTCGATTTTAGAGTGCATGCGCGGTGTGAAAAAGAAACCATATGCATTGTGGTAATCCTCACGAAGTCCCATCACCATTGAAATCCTTTTGCCCGTTACAACCAATTCTCCAAACGCACCAATTTGCTTTTCTGAAAATTGATAATTGAGGGACGCTGAAGTAGCGAATAAATTATCGGAGAGAACTTCATTGAATTGATTCACCATGGCAGAAATGCCCGTTTTTATCTTAAATAATTTGTTGATTTGATTCTCGTAAACTACTGAATAACTGATTTTTGATTCCTTACCAATATAATTCCGGTCGATGCTAAAATTCAACAAAGTTCTATTTTGGTGGTTAGACACATTGATGATATTTCCAATGCTCGAATTGGAATCAAGAATAATACCTACTTTGGCAAAAACGTCCAAGCGGTTTTCATTTTGAACAAAGTGAAAATTATTGAATGTATTGTCGAATTGATTGCTTCCAACTGCCATTGAACCAGCATCTTTCTGTTCCTTCCAATAGGTTGCGCCAAATTGTCCCTCTACATTTTTTCCTTGATAATTTGTTTGGTTTCCAACAAAAATCCTTGAGGTTTGAGGCATGTCTGAATATCCATCGTTATTCATGTCGGTTGGATACCATTGTTTACCTAAGTGAAAGAAACTGTGAGAGGTTAATTTGCTAGAAACAATAGATTTTTGAACCAGGTTGATTTCTGAACGCCCTTGGTTGTTTTGATAAGCGTTGAATTGCCATTTGGGGTCGGTTATGGCCGACTTTAGTGCATAATCAATGCCACCGGTCAATCCTTCGTAACCCAAGGTGACAGAGCCTGTGCCTTTGGCTAAACGCACTTCTGAAACCATTGGGCCAGGAATATTGTTTAATCCGTTTAAAGTTGCCAATCCAGCAAGCTGAGGAATATTGTCGCGGGTCATCAAAGCATATTTGCCATTGAGTCCCATCATTTCAATTTGACGAATGCCAGAAACACCATCTGCATTTGAAATTTCGACGGTATTGCTGAGTTCAAAGCTTTCAGAAAGGGTACAGCATGCTGCCTTTTTAAATTCATTCGAATTTAAAACTTGCTTCAATTTGGCTCCATTGCTTTCTTCAAATGACCCAGCTTTTTCACCATGTATTTCAATGGTTTTGAGTGAATCAATAATAGGTTGGCAAAAGGCAAGGGGCGAAATGAAAATCAATAGGCAAAATACGATTAATGATCGCATTTGGCGCCATCTCTATATTTGCAACAATCGGGAAGGTTTGAATAAACCACATTGTCTGCTTTCACATCTTCCGTATCATGTCCAACCATAGCCACCATATTGTGAAATTGCTCTTCTTTAAAAAGGGCAGCGTTATAGGTAACAGTAAGTTGCTCTGATTTAAAATTGTAAATGGCTTTATAAATGCCTTTTCTATCGAGTGCATTCTCTATGCGCTCTTTACACATTTCGCAAACTCCGAATACTTTAAAGGAGTAAATAGTTTTTTTCGGGGGATTGATGGCCATCCCGGTCATCAATATTATGGTGAACAAGGCTAGGCTTGTTGTTTGGATAATTTTTTTCATCTTTTTTCTTTTTAATTTTAACATATTGTTATTTAATGGCATAACAATTTAAGCCAATTCGAAAAAAAAGAAATAAATTAAATAATCCAAACGCAATTTAACTCACAATAAGGATGATTGGGAGGTGGATCGGGAGGTTTTTGATTGAGATTAACTTCGTTATTTAAAAAACTGTTTAATGCCAAAGATGGTGAGAAAAAAGGCAATAAAACGGAAGTTGCAACGGGAATAGAAAGTTTCTTTTTTGATCCTTCAGAAAACTTTGGGGTAATATAATAAACCTGAATATTGCTACAACAAACAGATGGTTCAACTTCTAATTTGTTTTCAGCAGAGCAGCATTTGGGAATAGATTTGTGTGATTTACAGCAAGATTTTACTGGCTGCATCATTTCAGGGGAAGTGCATACATGAAACACAATATTCATCATTCCACTGCTCAAAACAGTGAAGAGAATTGTGATTATCAAGACTATACGCTTCATTATAACAAATATAATAAATTTATTTGATTTCGACCTTAATCCGACGTAATATCGTAGTTGAATTGATATGATTAAATCACTCTTTCGTAGAAAAACCAATTTCAATTATGAGTCAGAACATGAGTTGCATAAAGTGCTCAATGTGAGAGATTTGACTTTATTTGGAATTGCTGCAATTATTGGTGGTGGAATTTTTAGTTCTATAGGTCAAGCCTGCTACGAAGGTGGACCAGGGGTTATTTTCTTATTTATCATATGTGCAGTGGCCTGCGGATTTGCCGCATTATGCTATGCAGAATTTTCAAGTAGAATTCCGGTTTCAGGTAGTGCATATACATACGCATATGCCTCTTTTGGAGAATTGTTTGCATGGATTATAGGGTGGGCACTATTAATGGAATATTCCATTGGTAATATTTATATCGCTTTTTCTTGGTCGGGATATTTTACCCATTTGCTCGATGCAATGAATTTGCATATTCCTAGATGGCTCATAACCGATTATAAAACAGCGAGTGCTGTTTCACTCATATCAGATAGGGTTTTGAATGTCGACGAATTGTCGGCGTTGCAAGCGTGGAAGTCTGCACCAGTGTTAGGGTCCCTCAAAATAATTTTTGATTTGCCTGCACTGATTATCAATGTATTGATTACCATGTTGGTGTACAGAGGCATCAACGAATCGCGAAAAACAAGCAATGCCATGGTGGTTTTAAAGTTGGCGGTGATTGTGTTGATTATTGTAGTAGGTGCTTTTTACATTGATATTGAAAACTATAAGCCATTTGTTCCCAAAGGATTCAATGGCATTATGCAAGGCGTTTCGGCGGTATTTTTTACCTATATCGGTTTTGATGCGGTGAGTACTTTGGCTGAGGAAAGTAAAAATCCGCAGCGCGATTTGCCTCGTGGAATGTTTTATTCGTTAATCATTTGTACCGTTTTATATATTCTTATTTCACTGGTTTTAACAGGGATGGCGCCTTACAGTTTATTGAAAGTAGACGATCCATTGGCCTTTGTATTAAACTACCGAGGAATCAAATGGTTAGAATACATTGTTTCAATTAGTGCTATAATCGCAATGACGAGCGTTTTGTTGGTATTCCAAATGGGTCAACCTCGTATTTGGATGTCGATGAGCCGCGATGGTCTGTTGCCAAAAGCATTTTCTAAAATACATCCCAAATACAAAACACCTGGGTTTTCTACCATCATTACGGGGTTGGTTGTTGGGGTGCCAATCTTATTTACAGATGCCAATTTCGTGTTGGATTTTACATCAATAGGAACCATTTTTGCCTTTATCTTGGTATGTGGGGGAGTTTTGTTATTGCCAAAACGCGATAAAGTTGCAGGCGGATTTCATATGCCATTCGTAAATTCAAAATATCTTTTCCCTGGCATTATTATAACAACCGTATTAATCACTTATTTCAATGTTCCTCATTATTTTGATGGGGTGTTGGATTTAAATAATTGGGACATTTTTAACTTGTCGCACCGATTGATGTGGATTGCCTTGTTGGTTTTATCGGTATTATCCTATAAAAAACAATACTCTTTAATTCCAATATTGGGTTTAACCACCTGTATGTATTTGTTAACTGGAATGAAGGCGGAAAATTGGATTTGGTTTTTCATTTGGTTTTTTATTGGATTAATTTTGTATTTCGCATACGGTTATAGAAAAAGCAACTTGGCACATGGAAAATAAAGAGAATAGAGAGAAGCCCATTGGCAATGTGCTGGATGCCATGTTTAAGAAGTACAGGCTGCAGCCTAAAATGCGTGAAATAGACATTGTAAACCGTTGGGAAGAGATTGTAGGGAGTTTGGTGTTCAAACATACGTCTGAAATCAAAATGCTCAACAAAACGCTTTATGTGAAGTTTGATAATGCGCCTTTGAAAAACGAAATGTTCTTGCAAAAAGATTTGCTCTTAAAAAGAGTGAATGATGCGTTTGAAGAACAAATTATTGAGAAAATATTTATTGGATAAGTGCATCTGCTTCTGCATCTGCCTTTCTCTTTTTTGAAATTTCTACCTTATCGATACTGGCATTCAGTTCAAATCCCACAAGGATAATCATGATATTCATGTAAATAAGTACCATTAAGGCGAGAATAGCTCCAATTGATCCGTAAACTTTGTTATAGCTGTCGAAATTATTGACGTATATGCTAAATCCGAAAGTTGTCAAAATTGAAAGTATGGTTGTAAATACTGCCCCAACCGAAAAGAATCTCCAACGTTGGTGATTTGAGGGTGCAAAAAAGTAAATGCTTGAAATAGCAAACAAGAACAAAGCACAAATTAGGATGTACTCAAATATGGTTAATAGTATGGAGTATAGCGAAAACAATGGCCATTTATGTGCTTCCATATACGATTCAATTTGGAAACTCCAGGTAACAAGTAATAAAAAGAATATGATCAAAATACACATCCAAAAAGTCAAGAAAACCGCTTTCCCTCTAATATGTAGCCAACTTTTCTTTTGAGGGACGGCCACACGTCTGTTAAACGTATTGATCATCAAGTGAAATGAGTTTGATGCGAAATAAACAGTCAAAATAAAACCAAACGACAATAAACTTGAGTTTTGCTTGTGAAGGATTTCTAAAATGGTACTTGAAATTTCTTCGTAGGTTTTTTTCGGTAGAATTAACGCCAACTGTTGAATAAACTGGGTTTTTATTCCCTTAATTGGCAAATAGGCAATCAGTGTCAATAAAAAGATCAATGCTGGAAACAATGCGGTAAAAAAATTGAAGCTCAAGCTTGTTGCTCGAATATTCAAGTTTTCTAAAAACATGGATCGAAAGAAATACTTGCCAACGTCATAAATGGAATGTCCATTTAATCCTTTAATTGTTGTTCTTTTAAAGTATTGTAAAACAGGGTGTAATGGTTTTTCTTCAATGATTTCTTGTGATGCATTTTCGGCATCAACAGGTTTGTTATGGTGTATTTTATTATCCTTAGATCTATAAAAATGTGCCATAATTAATTCATTAAAAATACTTTGTATTGGTCAGGTAATTTTATTGGGCGCAAGTCCGATTTTCTCACAAAAAACAATTCAGTTTCACCGGTATTGAGCAATTCGCCATTTTGATTAAAAGTTTTATACTCAAATTTGCACCTCACTTCAGGTGGAGCGGCTAAATTCACTTCAATGGTGAGCAAATCGTCATATTTACCTGCTTTTAGAAAGGTAAATTGCATGCTTCTTACTGGCATTAAAATTCCATCATCCTCCAAATCTTTATAAGAAATACCACGGTTCCTTAATATTTCAGTTCTGGCTTCTTCGTAATACAAAGCATAAATGGAATGATGAACAAATCCCATTCTGTCGCATTCTGCATAACGTACCCTAATTTGATGTGAATGTGTCATTTAATATCGCAATATAAACTTTTGTTTCTTTTGTTCAGTACGAAAAAATACAATTCCCATTTTAAATAGTTCAACACACGCAGTAACCTCAGGCAAATTGGTAATTTGTTGCCAGTTTATGTAATGATCATTTGTATGTCTAATATTGGTAAATATTACCATAGAATGTGTATGTAATCTCGATTTGTAACTGTCGTAAAAATTCCAAAAATCATCGGCATCCGATTGTCCATGAATCAAACAAAGGTCAAAATATGTTTGATTATCTAAATCAGTGTTGTAATTATTTTCAAATAAATTGGATTGATAATAATTGGCAAATTCGGAATTTGTATGGGCTTTAATCTTATCTAACTTATTCGTTGTTAATTGAAAATTATAAGATATAATGGGTAAATCATGAATGATTGAATTGGATAATAAATAATTCGATTCAATTCCATTATTCGTACCCAATTCAATCATGTTTTGTGGTTTATAAAACTCAACAATACGTTGTAGGAGTTGACCATATTTGGCATCTAAAGTAAACCTACTGGTGTATTTAGATAGGGTAGTATGATTCAATTTGCTTTTGCTTTGAAGCATCAACATACGTTGGTGCTCTATCATTTCAAAATTCATTGAAGACGATTGATAAAGCACTTCATCAGCAAAAGTGTAAACAAAAGGAGAGTGCAAGCCGTGACGCGATGTTCCGGCTAGATAATAGGAAATGTAATCAGAGATTTCTAAAAACGCATTAAGCATTCGCTTTTTTAGCTTGAATCACCAATTGAAGTTCTTTTTGGAGTTTTTCTAACTGTTCTTTTGACTTTTTAATTTTGTCATCAAACTGTTTCAACATTGCCTCAGCATTTTTAGAATGCAGGAAAAATCCTTTGTTATTTTCAATGGTACTCAATTCGTCTTGGATTTTCTTCATTAAATCTCTCAATCGTTTCTCTTCACTTTGCAATTTGTATTTTGCATCAGGAGAAGACGAAATTGAATTCAAGTTATCTTTCACCATTGATTCACGCTCTGCATTGCTGTTATTGCGCAAACCTTGATAAAGTCCATCCATTAAGCCTTGGTATTGCTTATTTAAGCTTTGGAATTTCTTACCAGAAACAAATCCAGAATCATTCCATCTATTTTGAATGGCTTTTAAGTCGTTGAAATTTAATTTTTTATCAGGATTTTTAGTTAAAGTATCTAATTCAGCAATAATTGCTTCTTTGGCAGTTACAGCACCAGATTCTTGTGTTTTACGTTCTGCAAACCATTTGTTCTTTCTTTCATAAAAATGATCAAAAGAAGCACGGAAACGTTTCCAAATAATTTCGTTCTGTTCTTCTGGAACAGGACCAATTACTTTCCACTGATCTTGCAAGGCTTGAAATTGTTCAGAGGTTTTCATGAATTCATTCGCTTCTTGTAATTTTTCTGCTTGCTCACACAATGCAATTTTCTTTGCTAAATTATCTTTTCTATCAAATTGAATTTTCTTGAAGAAAGTTTTTCTTTCTGAGTAAAAACCATTTCTAGCACCTTGGAATCTCGACCATATCTCTTCGTTTTTTTCTGAAGGAACAGGTCCGATTTTTTTCCAATCTTCCAACATAGCATCAATTTCTTCTGCCATTTTATTCCATTCTTTATTGGAAGATGGGAGAGCCGTAATTGCTGTTTCTGCTTTTTCAACCAGAAGGATTTTCTTTTCTAAGTTTTGTTGACGTTGTGCATCAACTTCAGATTGATGTGCTTTTTGAACGTCAATAACCAAATCACTCGCTGCTTTAAAACGTGTCCATATTTCGTCAGAAATTTCTTTGCGAACTGGACCCGTATTTTTCCAATCATCGTGAATTTTATTCAAACTAATCATGGCTTTACGGATGTTTTTCTCATCTTTTAAAGCTTCTGCACGTTTAATTAGTTCAATTTTTATTTCAAGATTTTTCTCACGATCTAAATCCTTTAACTCATTAAATTTAGATAGGTTATCGTAATATTTATCTAGGTGAAACTTATATTTTGAATAAAGAGCTTCATGGTGTTCCTTTGGAATTTGTCTGATTTCTTTCCATTGGCGCATCAAATCGCGCAAGTCATTCAAACTTGATTCGTTTTCTTCAGAGTCAACCAAAGCAACAATCTTATCTAAAATGGCTTGTTTTTTATTTAAATTAATTAATTTTTCTTCTTCGGCACGTTTTCTTTCAACTTCACGCATTTCCTTAAACTTTTGAACTACTTCAAATAGTTTAACTTTTTGGTCATCTTGAGGAGAAATAAAATCTTTAGGATCATTTCCGGAAGCAACCCATTCTTTAATGAGCAAAGGTCTTTCTTGGTCTAAAAGGTTCTCAAATGCTTTACGAAGTTCCTGTAGGGTTTCGTAGGATTGTTTCACATTTATAGTGTGCAACAAAGATTGAGCATGAGAAACAATTTGTTCCTTAGAAAAAGTGGCAAAGTTTTCTTTTAATTGAGCGTCATCCTCATTTTGAAGAATCAATTTTTCTGCTTCGCTTAACTGATCATTGTAATTCTCTGAAAACTGATCCATGGTTTAATAAGTTATGTGGTATTTTATTTAGAAAGTGATAATAGTTGTAAAGCTGTTTGAGCGGCTTCGTTTCCTTTGTTTCCGTGTGAGCCACCAGCTCTATCAAAGGCTTGTTGTTCTGTATTGGTTGTAATAACACCAAAAATACATGGTTTGTTGAACTTCAATCCAACATCCATAATACCATTCATAGCGCCTGTACAAACAAAATCGAAATGTGGTGTATCTCCTTTTATCACGCAGCCCAAACAAAGTACTGCATCAATATTGTTATTGCTATTGAAATGCCATTGAGCACCAAGAGGTAGTTCAAATGCACCTGGAACTTTAGAAATATGAATTTGATTTTCGGTTAATCCAAATTCAATTAATTCTTGAATTGCTCCATCAAGCAAAATATCTGTGATGTGATTATTCCATGTAGAAACAACTATTCCTATATTTAAAGAAGTAGAATCTAGAGAAATATTAGAAGAGCCAAAGCTGAAACCCGCGGTAGACAATTTGATAGTATCTAAATTATGGGTTGAATTCACCCATAAGCGCTTTCACTTTGTAGATATATTTTTCAATATCTGAACCTTCTGCAGTTGCTGAATACTTTTTCAAAATAGTATCGTAGCATTTCAAAGCTGATTTGTAGTCTTTGCACATTTCATAGTGAATTCCAGCTTTCTTTAAGAAAGTAGCAGAAAAATCATTATCATCAACAGCAGCAGCTTTTTCATACATTGAAGCAGCATCGTCATCATCACCTAAGTCTGACATACAACCCGCTTTCATTGCCATTACTTGTGCCGACAAAAGTTTGTCTTTGATGCTCGTTTTGTTCAAATATTCAATAGCTTCTTTTGGTTTTCCAGTTTTTGCGTAAGCAATACCAGCCATAAGAGCTGCTTCTTTACCTGCTCTTGTTGATGAATAATCATCAGCAATAGAAGGAGCAGAAGCGATTTTTAAAGATTTATCACCTTTAACAACCACATTCATTGAATCATTTTTAAAGTAAAAATGTAATCTTGCGATTTTTTCAGATGCAGTTTTTTCTTGACTTGGTTGGTAAACCAAAGTCCAATAACTAGATAATCCAATAATAGCCAATACACCTATTGCTATATAGTTAACTTTTTTAGTATTCTCAGAATAATAATTAGAGTATTTAGCTCTATTCTCTTGCCAAAATTCTTGTACGTTCATTTTCTTAAAGGGGGCGAATATAATAAATTTTATTTTATAATGTGAATTAGTCCATAATAAATGGATAATCATCTTCTACATAAACATCTTTAAACAACTCAGAAGGGTCTGGATATGGTGAATTTTCAGCAAACTCAACACTCGCATTTACCTCAGCAATAATATCTTCCTCAATTTTGTCTAATTCAGCCTCAGTTGCATATTTTTTAGCCAAAATAGTTGCTTTTGTGGTTTCAATTGGATCTTTTTCTTTGTAAGATGCCAATTCTTCTTTCGTTCTGTAGCTAGCAGGATCGCTCATGCTATGTCCACGGTAACGGTAAGTTTTAATTTCCAAGAAAGTTGGTCCTCCACCATTTCTAGCAAATTCAACCGCTTCATACAACGCTTCATGAACTGTTTCACATTTCATACCATCTACTTGTTTGCTTGGCATATCGTATCCCAATCCAATTTTGTAGATATCTAACATGTTTGTAGTTCTTTCTACACTGGTACCCATTGCATATTCATTGTTTTCACAAATAAATATTGCAGGTAGTTTCCAAAGCATAGCCATGTTGAAGGTTTCATGCAACGCACCTTGACGAACTGCACCATCTCCAAAAAAGCTAATACTTACATTTTTAGTTCCTAAATATTGTTCCGCAAAACCAAGACCAGCACCCATTGGAATTTGTGCACCCACAATTCCATGTCCCCCAAAGAAATTATGTTCTTTAGAAAACATATGCATACTGCCACCTTTTCCGCCTGAACATCCTGTAGCTTTACCATATAGTTCAGCCATTACAGCGTTAGCACTTACACCCATTGCCAATGCATGACCGTGGTCTCTGTAAGCTGTAATTACTTTATCATCTTTGGTGGTGGCTGTGATCATTCCTGCAACCAAAGCTTCTTGTCCGATATATAAATGACAAAAACCTTTGATCTTTTGTTGACCATATAACTGTGCAGATTTTTCTTCAAATCTTCTCACTAACATCATGGTTTTGTACCATGATAGGTATTGTTCTTTCGTGAATTTCATTCTGTTCTGAATTTCAATTTAGAGCGCAAAGATAATATTTATTCAATGCTACAGCAAACAAAATCGAATTGTCTAAATTTTATCTTCAATGTTTTTAACTTTATCCTTGATTAAACCAATTTCCTTTTGAATTAATCGCAACGTAGGACCAAGGTCATTGTCGTCAGAATTTTTAGGCTCTTCGAACTTGGGATTGATATAATTGATGAACTTCCAAATTTCTAGAATGTCTTGTACCTTAACAGAATACGGTTTGTAATTGGTATTTGTACTGCATAATAGGAAAGAACCATCTTCTTCAATTCTGTTGTAAAGAATTTTGAAAACGATACCGTCTTCTTGTGTGATTACAATATAAGGATGGCCGTTTCTTACCATATTCCAATCTTGTAAAAATTCTCCGGTAACATAAGCACCATCAACAACGGGAGGCATGCTATCGCCTGAAATAGGAAAGGATCTATATTTTTTATTGGGGGATAAAAAAGGCAAGTTAAAAGCGGGAAGAACCTTAATGTAATTTGGGTCGGCATAACCGGTTGCATAACCTGCTTTTGCTTTTACTGGCACCAATTCTGTATTTTCTTCATTATCGGGTGTAACAGTGGTTGCCAAAATACGCAACCTAGTTCCTGTTATATCAATATCATAGCCGCGTTCCATTTGTTCTAATTGACTTTCGGCAATGGTAGACAAATCAATTCTAATGAGTTTGTCAATATTCACTTGGTAGAAATCAGAAAGCTTAAGTAATACTTGTATTCCGGGTTCTGCAACGCCATTTTCATAACTATTATAGGCCGATCTGGTCAGACCTATATTTGCTGAAACTTCTTCTTGGCTGCGCTTTCTGCGTTTTCTAAGTAATTTGATGTTTTCTTTTAAATACATAATTGATAATTATTTTAGCAATGTTTTGGCATGTAAATTAACAATGTATTTTTCAAACTACCAAATATTTATTAAATAACTTTTTCTTTTGGGTATTTTATTTTTACTTTGTAGATATGAAATTTTGGCTGATTAAGTCCGAGCCTTTTAAATACAGTTGGGCTCAATTCGAAAAAGATCAGCAAACTTTTTGGGATGGGGTTCGCAACTACCAAGCTAGAAATAATTTGCAAGCCATGAGTGTTGGCGATAAATGTTTGTTTTATCATAGCAATGAAGGCAAAGAAGTAGTGGGTATCGCTGAAATAGTTACCCCCGCATACCAAGATCCTACAACTTCTGAAACTGCTTGGGTTGTTGTTGATGTTAAGCCTTTACATAAATTAAAGAATCCCGTATCTTTGGCCAAAATGAAATCAGACGATCGGTTACATACTTTGGGACTATTAAAACAGCCTAGATTGTCTGTAATTGCTTTATCTGAAGATGAATACAATATAATAATCCAGTTATCGAATGATCAATGAACCTAAAATATTATTAAACAGCACAAAAGCGAATTTAATTATTCGAAGATTTGCGCTTCAAATAATTGAAAGCCACAAAGATTATCAGAATACAGCCATCATAGGACTACAGCCTAGGGGTATTTTATTGGCAAAATCAATTCACAATGAACTATTGAAATTGGGGGCCGATGTGCTTTATGGGGAAGTGGATCATACATTTTTTAGAGATGATATTGGTAGAGGCGGATTTCACATTCCGAAACCATCAAATGTCAATTTCTCTACCGAGAATAAAAACATCATTGTTGTTGATGACGTACTTTTTACCGGCAGAAGTGTAAGGGCGGCAATTGATGCAATTATGAGTTTTGGTCGACCAAAATGCGTTGAATTAATGGTTTTGGTAGATAGAAGGTTTCAACGCGAATTACCAATAAAGCCTGATTATACGGGAGTTACAATTGACTCAAGAAATACAAACGACTTTGTTAAGGTAGAGTGGGAAAACGACAATCAAGTTCAAGTTTGGCTTTTAGAAGATAAAAAATGAATCAAGGAGAATTAAATCATTTATTAGGGATAAAGGGATTGACAGCAAGTCAAATCCATACAATTTTTGATACGGCAGATAATTTTTTAAATTTATTACAAGCTCCAGTAAAAAAAACTCCTGCTTTAAGAGATATTACCATAGCCAATTTATTCTTTGAAAACTCAACCCGAACAAGGGTTTCCTTTGAATTGGCTGAAAAAAGGTTGGGTGCTGATATTATTAATTTCTCTTCCTCATCGTCAAGTGTTAAAAAAGGCGAAACCTTAATTGATACCGTAAATAACATTTTAAGCATGAAGGTTGACATGATTGTGATGCGACATCCAGCTCCTGGAGCTTGTATGTTCCTCGCTAAAAATGTGAAATCTCAAATTATCAATGCCGGCGACGGTACCCATGAACATCCAACGCAGGCTTTATTAGATGCGTTTTCAATCAAAAACAAATTAGGTTCTTTAGATGGGAAAAAAGTAGTAATTGTAGGAGATATCAAACATTCTCGTGTGGCCTTGAGTAACATTTATTCGCTTCAGTTACTTGGCGCAGAAGTCATGGTTTGTGGACCTGCAACATTAATTCCCAAATACATCAATCAATTGGGAGTAAAAGTCTCTCATAACCTTGACGAGGCTTTGGCGTGGTGCGACGTTGCAAATATGTTACGCATTCAATTAGAACGTCAAGATCAAAGGTTTTTCCCTTCACTAAATGAATATACCAATCTGTATGGTTTAACCATGGACCGTCTAAATAAATTAGACAAGGAAATTTGTATCATGCATCCAGGTCCAATTAACAGGGGTGTGGAAATCAGTAGTGAGGTGGCCGATAGTAAACAAAGTATTATTCTTCAACAAGTTGAAAATGGGGTAGCAGTAAGAATGGCAGTGCTATTTTTACTTGCACAACATAAATTATAAAATGAATCCAATATTAGTAGAAGTCATTCGTGGCGAGGTAGTAGAGAGCTTTCACCGTGGTGTGATTTGTGTGGTTGATAAAGACGGTAAAGTCATTTATTCAGTTGGAGATATCAATCAAATGGCATTTCCAAGATCTGCGATGAAGTATTTTCAGCATTTGCCGTTATTGGTTTCGGGGGCATTTGAAAAACTCAATTTAACTCTTGAAGATTTGGCCATTATGTGTGGATCTCACAATGGTGAGAAAATACATGAAGATTTGGTAACCAAAATTTTAGGAAATTTAAATTTGGGGGAAGTTGACCTTCAATGCGGGGCACAAGCTCCAACATTAAAGAAAGACTTGTATGCGTTGATTAAGACTGATAAAAATCCAACTCAGTTGCATAACAATTGCAGCGGTAAACATTCTGGATTTTTGGCGTGGTGCAAAGCTCATAACGAAGATACAAAATCGTATCTGTCTGCTTCACATCCGTTGCAACAAGAAATCAAAAAATACGTTGCTCAATTTTATGAAGTTGCAGAAGATGAGTTGCCAATGGCAGTTGATGGTTGTAGTGCTCCAATTTATGGCATGAGTGTTTACAAACAAGCCATTGCATATAAAAACCTCATTAGCAATCAACAAAATGATGAAATCAATGCGGCGTGTAAAAAAATAGTTGATGCAGTTACTACATACCCTGAATTGGTTGCTGGATCTCAACGTTATTGCACCGATTTGATGAAAGTTACAAACGGTAGAATTGTTGGTAAAACCGGTGCCGACGGCGTTTATTGTTTGTCAATTCCTAATAAAAACTGGGGAATTGCAATTAAAATAGATGATGGGAAAATGGGACCTCAATATCAAGTTGCCCAAGAACTTTTAATGAAATTCAATTTAATTTCACAAGAAGAAGCAGATCAACTCAATCCATATAGAGAATTTGAAATCACCAATTTCGCAGGAAATAAAGTAGGTAAATCATTGGTGGTAAATGTGCCACCGTTGAACTAGAATTTATGAAATCGATATTTAAAGCGTTTTTAATAGTTTGCATTTCAATTGTACAAATTAATTTGAATGCCCAATATCGATTTATCAAAGCCAATTCAATTGAAGATGATCGGTTAATTTCAACCGATTTTGGATTAATCAATACAAACCGATTTTATCCGCAATCTTCGGAACTATTAAACCAAACTCAAAATTCATCTTCGAACATTTCAATTTTACAAAATGAATTCTCTAACAAGAATTTCAATTACTTCTTTTGGAGTAATCCTGAATATTTCGGAAATAAAAAAATCAAATTCACCAATTGGAATTTTATAAAGAAACTAGGACCTAATTCATTGTATCAAAATCCCAATCGCTTTTACTCTTGGGAAAGTAAAGATAGAAAAGACTATTTTGTAATTAACCCAGTTTTAGATCTTTCCTATGCAAGAAAATCTGCTGTGAGTGATTCAATGTTGTTTAATGGAAGGGGATTAGAGTTTTACGGTCAGTTCGGAGATAAATTTACGTTTTATACTCAGTTGATGGATTATCAAGCAGATTATACCAAATCAATTGACAATTATAAAGATTCACTTCATATTTATCCTGGAATTGGTAAATTTTATAGAAATAGTTTCAACTACGTAGATTATTTTTATACCACAGGTTATGTTTCAGGTAAATTGCTAGAAAAAAAGGAATATGACTCTGCATCAAAGAAAGATGCCTTGGTTTATCAAATTGTGGCTACTTTCGGTAACGATAAGCAATTTATTGGAAACGGTTATCGCAGTTTAATCATCAGTGATTTTGCGCCCCCTTCTTTGTTTTTTCAAGTGAATTATAAGTTGGGTCCATTTAAGTATCAGAATTTATTCAAAGAGTTGATTGGGGATCTTACTATTGATTCAAACAAAATTCTAAATAAAAAATATTTGGCCCTTCACAGAGCTTCTTTAGAATTTGAAAAAGTAGGATTAGAGTTGGGCTTAACGGAAATGATTGTTCAATCTAGAAGCAACAATGGATTTGATGCAAATTATTTTAATCCCATTATTTTTTACAGGGCTGTTGAAAGAGATTTGGGTTCCGGCGACAATGCTCTTATTGCATTAGATGCCAAATACAAAAAAGGTGCATTTATGTTTTATACCCAATTTGTATTGGACGAGTTTAGCGTAGGAAAAGCATTTACCACCAATTCATATCTAAATAAATTTGCATTTCAATTGGGTGGGTATTACAGACCTCAAATGTCATTTATGAAACAAGGATATGTGAATTTAGAATTCAATCAAGTTCGACCTTATACTTATTCTCATTGGACAACAGATTATTACTCGTCATACAACCAAGCTTTGGCACATCCTTTAGAAAGTAATTTCAGAGAGGTTTTATTTAGATTGTTTTTTGTCCCTCAAAATCTTCAAAGATGGTCATTTAGAAATATTACTTCATTTGCATTCAAAGGTTTCGATTTAAGTGGCGACAATTATGGATCAAATATTCGTAAGAGTTACTATACCGCAATTGAAAAGAACAATGCATTTATTGGGCAAGGAGATAAGTCAAATATATTCAATACATTCAATGAAATAACTTATTACGCAATGCCAAACTTATTGCTTCAATTCACACAACAGTTTAGAAGTCAAAGCAATATCCGTCAATCAAATAATTATTTGTACTTTTCAATAAAGTATAATTTTACTCAAAATAGGAATCAGTATATATTCTAAAACAAAAAAGGCATTTGAAAATCAAATGCCTTTTTTGTTAAATAGTGGTTTATTGAAATTATTTAATTAATCTAAATATTTTATTCCAACGAATTCCTTTTGTATCGTATTCCATAGATTGGTCATGGATTTTAGGTTCTCCCATTTCAGTAATTCCAATTACCTTTTTCAAACCAAAGAAGGTGAATACTGGTTTCCCAATGATGTGATCTTCTGGCACATAACCCCAGTATCTAGAATCCGAAGAATTATAGCGGTTATCACCCATCATCCAGTAGTATCCCAATTTAAAGGTGTATTCTTTAACCTCAGCTCGATTTCCTGCACCTGAATAGAATTTTCCACCAGATTCAACGATTTCTGCTTTTTCATAAATATTGATTGCAGTTTTCAAGAAATCCCAATTGGCTTTTGTTAACTTAATAGTTTCGCCACGTTTTGGCAAATAGAAAGGACCATAATTATTCAAATCCCAACCATGCTTCAAGAAAACGGTGTTGGTTGTATCTGGGAACAACATTCTATTCATTCCTTCGTCATGTGAATCATCTAGAATCATACTTACCAAAGGATGCTTTTTGATTTTTTCTGCATTTTCAGGCCATGTATAGATATTGTAAGGAATTAATCTTCCGCCAGCATCTTCTGTCATTTTTAAAATGTCAGGAGCAATTTGCATCGGAATATTGAAATCGCCCAATTCATTTTCTAACAAGAATTCTTGGGTAATACCTTCTTTTAATAGCAACAAGTAACGTTTTTGTTGCTTTCCAACACGCGCTAATTTTTTATGGTTGATATAAATATCACCTTTAATGATTTGAAAAGAATCACCTGGAATTCCCACACAACGCTTTACGAAATTGTCTTTCTTGTCTGTTGGAAATCCTTCATCTGCAGGCCAGTTAAATACAATCACATCGTTGTTTTTAATTGTGTACCAACCCGGAAGTCGCATGTATGGCAATTCCAACAATTCAGAGTATGCTTTGAATCCAAATATTTCTTTTGGAGCAACAACAGGAACGGTAATAGGTGTAAGTGGAATTCTCATTCCCACTTTCGCCCTGCTTACAACAAGATAGTCACCAACCATCAAATTCGATTCCATAGAAGGAGTAGGGATTTGATACAAGTCAAAGTAAAGGGCTCTCATTCCTCCAGCAACGTATGCTGCAAACAATAAAGCATCGGCCCATTCTCTTGAACCAGTTCCAACTGGAATATGTTTGATTTTCCAATCTTTATCTGCCCCTTGTCCTAAAAATTTAAGCTTTTTATCAAAGTATAAATAAGGGAAATAAGCAAAGGTTAAAACAATTCCTACAAATTGTTCCCAAAATTTGAATTTTCCGAAACTCCTCAAAATATCCAATTTGATATTGAAGCTGAATAGGATATTCACTCCTGGAATGATCATTCCAATCATGTACCATTTTGGACGTCCTACTAATTTCAACCAGTACCACCAGTTCAAAATAGGAACCCAAGCTAAAATAGGCGAGAAGCCCGCCATTTTAAACATTCTCGACAATCCCAAACGGGTTAGAATGAATGCGGCTATCCATAAGCCTAAAAACAGTGCAATGTTATAACTTTCCATTTATTATGTTAGTTGTCAAATTTAAGTAAGTCTTTCATAGTAAACACACCTTTTTTCGATAAAAGCCATTCTGCTGCGACAATTGATCCCAATGCAAAGCCATCTCTGCTTTTGGCTTCATGGCTCAATGTGATTTTGTCAATCTCGTTTTCATAGAAAACATGGTGTGTTCCGGGTACATTTGGTAATCTTAAAGCATCAATTTGTATACTTTTATCGCTTTTATTCGATAATTCCCAAGAGTTATATTCGGCATGGTTTTCAATAATTCCTTC
>CANFLS010000020.1 GCA_947447955.1 Flavobacteriales bacterium | reverse complement strand
CCGCTTCGCGGGTTGACTCCGCTTCGCGGGTTGACTCCGCTTCGCGGGTTGACTCCGCTTCGCGGGTTGACTCCGCTTCGCGGGTTGACTCCGCTTCGCGAGTTGACTCCGCTTCGCGGGTTGACGCTTCGCTGTTGACGGCTTCGCCTGTTTATTTTGGGCAACTACCTAGAATATCCGTCTAATCCGTCTAATCTGTCTAATCTGTCTAATCTGTCTAATCTGTCTAATCTGTCTAACCCGTCTAACCCATCTAAACAAAAAAAAGGCTGTTGGTTTACCCAACAGCCTCAACAACAACAATAACCAAACAAATTTATTCAGTTACAACTTCAACAGTGATAGTTGTAGTGATGTCTTTGAAAAGGTTCAAATTAGCAGAATAAGTGCCTAAAGATTTGATGTCGTCAGAAACAATTCTTCTGCGGTCAACATCATACCCTTTTTCTTTCAATGCATTTGCAATTTGTAAAGAAGTAACTGAACCGAAAATTTTACCAGTGTTACCCGCTTTGGTTTGGATAGTAATGGTAATTCCGTTCAATTTTTCTGACATTTGCTCAGCATCTTTGCGCAACTTATCAAGTTTAAACTCACGTTGACGTAGGTCTTCAGCCAACATTTTCAAGTTACCAGAAGTAGCTAATTTCGCTTTTCCTGATGGAACCAAAAAGTTTCTACCAAAACCGTCTTTTACTTCAACGATATCGTCTTTATATCCTAGATTTTTTACATCTTGAGTTAAGATAATTTTCATAATTTTTCTCCTCTCGTCTTATTTTAATCCATCTGCAACGAAAGGCAACAACGCCAAGTGACGTGCTCTTTTAATTGCAACTGAAATTTTACGTTGAAACTTAAGTGATGTACCAGTGATACGACGAGGCAAAATTTTACCTTGTTCGTTTACAAATTTTAACAAAAAGTCTTTGTCTTTGTAATCAATGTACTTGATACCGTGTTTTTTGAAACGACAGTATTTTTTCTTCTGCAACACCTGAGGTGTTTGGTTGAAGATGAAATTTGGATCTTTGCTCATAATTAACCTTCGTTCTCCCCAGACGTTAAAATTCCTTTAGCATCAGCTTTCTTCTCTTTAGCAGTAGAAGATTTCATTTCGCCGTTGCGTTTTTTGTGATTAAATTGAATTCCCCATTTGTCAAGAGATACGGTCATATAACGCATAACTCTTTCGTCACGGCGGAACGCCAATTCAAAAGCTTTAATAAATTCAGGCTCAGCCGTGAATTCAAAAAGGTGATAGAATCCGGTGCCTTTTTTGTCAATCGGATAGGCTAGTTTGGTGAGACCCCAATTTTCTTCGTGGACCATCTCTCCTCCATTGTCTGTAATCAACCCTCTGTAGCCGGCAACAGCGTCTTTCATCTGCTGCTCAGAGAGCACGGGTGTTAGAATGATTACAGTTTCATACTGATTTTTACTCATAGTAGTTTAAATTTTCGGACTGCAAAGGTAATACAAGAGTTTTGAATTTGCAAATCATTGTTGAGATTAGACGGATTAGACGGGTTAGACAGATTAGATTAGACGGTTTAGACGGATATTTTAGGTGATTGCTAAGCTTTGGAATGGAGGGTTTATTAAGGTTGAGATTCGGCAAGAGCCTAAAATTAAACAGCGGAGCGTCAACAGGGCGAAGCCCGTCAACTACCGCAGGTGTAAACAGCCGAAGGCGCTTAAGGAACTGGATCATACCCGCTGCCGCCCCATGGACCACAACGACCAATACGCTTAATTGTGAGCCACAAAGCTTTGTGTGCTGGATATTTCTTAAATGCTTCTACCCCGTATTGAGAGCAAGTTGGGGTGTACCTGCAACTGCTTGGCAACAATGGCGACAATGCATATTGGTAAAAACGGATGAGTAATATAAATAACTTTCCCATCACTAATTATTAGGGGTTAGACAGATTAGACAGGTTAGACGGATTAGACTGATTGGGTTTAGACAGATATTTTTCATTTGCACCTACTACAATGACAATGGATTGTAAAATTAGCAAAAATAATTGAAGGATTATAAGGGTTTATAAAAGTTTATAAAGGTTTAGTTTTGGTGATTGCCTATAACTAAACGCATGGCAATGCTTCTAAACACTAAACGAGCGTTAGCTCTTCTAAACTCTATTTGGATTAGACAGATATTTTTCATTTGAACCTACTACAATTACTCAGGATTGTAAAATTAGTGAAAATAATTGAAGGTTTATAAAAGTTTATAAGGGTTTATAAAGGTTTAGTTTTGGTGATTGCCTAAACTAAACGCATGGCAATGCTTCTAAACCTAATTGGGTTAGACAGATTAGACGGGTTAGACGGATTAGACAGATTAGACGGATTAGACGGATATTTTAGGTGGTTGCTAAAATTAAACCAGCGCGGCTGTAAACCACCGAAGGTGTAAACCCAGCGTAGCTGTAAACTAAATTGGATTACTACCCAATTTAATCTTTTCTTCAACGGCGGCGATGAGTTTGATAAATACCTTGTTGAAAATGGATTCCATTTCCCAGTAATCTAATTTTTGTGTACCGGTAAAAATCACAGCGACGGCCATAGGCAAGTTGGCTTCAATTAATCGATTTTCGAGCTGGTGTTTTCGGTGACGGTATATTTCCCTCAATAATCGTTTGATTCTGTTACGATCAACGGCCTTCGAGAATTTCCTTTTAGATACGCTTACCATGCCTTGCAAAAAGACATCTTTTTGAGGCAAATCGGTAAACATATAATTGATGCGAATGGGATATTTAGAAACAAAAAAACCGGACTCATAGAGCCCGGCTATAATTTTTCTACTGCATAGTCTTTCAGTTTTGCTTAAGGTAAATTTTATGGCAGAATCATTACTGCGCATTATTGTGTCACCTTAATTACTCTGAACGATTAACCTTTACGGCCGCGTTCGTCAGATACAGTTAAACTATGACGTCCACGCTTACGACGTGCAGCCAATACGCGGCGGCCATTTGCGGTTGCCATACGCTCACGGAATCCGTGTCTGTTTTTACGTTTTCTATTTGATGGTTGGTACGTGCGTTTAGTCATGATTTTTTAATTTTTTAGGGCTGCAAAGATAAGAGCTTACTTTTTCTTATGCAAGTGAACCAAGAGAATATTTGTAAATAAAAATGAATTACCTTTGAATGAGCATGCAAAAAACCGAAATCATTTACCAAGAAAAATCTTCTATGAAACTTTGGGCTTTCATTTTAATCCCGTTACTTTCAGTGGTTGTATTGTTAGATGTGTTAATAAATAACTCTCCAAAATTCACCCAAGATCCAGAAGCACAATGGACAATAATTATCCCAATTTTGGTGTTTTTGTTGCTTTATTTCATTCAATTGGAATGGAAATTTACCGAGTCAGATTTTCGATACCGCTTTTTTCCCTTCATAATCAAAGAAAGAATTATTCCCTATTCCAATATTCAATCCATGTCTGTCATGAAAATTAATCCCATTTTTGAGTTTGGGGGATGGGGTCTTCGCCGAGGAAAACTAGGCAAAGCATACACAACCGAGGGGAATTTAATTATTCATATGGAATTGAAATCGGGACAAAAACTAAACTTTACGGTTAAAAATAAATCCGAGGTTGAAAGAGTTATTCAACTAAAAGCAACGAATTCAATGCCATCTGCGTCTTAAAAGGGTATTGAATCAACCCAAATGGTTTGTAATCCATTATATTTGTAGCAATAAAGTTTTACTTAATTAATAACCCAACTAACTCATCATTGTGAATATTTACAAATCAATTAAAATAAACTGTCTGTTTTTGTTATTGATTTTCACACATGTTGCTTCGTTGCGAGCGCAAAACAAAGGGTTCAAACTCACCTATAATGCGAAAAGATTAGGCGATAGTTGTTTTCAACTTACCAAAGCAAGTACATTTCTCAATGGTGCTGTTTGGTCTCAAAATAGAATTGACCTTTCTCAGAATTTTAAAATATACGCCAAATTAAACTTTGGCAACCAAAGCAGCGGTGCCGATGGTATTGGATTTGTAATCCAATACTTGGGTTCAAATTTGGGTTCGGCAGGTGAAGGAATTGGATTTGGAGGAATTTCGCCGTCCTTGGGAATAGAATTTGATACATATCAAAATCCTTATGACCCTGCTTACGATCATGCTGCCCTTATCAAAAATGGCAATTCCCAACATCAAAGCAGCCCTTCAAATACTTTACAGGGCCCTCTAATCCCCCTAAAAACGAATGGAGCCACCGTAAAAGATGGCAATTATTATCCAGTTGCCATTATCTGGAATGCCGCAACAAAAACCATCACATGCGATTTCAATGGGGTTCAGAAAATCAACAAAGTAATAGACTTAACCAAAGATATTTTCAAGGATTCTCAATACGTTTATTGGGGTTTCACAGCAGCAACAGGTGGTCAAACAAATAACCATTATGTGTGTATAGATTCATTCACAGTGTTTTATGAAGGAGCTTGCGATATTGCCTTCAAAAAGCAAGTTTCTCCATTTTATGTTTGCAAACCTATGACTGACACATTGCAAATAAAATATAATAAAATTCCAAATATTGCATACAAAATCAAATGGTCAACTGGTGATACCACCGAAAAAATAATTAAAAAGATAGATTATAACAATACAAAATTCCAAGTTTCAGTAACCAATAAATATGGCACTTGCGTTGATTCTGTGAAGTTTAATATTATCAATCCACAGTTGTACATTGATACTGTCTTCAACACAGAGTGTAGCACCAAAATTAAAAAATTTACGGTTCCTGGAAATTGGCGTTATGTGACTTGGAATGACAATAGCACATTAACCACCAGAGATTTATCTGTTGCAGGAAAATATTGGGTTGAAGGAGCAGATAAATTGAACTGCAAAGCAAGAGATACGTTTGATTATGTAATAAAACCCGATGAACTGAAAATAATTCAAACGGCATTCTCAAATCCATCTTGTAAAAACAAAAGTGACGGGTCGGCAAGTATTCTTAAAACCAATCGGAATTCAAATGTTCCAATGAGTTACTTTTGGACACCTACCAATCAAAAAAATGCAACTGCATCAAACTTAAACAAAGGGATTTATTCTTGTTTGGTTACAGATTCTAAGGGATGTACCGACAGTGCAAAATTCACACTTACCGAGCCATTCAGCTTTTCAATATCCCTCAAAACAAAAAAAGACATCACCTGTAATGGATTGAATGATGGACTGATTGAAGTAGAAACACAGAACGGAATTAGGCCTTTTAAATTTTCGTTAAATAACGGAGCAAAGCAAAATTTAACTTTGTTCAATAATTTAAATAAAGGACAATATGCGATTATTGCAAACGATTCATCTAATTGTTTAGATACTGTTTTTGCCACAATTCAAGAACCCGATTCGTTGAAAGTTAGCATTACTTCATTCCAGGGGGATTGCTTTGGCGATTCAAAAGGTAAAATTTTGGCTCTCGGCACGGGTGGAATTTCTCCATACGTTTGGTTACCGAATCCATCTACCAAAACAATTACCAGAATTGATACGGCATACGCCGAAAAAATTGAAATTCTGAATTTGCCTTCTAATACTTATATCATTAAGTTGACAGACAAAAATGGATGTACCACACAACAATCGCAATACATATCACCCAAAGAGAACATTCAAATTACAATTGATACGTCAATCAAATTCAATATTGCTGAGAAAACTAAATTGAGTGCAATTATCAATCCAAAAGGCAATTACGTTTATACATGGAGTCCTGAGACTATATTTGGTATTCAATTGCATGACTCCGCTCCTATTATCAAACTCTACGACAAAGCCTATATTGCTTTGTCGGTAATGAATGAGAATTTCTGTGTAAAGAGTGTAAACTTTGAAATACCTGTTAAAATCCCTCCAATTTATTTTTGGTTTCCAACGGCATTTACACCCGATGAAAATAGTTTAAATGACGGCTACGGACCCGTAGGCAATTTCGATTGGGCTGATTTCGAAATTTATAACCGTTGGGGTGAAAAACTTTTCCAATCAACACCTTCACTACAAACTTGGGATGGAACCTATTTGGATAAACCTTGTCCTGAAGGTGTTTACATTATTATTGCTCGATTAAGATACGATCGATTTGAACAAAAACGCGCAGGGAAAACTTCATTTACCCTGATTCGATAAAACTTGCAATTTCTGCAAATCTTTCAACCGCCTATTCTGAAACTTTTGCCGTATTTTTGCAGTAAATGTCGAAAATTACCATTACCGCGGCTCTTCCTTATGCAAATGGACCAGTTCATATTGGTCACTTGGCGGGTGTTTACATTCCTGCCGATATCTATGCACGTTTTACCCGTCTGTTAGGCAAAGAAGTTCTCTTTATCTGTGGTAGCGACGAACACGGCGTTCCAATTACACTCCGTGCGAAAAAAGAAGGCGTTACCCCACAAGATATTGTGGATAGATACAACAAAATTATTGGCGACTCTTTCCGCGACCTTGGTATTTCTTTCGATATTTACTCAAGAACTTCAAACAAAACACACCACGATTTAGCACAAGATTTTTTCAAAAATCTTTACGATAAAAAAGCCTTCAGAGAAATATCTTCTGAACAGTACTTTGACGAGCAAGCACAGCAGTTTCTTGCCGATAGATACATCACAGGAACTTGCCCTAAGTGCAGCAACGAAAACGCCTACGGCGATCAGTGCGAAAAATGTGGTTCTACCCTAAGTCCCTCAGAATTAATCAACCCCAAATCGGCGTTGAGCGGATCTATCCCAGTTTTGAAGGAAACCAAAAACTGGTATTTGCCATTAGATGAAATACAAAAAGACTTCTTAAACGACTATATCAACAACAATACCCATTGGAAATCAAATGTTGCAGGACAATGCAAAAGTTGGTTAAATGATGGCTTGAGAGAACGCGCCATGACCCGCGATTTGGACTGGGGAATTCCTGTGCCGGTTGAAGGTGCTGATGGGAAAGTGCTTTATGTTTGGTTTGAAGCTCCTATTGGTTACATTTCTGCTACCAAAGAATTGCGTCCCGATGATTGGGAACAATGGTGGACCGGAGATACCCGTTTGGTGCATTTTATAGGCAAAGACAACATTGTTTTTCACTGTATCATTTTCCCAGCAATGTTGCATTTGCGTGGCGACGGCTATGTGGTTCCAACGGATGTTCCTGCCAATGAATTTTTGAATTTGGAGGGACAAAAAATCAGCACTTCACGCAATTGGGCAGTTTGGCTCAATGAATATTTGGTAGACTTACCCAATAAGCAAGACGAACTTAGGTATGTATTAACCTCTATTGCCCCTGAAACCAAAGACAGTGAATTTACTTGGAAAGACTACCAAACACGTGTAAATAGTGAGTTGGTGGGCATTTACGGAAATTTCGCAAACCGTGTTTTGGTGTTGATGAATAAGTTTTATAACGGTGCCATTCCTGCCAAAACCCATAATTTCAATACAACTGATCTTTGCAATACCTACATTGCTCCGATAGCCAAACTTATTTCAGAATATAAATTTAGAGATGCGCAATTCGGATTGATGGAATTGGCAAGATTTGGAAATAAATATCTGGCAGAACAGGAACCTTGGAAATTAATCAAAACCGACGAGGCTGCTGCCGCATCAGTGCTTCAATTTGCAAGTGAAATACTCTTGAATTTGGCTGTTTTGTCGGAAGTTTTCCTACCAAACACCTCTCAGAATCTTTTAAATCAATTGAATATACAAATTTCAGAGGATGAAAAAAGAGCATTTTGGGAAGGCACAAAGTGGCTAGATATTCCAGCAAATCATAACCTTGGAGAAGTATCATTGTTGTTCCAAAAAATTGAAGACGATGTAATTGAAATGCAAATGAACAAACTTCAACAATCGTTGGTTGATAATTTGGCTTCTGCAGCCCCTGTAGCTCCTTCAAAAACAGACGTGATGCAAGTTGCTGAGCCTAAAGCTGAAATCCAATACGACGACTTTGCAAAACTAGATTTGCGTGTTGCTAAGGTGCTAACCTGCGAAAAAGTTGAAAAAGCCGATAAACTTTTGAAATTGACTTTAGAAGTTGGAATAGAAACTAGAACCGTTGTTTCTGGAATTGCTTTGCATTTTACCCCCGAAGAAGTAATTGGAAAATCAGTTTTGTATTTGGCAAATTTGGCACCCCGTAAAATGAGGGGAATTGAAAGCCAAGGAATGATATTGATGGCTGAAAATTCAGATGGAAAACTTTACTTTATGCAACCTTCTGCCAACATCGACAGCGGCAGTGGTGTTAGCTAAAAAATGAATTAACGAATATCACGGAGATATTCATTCACTTTTTCTTTGTAGTAAGGATTTAAATTGGGCGGAGTGCGACGTAATGCCTCCTTCTCTTGGATTTTCTTTTTGTTTTGTTCAATGATATCCATTGGCACCGAAGTTGGCAATTGCTCACCTTTGTTCGATTTACGCTGTTCTTCGTCGCCTTGTTTCAATTGCGCCTTTTCATGTTCTAACAACCGGGTTAATATTTCCTTGTTTCGTTGAACCATTTTGGGCTCTAACTTCCAATTCACAATATCTTTTTCTTGCTGCTCCATCATTTTCTCAGCTTCAGCCAATTTCTGCGCATCGCCAGCATTTCCTTCTTTTAGGGCAGCTTTTTTCAATTCGGCAATTTGCCTACGCAATGCCTCTTGCATCAATGCCATTTGGGCCAATTCCTTACTTAGTTCTCTTCCGCCCTCTCCTTTCAACTCACCTTCTTTTCCATTGGGTTTGTTGCCATTTTGGGGTTCTCCACTATTTCCTTTGGCGTCTTTGCCTTTGCCACTTGGATCGCCTTTTTTCTCGCCAGTGCTGCCACTTTTTTGTCCTTCGGCTTGCATTTTTTGGAGCATTTCACCGAGTTCCTTTTGTGCTTCAGACAGCTTACCTCCTTTTTTAGGCTTGCCTTTTCCTGATTGACCAGAGCTATTGGGGTTATTACAACTTTTATTGCTTTTAGACGATTTGCTATCTTTCGACATTTTTTGGTTCATGTCTTTCAAGCTTTCCATCAGCATCACCGCCAAATTGTTAAATCCAGTCATGATGTATTGTTCATACATGGCCGATTTTTGAATTTGTCTCACTTTAAGGTTGTCAAGCGCCAATTGCATATTGTCGTTAATGCGGCTAATTTCTTTAGTAACCAAACTCGAAACCATAGGTTGGCGTTTGGCCAATGTCATAAGGCTATCTTCAATGGTTTTCGAAATTTCCTTCAGATTGATCTGTTCTTTATTGAGGGACAATATGCGCGGATTGTCTTCTTTCAATGTTTTTAATTCAGTAAAAACCTTTTCTTGACGGTGAGAAATATCAATCAAATTTTCGAGAAGGGCGCGAATGGCGTCGTGGTCTTCTGATATCCTTTTCTTTTCTTCCTCCTTCAAGCTCTCTTCCATTTTTTGAGCGGCTTCACGCATTTTCTGGGCGGCAGACTTTTCCTTTTGTGCAGCTTCCTTTTGTTTGCCTTTTTGCAGGTCGTTTTTGGCATCCTGCGATTGTTTTTGCGCTTCTTGCTGCTCTTTTGCCCCCATATCGAGCTTCATTGGAGATTCAAGTGATTTGTTTTGTTTGTCAATTTGTTCAGCTTGCTTTTGAAGATCCTCTAGTTTTTTATTCTGGGCATCTAACTCTTTATTGATTTCTTGCTTTTGAGTTTCATTGCCTTTATCCAATTTTTCAGTTTTCTGCGCCAATTCATCTTCTTTCTTAGCCCAATCATCCATTTGTTTGGCTTGGTCTTTTATTGACTCTTCCAATTGCAGTTCTTTCAATTGCTCCATCAACTTCTCCATTTCTTTGGTGTTTTCCTTTTGGAGTTTGTCAATAGATTTCATCTTGTTTTCTAACTGCTCTTTCGGGGCATTTTTTTCAAGCAAGTCTTTCAACTGTTCTAACAATTTCTGCAATTCAGGATTTTGTAATTGCTTCAATTGTTGTTCTATATTTTCACGTCGTTTTTCTAATTCTTTGTCGTTCAACTTCAATTCTTTCTGCTCGCGGTCAATTTTCTTTTGCTGCTCATAAATCTTGCGCATTTCCTTGAGTTGTTGCTCTTGCTTTTCTATCCAAGTTTGAATCTTCGATTGATTGTCGAAATTCATTCGAGATTGCTTCAAAAATTCCTCTTGCAAACGTTTTGATTCATCGAGCAACTTTTTGGTAGATTGCTGACTTTGTTTCATTTTATCTTGCAAGTTTTGTTTGTTTTTCATGGTTTCTTGACGAAACGCATCTACCGATTTGCGGTTAATTCTTTGAACAGCGGTTTTCCCAATTTTAGAACCGTGAATACCGTCATTGTCGCTGGCTTGGAAAAAATACTCTAGTATTTCATTCGGCTTAACGCCTAAAAGCTCTGTGTTTACAGAATGAATGAGTTCCACATTTTTACCCACTTCAGTAATTAATGGCACTGCATGCCAAGCAGATTTTTGGTCGTTTTCAGTGGCCAAAATACGGTAATTGAATTGGGCTTGGGTAATCCCATAATCGTCGGTTGCAACGCCACCAAAATACCAAATATTTTCATAATTGCTATCTTGATAGGTTTCAACGTTGAGTTCGGGAATGGCATCAGGTATGGGCTCTATGCTAGTTTGAAAGGTATCTTTCAACGTCAACACAGTTCCCTTTAAAATGGCTTTTACCTTTTCAAACTGACTGGCTATGGTTTGGAATTGAATTTGTTTTGCAGAAACTGCAATTTTTTTCCAACTTTTATTTTGCAGAAAATACAATTCTTTGGCATCAGCCACATCAATGGTCCAGGTCAATTTACTTCCCTCCGGAACCTTAACTGCATCATAAGCACTCAATGATTCCGTTGGCAATTGGGTATAAACTGGATAATCAACATTCAGCGATACATTTTTCCACTTAGGCAGTTTATTCACTTGAATCTGATAATCCACACTTTCAAATCCACCGCATTCAAATGAAAAATTCTCTGAATTTTTAATATCGCTCAGGAGGTAAGAAAAAACGTTATTTCCATCATATTTCATGATGATATTTTGGTCGCCCAAAATGAGCTTTGCTGATGTAGGTATTTGATTGCCTGTAAGTTTTAATTTAATTTCGAGGGACTCATTTTCGGCAATACTTAAATTTTGGTTGAGCAATACGAAGTTAAAGGGTGCTTTTTTTACAAACTTTTGGGTGAAGTTCCACCAGCGATAGCTGGCTGCCGACATTTTCGGCGCTTCATAAATCCCCCACAAAAAGAGAACCAAAATCAATACACCAAAACGCATTGTTTGTTTTTTGAATTTCTGCCAGTTCAAAGCCAAAGAAAACGAAAACGGCATGAGCTTGGCCGTTTTTTGTTCTATTCCTTTTATGAGCAATGGATTATTTTCAGAAGAACTCATTTCTTGCAGTTGTAACAAGTTCAAAAGTTGATCTTGAATTTCTACAAAATGTTCGCCGATAATCTTTGCAGCGTCTTCGTTGGTTAACCTTTTTCCAAATCCCAAGTATTTGATTAATGGTCTAATTGTTTGGGCATAAACCAACGCGGCGAATGCTCCCCACCAACCAATAAATATCAATGCCCTTGGTGTTTTATCTAACCAAAAGTAATATTCGGTGTAATTGATTACATAAAAAATGACGGTTAATTGGAGCAAGGTAGCAAGACTGCCAAAAATCAATTTTTGCAAATAGTATTTCCGAATGAAATCGGATAATTTTTGCATGATATGATTTCCTTGCGCTGCCATTCAATTTCTAGTACTTACAAAAATATAAAATTTTAATGAATGGAAGTGGATTATTTCACCATCAAACGATCCACCATAATTGCGGTTGCTACCCCGGCATTCAAAGATTCGGCTTCGCCAATTCTCGGAATGGTAATTGGGTGTGTAACCAATGGTGCAAGATGCTCTCTGATTCCATGCGATTCGCTACCAATAAGCAACACGGTTGGTTTCTCAAGTTTGGTTTCATAGAGAGAATTCCCTTTCAAATAAGCGCCCAAAACGAATTTATCAGCGATCATTTCATGCAATTCACCATAAATACAATCAATTCGAATGAAAGAACCCATACTTGCTGCTATGCACTTATTATTGTACACATCAACACAATCGTTTGAAAGCAAAATTTGTTTGATTCCATACCAATCTGCAAGGCGAATAATTGTACCCATATTTCCTGGATCAGAAATCCCATCCAACGCCAATGTAAGTTGCTGATTGCTATCCCACACAGGGGTTTGCGGGATATGAACAATTGCCATAATTCCGGGAGGGGTATCAAATTGAGATAGTCGATTGCTATCTTCATCAGAAATTACATCGCAAGGAAGCTCGGGATTAAACTTATCAAAATACCACCGAGTGCACAATATTTTGTCTACTTTAAAGTGACTGTGGAATACTTCATAGACCGCTTTTCGCCCTTCTACAATGAATTGGCCATATTTTTGCCTAAACTTAGGCATGCGTAATGAAGCATATTGTTTGAGTTCAGCTTGAGATGTCATATTTTAATTACCGCAAATATCTACCTTTTAAAAGCAATCTGTTCGCATGGTTGTTTCTTTCCGTGGTATTTTTTGCATGCGGGGTTAAGAAAACCATCCCTCAAAACCGACATCTGCTTAAGAAAAATACTGTTTCAATAGAAAATTTCAAGGGACAACCTAAGAATCTAGGCGATTTAACTGCGCAAATTTTACATAGAAACAACAAGCGTGTTTTATTCAATAAGTTTCCAATATTTTTATGGCTTTATGCCATTGGTACCGATGAAAAACATCCAGAATTGAGTGACTCAGTTGCATGGAGACGAAAACTAAGAAATGATTTGGGTGAGCCGCCTGTGTTATTTGATGAACAGTTGGCAAGTGTATCGGCTGAGAACATCAAAAACTATTTGTTTAATTTGGGATATTTTGATGCGGAGGTTAATTATACTGTTAAATTGAGTAACAGAAAGGCAAAAGTAACTTACCACGCAAAACCGGGGGTGGCTTATAGAATTAACTCATTGTATAAAAAATCGGCAGATAGCACCAATGAGCATTACCTCGACTCTTTTGTTGCAATGTCAGATAAGTTTAGGTTGTGGTGGCCATGTAGCTTAAATAATTTGAATGAAGCTGAAGATGAAATTTCAAATAAATTTAGAGATGTGGGTTATTATTCCATCAGCAAAGAATTTATCCGTTACGAAATTGACACCCTGAACGACAAAAAAGAAGCGGCGGTTTTTGTAATGTTAGATAATTTGCCAAGTGGCCAAAAACACAAGAAATATTCCTTTGGAAGTATTTTGGTCAATGTAAATACAAGTGCAGAATACAGCACAAACCATTACCCAACAACTGTTTATAGCAAAGGAATCAAAATTAATTTAAACCATTACCCCTTAGATTATAAGATTCTAAACAAACTGATATTAATTGATTCAGGTCAAATTTTCAGCCAAACACAACTTACAAAAACGTATCGGGCTTTGATTGATTTGGGATTATTTTCAGTGGTAGATTTCAAACAAGACATTGACGACAAAACGGCTCAAATTAGGCTAACAATCAATCTAAAAACTAGCCCAAGAATGAGTTATGTAATTGAGCCACAAATGCTTTATTCACCACAGGGGAGTTCTGGATTAAACTTTCAAACCAGCAGCCAACGAAGCTTTGGTTTGGCTGGAATATTGTCGTTTGTCAATAAAAACCTTAACGGAAACGGCGAATTATTTAAACTCAGTAGCATCACCTCTTTTGAAGCCATTTACAAACGCGGTGAATTTGGCAATTTTTATACGGGTTTGCAACAGGGTTTGGTTGCAAGTTTAACCTTACCTAATTTTAAGTTTTTTGATAAGTTAGATGCAACAAGAAAATATGAAAAAAAGAATACGGTATTTTCTCTGAGTTATCAATATGAAAGCAATCCAAACTTTACCCGAAGTTCATTGCCGGCTTCTGTTTCTTTGCAGTTTATCAAAGCGAAAATAAGCTGGTACTATACACCTATTGAAATTAGTTTCAATAGAAATATGATTAGCAATAATTTCTTACCGTTATTGCCTAAGTTGGATCAAGATTTTGTAAGAAGGGTTTTCACTGACCAAATTATTACTGCTGCAAAATTGGGATTGGTTTACACCAACAATCAAAGCAAACCAGGTCAAAATTCATTGTTTATGCGGTTGGGCTTTGAAACAAGTGGTAATTTACATCGTTGGATTCGACAACTTACAGAGAAGAATTTCGTAGCCGATAGTAGTTATAAAATCTTTGGGGTGAACTATTTTCAATATGCCAAAATGGAAGTTGAATTTAGAATCAAACACAATATAGACGTATTAAACAGCATGGCTTTCCGCGTAAACGCAGGATGGGCTTTGCCTTACGGCAATAGCAGTATTGTTCCATACGACAAACGTTATTTCATTGGGGGAAGTAATAGCCTCAGGGCATGGCAACCACGTCGCTTGGGACCAGGAAACACACCACAAGGATCACAGTCGTTGATTGACAAATCCGGGGAATTGATTCTTGAAGCAAACTTTGAGTACCGATTTACGTTAATTAAAAAATTCATTGAGGGAGCCATATTTTTTGATGCTGGAAATATTTGGAACCTGAATAAATTATCGGTTGCAAATCCAGATTATGGAATTTTACGTAAAGAGAGTTTTGTGAGTGAAATTGCATTGAATACAGGTATTGGAATGCGATTTGACTTAAGTATGTTTCTGTTTAGGGTAGATTGGGGGATTCCACTTCGCGACCCTAGTAAACCGGCAATTGAAAGATGGGTGTTGGCGCAAAATTTTAGCAATAATTTCTCAAATTTCCTATTGAATCAAACTGCGATTGCCATAGGTATCGGTTACCCATTTTAATTATTAAAAACCATAAAAACACTGTAATTGGAACAGTTTTTGCTTGTAATGGGCAATGAAATTCAGGTTTACAATCACAGTTCTTTTGGTATTTTGTTTGGGGGGATGTGGAAATTGGATCAAACATGCAAACATCTTTCCTATTTCTCAAGATGTAAATTTAGGTTATCAAGTATCACAAAACTTTGACCAAGAAAACAGCAAGATAATATTAGATTCTGCCAAAAATGTTGAAGCATATAAATATTTATACGGACTTCGAGATAGCATTTTAAATACCCAAAGCTTGATCCATGCCAAAGACTTTACTTGGCGTTTGAGAATCATCAAAGACGATACCACTCAAAACGCGTTTTGCACCCCCGGTGGTTTTATTTACGTTTATACAGGTTTGATTAAATACTTAGAAAGCGAAGATCAATTGGCTGGTGTAATGGGACATGAAATGGCCCATGCTGAGAAGAGACATTCTACCGATGCAATGACAAGAGAATTTGGAATTGATATTATTTTAAAAATTGCCTTCGGAGATAGTGCAAATCAACTCGCGAATATTGGAAAAGGATTAACCCAATTGAAATACGGCCGTGATGCCGAAACTGAAGCGGATATGTGCAGTGTTGAATGGCTGTATAAAACAAGTTACAATGCCGTTGGTGCTGCAGGATTTTTTGAAAAAATTGAAAAGCAAGGCAATACCAGCAGTGTTCCAGAATTTTTAAGCACACACCCAAATCCCAATAACCGCATTGCCAATATGAAAAAAAGATGGCAAGAATTGGGAGGAAAAACTGGAAAAACTTATACTGAACGTTACACAGCATTTCAAAAATGGTTCAAATAAAATTCAAATTTGTTGCCATTCTATGTTTATTACTGTGTGAAAATATCCAAGCTCAAGACACCACAGTTCCTATGCAAGACACCATATTACCTATGGCAGGTCCAAGTGCAGAATCGGTAGCGGAGGTAAATGCGCTTTTAAAAGAAGCTTATGTACACTTAGAAACGCCTTACAGAAGTGGCGGCAAAACTCCAGGTGGTTTTGATTGCAGTGGGTTTGTGAGGCATTGCTATACCTCTGTATTGGGAATTACGACCCCGGCTAGTTCACATGAATACAACCACTATGGATTGGCTGTAAAAACAGAAGATTGCAGACCCGGCGATGTAATATGTTTTAAGGGATCCAGAAATGGTTCGCGAATTGGCCACGTTGGTATAATTACCGAAATAACAAAGACGGATATTTATTTCATACACTCTGCGAACAGAGGAGGCATTCGTTTTGATCAACTAAGTGCCCCCTATTATCGCAATAGATTTGTCGGAATCCGACGAATTATTCTTTAATTTCTTTCTTAGGTTTAGGCAATTTCATTGCTTTTGCTACGCCAATTGCCAATTCCTCGGCATCTTTCACGTAATCTACTTTCAATTCATCGCCTTCCTTCAAAGAACCGTCCAAGACTTTTTCGGCCAATGGTTCTTCAAGGTATTTTTGAAGTGCACGTTGTAGCGGTCTTGCTCCAAAATCTGGATCGAATCCTTTTTCAGCGAGAAACTCCTTTGCCGTATCAGAAAGCGTTACATGGTAACCCAAATCTTTAATGCGGTGCAACATTTTTGCCATTCTCACATCTAGTATCTTGATGATGTTTTCTTTATCAAGAGAGTTGAACACAATCACATCATCTATTCTATTTAAAAATTCAGGAGAGAAGAATTTACGCAACTGCGCTTCAATAACCTGTTTCGAATCCTTTTCTTTATCTACAACTTTGGTATTGGTACCAAAACCAACTCCTGTTCCAAACTCTTTCAATTGTCTAGAACCAATATTGGAAGTCATAATGATTACGGTATTTCTAAAGTCAATTTTTCTACCTGCAGAATCTGTCATTTGTCCCTCATCAAGTGCTTGCAACAATAAATTGAACACATCTGGATGGGCTTTTTCAACTTCATCAAAAAGGATAACGCTGTAAGGTTTGCGGCGCACTTTTTCAGTAAGCATTCCACCCTCTTCGTATCCAACGTATCCTGGAGGCGCTCCAACCAAGCGACTAACGGCGAACTTTTCCATGAATTCGCTCATATCAACACGAATTAGGGCATCGTCTGAATCGAAAAGGAATTCTGAAAGGGCTTTAGCCAATTCAGTTTTACCAACACCGGTAGGACCTAAGAAAATAAACGACCCAATTGGCCTATTAGGTTCTTTGAATCCAGCGCGGGTTCTTTGAATGGTTTTTGCAAGTTTCGCAACTGCTTTTTCTTGTCCAATAACACGTTTTTGGAGAGTTTCTGCCATATGCAATAAACGTTTGCTTTCATCTTCAGCCATTCTCTTTACAGGAATACCCGTAATCATTGAAATAACTGCAGCGATATCGTCTTCAGTTACGGCATATTTATTTTCTTTGGTTTGGCTTTCCCACTTCGCTTTTGCAATTTCCAAATCTTCCAACAAACGCTTTTCAGTATCTCTTAATTTGGCTGCTTCTTCAAAATTTTGACTTTTTACAACCCTGTTTTTCTCAATTTTAATTTCTTCAATTTTAGCTTCTAAATCTAAAATTTCAATTGGCACATGAATATTTGTGATATGGACTCTTGCTCCAGCTTCATCTAAAATATCGATTGCTTTGTCTGGCAAATGCCTATCGCTCATGTAACGCACACTCAAATCAACGCAAGCTTTGATGGCTTCGTCGGTGTATTTAACACCATGATGCTCTTCATATTTGTCGCAAATATTATGTAAAATTTCAACTGTTTCAGCAGGAGAAGCTGGTTCTATTACCACCATTTGAAAACGGCGTTCTAGGGCTCCATCTTTTTCAATATACTGTCTGTATTCGTCTAAGGTTGTAGCGCCAATACATTGTATTTCGCCGCGGGCCAAAGCCGGTTTAAACATATTACTTGCATCTAATGAACCAGATGCACCACCCGCACCCACGATGGTATGAATTTCATCTATGAAAAGAATTACATCTTCCGCTTTTTCAAGTTCCATCATAAGCGCTTTCATACGCTCTTCGAACTGACCACGGTATTTGGTACCAGCAACCATGCTAGCCAAATCAAGACTCACCACACGCTTATTAAAAAGCACGCGACTTACCTTTCTTTGGATAATGCGCAACGCCAATCCTTCAGCTATTGCAGTTTTACCTACGCCTGGTTCACCAATTAAAACAGGGTTATTCTTTTTACGACGCGAAAGAATTTGACTCACGCGTTCTATTTCTTTTTCACGGCCAACAATAGGATCTAATTTGCCATCTTCAGCGGCTTTTGTTAAATCTCTACCAAAGTTATCTAAAACCGGAGTTTTAGATTTCACTTTAGATTTGGCAGTTTGTTGAGCCTTTTGTTCTTCGCGATAATAATCTTCAGGCGTTTCGCCTTCCTCGCTTGGCAATTCGGCTTTTGTTTGATCAATTCCTTCTTCAAGGGTTAATTTAAACAAATCGTAAGTAACACCGTATTGTCCTAAAACTTTAGACGCAATATTGTCTTCGTCCCTCAAAATTGACAACAAAAGATGTTCTGTACCAATTAAATCAGTTTTGAAAATTTTGGCTTCCAAATACGTGATTTTCAGAGCTTTTTCAGCCTGTTTGGTCAGTGGTATATTTCCCAAATTTGTTGTTTTTGTGGCTGTTCCACGAATTGCATCCTCAACGCTTTTCTTTAGTCGAAGCGAATCTATATCCAATAATTTGATTGTTTGATAGGCCTTGCCTTCTCCCTCTCTAATAATTCCTAATAATAAGTGTTCACAACCAATATAATCGTGGCCCAAACGAATGGCCTCTTCTCTACTGTATTGAATTACTTCTTTAACTCTAGGTGAAAATTTTGCTTCCATAAAAAGATTGTCAAATATATAATAGTATTTTTTAAATGATACCGCATTAAACGAACATCCGCACAATGTGTATCTTTTGTTAGAATTTGCATTAATTGTACCAAATTCAATTCTACAATTATTTTATGACAAACTGACTACTGTTTACCAAAATTGTCAAAAAAAACAAAAAAAACGTGTTCTCACATTTTGAAAATGTGCACAATTATTTTACATATGTTTATGCCGAGCGATTCACTTTTTTTTGTTACTTTGAAAGTCCATGGAAAATCAACTCCAAGATAAAAAAGCAAAGAAGTCAAAAATTGTAAAAGAACTTTTTGGTGACGTACTAGGTCGTGTCCCTCCAAATTCAAAAGAGCTTGAAGAAGCTGTTTTGGGAGCTATGATGCTTGAAAGAGAAAAAGTGCACCAAGTCATTGACATTTTAACTGAGAAACATTTTTACCAACCTGCAAATCAAGAAATTTTCAAGGTTATTCGCGATATGTATCTATCTGCAGATTCTGCCATAGATTTATTAACGGTTTCGAATGCACTAAGAAATGCGGGCAAATTAGAATTTATTGGTGGTCCATTTTATTTGGCCCAATTAACCAATAGGGTTTCGAGCGCTGCAAATATTGAGTTCCATGCGCGTATCCTTACACAGAAATTCATTCAACGTGAATTGATTTCAGTTGCTGGAGAAGTGGCTTATGATGCCTACGACGATTCAAATGATGCATTCGAATTGCTAGATCAGTCAGAAGCAAAATTGTATGAAATTAAAAATGCTGGGTTAAAACGAAATTTCCAAGAAATTAGCGTATTGATCAATAGTTCTTTGAAGGAAATCGAAGACCGTATGTCGGCTGATAACGATGGTATTACGGGTGTTGCCTCAGGATTTTCTGATATCGACAGAATTAACGGTGGTTGGCAGCCTTCAGATTTGGTAATTTTGGCTGCACGTCCTGCAATGGGTAAAACTGCGTTTGCATTAAGCCTATTGCGTAATGCTGCCATTGACCACAAAAAGAGTGTCATGATTTTTTCATTAGAGATGGCCGATGTTCAGTTGGTAAATCGTTTAATTAGTGGAGAATCTGAAGTTCCAGGCGATAAAATCAAGAAAAGTGAACTAACCGAAGAAGAATGGCAACGTTTGCATACCAAAACGGCTGCATTGGGTTCATCCAAGATATTTATTGATGACACCCCTCAATTGAGTATTTTTGATTTGAATGCGAAATGCAGAAGGGTGCATTCTCAACAAGGGCTTGATTTGGTAATCGTCGATTATCTGCAATTATTAAGACATGAAACAAAAGGTGGCGGCGGAAACCGTGAACAAGAAATTGCATTTATTTCTCGTTCATTAAAAGGTTTAGCAAAAGAATTGAGCATTCCGGTGATTGCTTTGGCGCAGTTAAGTCGTGAAGTTGAAAAACGTGCGAATAAACGTCCACAGCTTTCAGATTTGCGTGAATCTGGTTCTATTGAGCAAGATGCCGATATGGTAATGTTCCTTTATAGAGATGAATATTATGCAAGTATGGGTATGGATACTTCTGAGGGAAACAAAGAACAACAGCAACCCGATCATGGTATCAAGGGATTAACAGAGGTAATTATTGCCAAAAACCGTCATGGTTCGGTAGGTTCTGCCTTTGCAAAATTCGTAGGTGAATACTCTAAATTTGTAGATTTATCGCCGTATGAAAGATCCGCATTAAACAGCAAACCAGAATACGGTGGAAGTGCTCCTGCCACTTATACGGCAACCATTCCATCGAAATTAAACGACGACGACAATTTTTACAATAACTCAGCGGTTATGCCTGATCCGTTTACCTCTAATAAAGGAAATGGAAACGGAAATTGGTCTAATAATTTCAACCCAAATATTCAAGAAGATTAATAAAAGAAACAATTCTATTAACTGCTATAAACAAAAACGGCTACCCTTGGGTAGCCGTTTTTGTTATCAATATACTGATTTAATTTTCAGCCTTAGGCAGTTTTACTGCAATAATTTTTTCTTGTCCGCTAGCGGTTTTGCCTTCAACAACAATGCTGCCCTTTAACGATTTCAAAACCGAAACTGCACCTTGAGCTGAATAAACAGGCTCATTGTTAATCATTGTAATGACAAACCCTTCTGGAATTCCAGATGTTTTAAATACACCAGACGCTAAACCCGATACTTTCACTCCTGCTTTGATATCCATTTTCGCTCTTTCTTCACGGGTGGTATTTTCCAACTTCATTCCCAAGTATTCTGAGCCAGATGACTTTTCGGCAGTTTCTAATTTCGCTGTTCCATTTTCACCCAATAAAGTAGCTTGAATTTCCTTTGTTGATCCTTTTCTGCGGATGGTTATTTTTACTATATCGCCAGGTTTGTATTTCCCTACTTTTTCTTGCAAACGACTTGAACTGTTTACTTCGTCGCCATCAATTTTCAAAATCACATCGCCTTTTTCTACACCTGCTTTGTCTGCTGCACTTTTTTCAACAACTTCAGCAACATAAACACCTTTCAAATCGGTCAATCCTTTTTCATCAACCAAATTCTGGGTAATTTCTTGGATAGAGACTCCCAATAATGCACGTTGAACCTTACCATAATTCTTAAGATCATTGATTACCTTTTTTACCAAGTTTACAGGAATTGCAAAGCCATAACCTGCATAAGAACCGGTTTCAGAGGCAATTGCTGTGTTTATACCAATTAATTCTCCGGCAACACTTACCAAAGCGCCACCACTGTTCCCAGGGTTTATAGCAGCATCGGTTTGGATAAAATTTTCAATTGCATATTTATTGCCTTTTGAACGCAATAAATCAATATTTCTACCCATAGCACTTACAATACCCAAAGTAACGGTACTTGTTAAATTGAATGGATTACCAACTGCAACAACCCATTGTCCTACTTTTACATCGTCACTATTGCCTAATTTCAAGAAAGGCAAATTGCTTTCTGCAATGCGCAACAACGCCAAATCGGTATTTTTGTCTGTACCTATCAATTCAGCCAAATAAGTTCTTTTGTCGTTTAAAACAATTTCAATTTTGGTTGCACCTTCCACAACGTGGTTATTAGAAACGATGTAACCATCATCTGAAATAATTACACCAGATCCACTCGCTTGACGAGGGCCTTGTGGTTGATCGAATCTAAAGTTTGGTCCTTGGAAAAACTCAAATGGATCGGTTGGCATTTCACGGTTACCACCTTCTTGAGGAGATGATTGAATGGTTGTTTTGATGTGCACCACGGCAGGATTTGCAATTTCAGACACCCCGGTAAAATCAAAGGCTGGAATTGTGTTCAAACTAGCGTACCTCGCCAATTGACCAGAGGCCCCTTGCTTCTGATCAATATCAAAATTACTTCGTGTAGCAGCAACTGCATAGAAGCCGCCTAAACTAACTGCGCCGCCTAATAATCCGGCCAAGAAAAATGTAAATACTTTGTGTTTTTGAAAATACTGTTTCATATTTTAAAAAAAAATTAAATTTTGTTTGTAATAACAACGCAAAAATCGTGAATGTGCGTTAATTTGCATAGTAATTCATTTACCTTTTTCGATAAAAGAGTATACATAGTCCGTGAAATGCAAATAAACTCCCATCCATCAGCAATTATTGTGGCCCGTCTCCGACAGGGTGACAGAGATGTATTGGTTGAATTGTATAAAGAAAACGAGGCCATGGTATATAAATACATAAAAGATCAAAAAGGTAGAGAGGAAGATGCAGAAGATTTACTTCAAGAGGCACTTATTGTTTTATGGAAAAATGCCAGAAAACCAGAATTTACGCTAGAAGCCAAACCATCAACATATATTTATGCAGTTGTGAAAAACCTTTGGCTCAAGCAAGTAGATAAAAACAAGCGAATGTCCCCCGAAGAAAATATCAACCCACAAATGCATTCAACCGTACAAAATTCAGATTCAAATTTGGATCATGCTATCGTACGGAAAATGTTAAATCAAATGGGGGAAACCTGCCGTCAAGTTTTGTTGATGTTTTATTTTGATGGATTTGATATGCAAACCATTGCCAAGGCAAACAGTTTTGCCAATGCCGATGTTGCCAAATCAAAAAAGCATCAATGCATGAAAGAGCTTGAAAGCAAAGTGAAATCTCAATTTAGTTCAACCGATTTTTTTAGATAAACCATGAATTCCGAAGACCCAAGAATTGACCTGTTTATTGACAATGAAATGTCGGAAGATGAGCGCATGCTATTTCTGCAAGAAATGGAGAATGATGCTGAGTTGAAAAGCACGGTATTATTTAAACAATTTATTATTGAGGGAATTAAGTCTGAGGGTGACGAAGAACTTAAGGAATATATTCGAAGTAGGGTTCAAGACGAAAGTGAAGAAAATCAAACCAACTTGTGGCTGTATGCTGTTGCAACAGTTTCCGTGGTTTTGGTATCTTATTTCTTTATTGTTCAATACATTAAAACTGGAAGCATTAAAGAGGCAACTGAAATATTGGCATTGAACAAACAGTCAAATATTGAATCTAAGGGAAAGGAAAAATATAACCAAGAAGCTTATTTAGCTCCAATTGTTGTTGATGATAGTACTGCCATTTATGCAGATTCTTCTTTGGTATTATTAGATGAAACAAATCTTTCAGATGATGTTGCAAATTCGCAAGAATCGGACATTGGTTCGTCTCCAACAATAAGCGATTCAAAAGGAAATACGGCTGAAAGTGAAAAGTCTATGGCTCCTGATATTTCGAATGGCAATGCTTATCAATGGTCGTTTGGTGACGATTCAAAGTATGTAAAAAATGTTGTGTTGGTACCTATTAAATTGACTGAAGCGCTTGCTGCAAATGAATCATCGATGGAGAAACAACCCATGATTGCCAAGGCTAAAATTGCTGCCAATTACAAATCAAAAAAGGAAGCCAGCAATACTGAGCCGGCAATGTCCGTTCAATCTGATAGCGTAACAGTTGTTGAAAACAAACCGAAATCGGTTACCAATGTTTCAAAATTCAGTGTGGTGTTTATCGATACCAAATCACCTAAGCAGTCGATTGAAGTTTCTGATAAAAAAGGAAGCTACACAATTATTCTATCAAACTTCTCTAGTGAAAACCCTTTGATTTATCAATTAAACGGGAAATACTATATTGAACTCGGACCTAAAACTATTTATTCAATTCCCCTGAGTTCAACTAAAATTGATAGCCCAAAACCAATTATTGACAAGGCGATTATCAAGGCCATCCAAAATTAAACATGGTAGATTTTGTTAAATTCCAGGGAACTGGGAACGACTTTATTTTAATAGACGGCAGAACAACTCCTGTTTCTAACACACTTCCTGTAAAGCAAATGTGTGATAGAAATTTCGGCATTGGTGCTGACGGATTGATGATTTTACAAAATAAAGTTGGTTACGACTTTGAAATGATTTACTACAATTCTGACGGGAATTTAAGTACTATGTGTGGGAATGGTGGACGTTGTATTGCCCAATGGGCTCATCAACTGGGTGTTGGAAACGGAAACGCACTTAAGTTTTGGGCACCAGACGGAGAGCACATTGCAAATATTGACAAAGATCAAGTAAGGTTACAAATGAACAATGTTACATCTTGGAAAATCATAGATGAAAGTACAGTTGAAATTAATACGGGTTCTCCGCATTATGTTCATTTTACGGATAATTCAATAGAAGATCATCCCCTATTTTCATGGGCACAGTCTATTCGATACAATGAAACGTATACAAAAGAGGGAATCAATGTAAATATTTCAAAAGTGATTGATTCAGAGCACTTACAAATGAGAACGTATGAACGTGGCGTAGAAAACGAAACACTGAGCTGTGGAACGGGAGTTACAGCTACGGTATTGGCTCATGCCATTCTACATGGATCTATTATTTTGGGGGATACAAAGCAACTCGTTCGCATGGACACCCCGGGAGGTAAATTGGCCATAGAATTTGAGAAAACCGAAAATGGATTTGAGAACATTTGGTTAATTGGTCCAGCTGAAGAAGTTTTTTCTGGGCAATGGAAATAAGATTTTTTTATTTATAAAATATTATAAAAACAAAAATGGCTGCCTATGGCAGCCATTTTTGTTTTATCAAGATTGTAATCTTAATTTACTTTACCAATATTTTCACAGCTTGGGTATTCACAACACCGTTGATAGATGCCAAGTAATATCCAGTTGTCAAATGCGCAACATCAACTGAAACAGAATTTGAACCATTTGCAATTTGAATGTTTTTAGTTATCACAGCCTTACCTGTTAAATCATAGATTGTAACAGTTGCAGCACCAGACTTAGCAGCATTGAAAGAGAAATTTGTAATATCTGAAGTTGGATTCGGATATGCATTCATAGTTACTTTGGTATTTGAAACGTTTTTAGTTCCAGTTAACAATGTAGATGAACGGAAATATCCACGTCCATGGGTACCAATGTACATTGACATACCTTCCCAAGGTTTCCATTCGTAACCACGAATTTCGAATACTGGCACACGTGCCATGCCTTGGTTTGCTTCTTCCCATTTAACTCCACCGTTTTCAGTTACCCAAATACCCAAATCAGTACCTAGAATAATTCTGCTTGGATTGTCAATATCAACAATAGCATCATAAACTGGCATAGAAGGTAAATTTCCAGTAATGTTTGTCCATGTAGGATTTACATCCAGTGCATTTTTAGACTCCATTACATAAGAAGTATTGCCATATCCACCAAGAGTAATTACTACATGGTTTGAATCACCCATATCAACATTCACAGAAGTGATTGTTCTACCTGAAGTACCAGGAACAGATAATTGTTTTGTTACAACACCAGCAGGAATATCATTCACACCTGGATTTGCTTTCACAGAGAAATCAGCGTCTTTTAAACCAGAGGTTCTAAATAAAGCGCCTTGTTTACAAGAGAACAAATGATTACCATCTGGGGTATAGTCCATTTCAATGATTCTACCGCCTCCTAAACCACCAGCTACACGAATCCAAACAACGTCATTTGCAAAATCAGTAGGATTTACAGCAGCCCATATTTCGGCATTTTTAGCCAAGTATAATTTAGATGTTTTCGCATCTTGCTCCCATAAACTGAAAGTGGTATTAAAGTCAGTTTGAATAAGTCCAGTTTGACGTTTATCGAAGAAAGTTGAACTTGATTGACCTTGGTTACCAGAACGGGCTACAGTACCGTAATATGTGCACATAAAAGTAATGCTAGGATTGAATTTTGAGAATTCAACATCAAAACCATCACCACCATAGATACTAACAGCTGTTTTAGATTGCTCACCTGCAGGCGCATTTCCTTTGAAATTCACCAAAAATGTACCATTGTCTTGAGCTCCGCCCATTACATGACCTAATGAATTTGCAGCCACATTATATAATTGCAAAGTTGTATAACCTCTATTGATTGATGTCCATGTACCTAAATTTGTTGAAGAGAAAATACCACCATCGCTACCAACGATACAAGTTGCAGGTTTGGTATTCATATTCCACATAATTAAGTGTTTGTCTGAATGAACAAAACCACTATTCCAAGGTGCACCAAATGTGCTACCAATTTGGGTATAACCGTTTACTTCATCCCAAGTAGCCAAATCAACACCACCCATCAATACTTTGTTTTTATTACCTGGAACAACTCCTACAACGTTATCGTACCAACCTTGGGTATTCGGTCCAAAAATATCGGTTACGGTATTGCCATAAACCAATTGTGTCCATGTAGTTCCACCATCTGTAGTTCTATATAAGCCATCCATTTTACCACCGTTTGTTGCAACTAACAAATAAACGTAGTTTGCATCATCAGGCGAAATAGCGATTGCAATTCGACCACCAGCTGGGAATGATTTGTTTAACTTCATCGCACCAGTTGCGTCTGACTTGTAAACAGCACCACCATTGTTGGAAGCCCAAATGACTCCATTATTGTCAACTTTCACTTCTTTAATGGCAGATCCATTGATTTTCTTAGGGGTAGCAACACCTTCCGTGAATTCATATAATCCTGCATCAGTTCCTACATAGTATTTATTCAAAGTTGGGTGAGCAACCATACTGTTACAAACATCAAATGTGCCGTTATTCGTACCAGGCAATAAAGAAAATTTAGTACCGCTTAAATTGTCACTTTTGAAAATTCCATTCCCAATAAATGCAGGAGAACCATTTCTGGTACCAGAAAGATTGGTGAATCCACCTTCTCCAGTTCCGTAATAGATATTACCACTTTGAGTTTGCGCCATACAAGTAACGTTTAAGTTTTCTTGTAAGTCGTTTACTGGTGTCCAACTTTGGCCATAGGTAGTAGATCTAAATAATCCACCACTCACTGAACCCACAAACCAAATGTTTGCAGAATCTTTATGAATTACCAAAGCACGGGTTCTACCACCCACGTTGTCTGGACCCATGTTCTGCCAAACAATATTTTTATTCAAACGGCTTTTGATTTGAAGTGCATCTGCTTGAGCAACAGCTGCTTTGATCCATTCTGGTTCAAGAGTACCCGTTTTTTCATTCAATCTCATGCTGTACATTGAACGCAATGCTCCTTCAATTTCCTCAGCTGGATTTTCTTCTGATTCATCTTCAAAAGAAAACAATTCAGTAAATTTAGGAGTTTTGATGGTGTTGTTAAATCCAACCAACCCAATTCCTAAACAGATTCCCGCAGAAAGCGCGATAGGCAAATATGACTTTATCTTCATAAAATATCTTTTTTTCTTTTATATAATGAGAGAAAACTCTCGAATCGCAAATTAATACAAAAAGAGGGTCTTTTCCAATTCTAAGTATTGGATGTTCATTATTTATTGTAATTTTTTCATCATAATTTGCATTTTCTGCAAAACTGCGTTGAATTTAATTACAAAACATGCTTTTCAGCATGGTATGAACTCCTAACTAAAGGCCCACTTTCAACAAACCTAAAGCCCAATTTTAATCCATATTCTTCCCAAAATTTAAACTTATCAGGGTGAACATATTCTGCAACTGGCAAATGCAATTTGGTAGGCTGAAGGTATTGCCCTAAAGTTAATACGTCACAACCATGTTCTCGCAAATCGTGGATGAGTTTTTTTACCTGATCATCGGTTTCTCCGCAACCCAACATTGCCCCACTTTTGGTTCTAGCACCATATTCATGGGTGCGTTTGATTTGCTCTAAACTTCTCGCATATTTTGCTTGAGGACGAACCAGTCTGTAAAGTTCTTCAACTGTTTCCATATTGTGGCTAACCACCTCTGGTTTTGAATCCAAAACCATGTAGAGCATATCCCACTGTGATTTGAAATCAGGGATCAATGTTTCAATGGTAGTTTGTGGACTTAATGACTTTACAGCTTTAATTGTTTCGGCCCAAACTGTAGCACCCTTATCTTTTAATTCATCGCGATTTACAGAAGTAATTACGCAATGTTTCACATTCATTAATTTTACCGCTTCGGCAACGCGTTTTGGCTCGTCAAGATCATATTCGCCAGGACGTCCCGTTGCAACTGCACAAAATGAACAACTTCGGGTACATACATTTCCCAAAATCATGAAAGTGGCAGTACCAGCTCCCCAACATTCGCCCATATTCGGACATTTACCATCTTCACAAATGGTATGGAGTTTATGTTCCTTTACAATTTTTTTTACGTTGGTGTAATTTTCACCAAATGGAATTTCTATTTTTAACCAAGATGGTTTAGATGGTCCACGTTTTTCTTTTGAAACTACCGGTAATTCAATCACGTTTTAATTAATTTATATCGCCAAATCCAAATGCAAAGTTAACAAATACTGCCGGGAAGATATTCTTATTTGTAGTTTGTGTATATAATAATGGTATTTTCTCTACAAAAATGTCGTTAGATAGGCCAACAGACATCGAATTTGACAATGATCTATAACTCCCCCACTCGATTTGCAAACCTGCAGAAAGTCCAAATCCAGGAATGATTTTCCCCTTATCCAATCCCTTGGTAAATTGTGCTGTCCCTCCTATTAATGAAACATTTTGGTTGGCAGGATCGTATTGCACATCGGCATAGCCATCAAAAGGTGGAGTACCTTGATAATAGGAAATATAAACTGGCCAGGAATACACAATGGGCAAACTGGCATTAACAAACAATTTACATCCCACATCCATTCTAGATTTTCTTTGCCCCATTATATAAGTAACCCCATAATAAGGTTTGATGGCCCAAGCGTAGTTGATTTTTTCTAGCTTGAAAGATTGAGATCCGGGTAAACTATAATTAATCACAAACACTTCTTTGGGATCAACCAAATTTCCAATTTTAAATCCCACTTGATTGCCCCAATTATCGCCTTTAATTTGGGTGTATTTATATCCCCCAAAATCAAAACCGAAATTTCGAATTTGGGCGTCGATGTTCCAAATCACGCTTTTTTGGGCTTGAGTTATCCCCATTATGGAGGTTAAGGTTATGCACAATAGGGTGAATTTTCTCATTTTAGGAACAATTCAAAATTAGGTATTCCACATTTATTAAAAAAGCGGCATTATTTGATATTTTTATTCCACTTTCTCCCACGATTACCAAACCCCTTGTATTTACAATAGTTTTTACTATTTTTGCATTGTCTAAAACAAGAAAAGATGACCCTAAATCCTTTCAAAATGGCTACTCTGTGGGCGAATGTGGAAAAGAAGTGGCTAATTTTGGGAAATTGTGGGAAATTGTGGGAAATTCTTTTTTTATTTAGCAGACAGAAATCCAGCACAAAATGTCGGGACTAATCGGAGAATATAATTGCAAGCTAGACGGCAAGGGAAGACTATCCCTACCATCGAAGTTAAGGGCTCAGTTTCCTGAGTCTGCAGAGAATACTTTGGTTATAAACCGCGGTTTTGAAAAATGCTTGGTTTTGTACACAAAAGAAGATTGGTTGAAAGAAACTGCCAAGCTTAACGCCGTTGATGATTTTATGAGTCCCGAAATTCGCCGATTCAAACGTATCTTCACTAACGGTGCCAATTTGATACAAATCGACAATGCAATGCGTATTCTCATTCCAAAAAAGTTATTGGAATATGCAGACCTATCTGACGATGTTGTGCTTAGCGCCAACGGTAGCAAAGTGGAAATTTGGAGTCAACACTTATACGATACTGAACTATCGGTTGATTCTGATGAATTAAGCAATTTGGCTCAACATTTCCATAAACAAAGATCTTCTTCTACTGAACAAGACTAAACATGCTGGCAAACCTGTTTGCTACATGAACTACGAATATCACGACCCAGTATTGCTTAAAGAAAGCGTCGACGCCCTGGTAACCAATCCAGACGGCACTTATGTTGATGTTACCTTCGGTGGTGGCGGTCACAGTAAATACATTCTTAGTAAACTTAGCACCAAGGGTAAACTTATTTCCTTCGACCGCGATCAAGATGCACAAGAAAGAATTCCAAACGATTCTCGCATCACTTTTGTTCAGCACAATTTTCAATACGCAAAACAATTTTTAGAATATTCAGACAATATTCCAGTAGATGGGATTTTGGGGGACTTAGGCATTTCATCGCATCAAATTGATGTGGATGGAAGGGGCTTTGCACACCGCTTAGACGGTCCACTCGACATGAGAATGGATGTTAATGCCAAATTATCGGCAGAAACGGTTGTGAACGATTATAACGAAGCCCAATTGTTGAACATCTTTAATAATTACGGTGAAATTAAAAACGCTTATAAATTGACCAAAACAATTTTGGATCAAAGAAAAGGCAGAAGAATTCAAACCATTGAACTATTCAAAGAGGCAATTTATGGCTGCACTCCAAAAGACACCCCTGCTAAATATTTATCGCAAGTTTTTCAAGCAATTCGTATCGAAGTAAACGGTGAATTAAGGGCATTGGAACAACTGCTAATGGATTCAGAATCGCTCATTAAAGAAGGCGGTAGATTGGTAATTATTAGCTACCATTCTTTGGAAGACAGATTGGTAAAAAACTACATAAATAGCGGAAATCTTGAGGGGAAAAAGCATACCGACATGTATGGATGGAGCTCTCAACCATTTGAAGGAAAACCAAATAAAGCAATCATTCCTACTGAAGAAGAAATAAGTAGAAATAAGCGTGCAAGAAGCGCAAAAATGAGAATTGGCATCAGACAAGCATGGAAATAAACAACGAAAATATAGAACAAGAGAACATTGAAAATGTGAAATCTCCATTCGTGGAGGAAACATCCATTGCTGCAGATCAGACTTTTCAACTTACCACAAAACGCACACTCAAAATCATCGCAATCTTGTTTTTTACCATGTTGTTTTATATCTATAATTCACTTCACGCTACCAAAGCAATCAAGAAAAAAGAAGAACTCAAAACTTCATTAAAAGAATTACACAGCGAAAGAATAAGCTTAGAAAGTGAAATCACAAATTCTAGCAAACAAACTGAAATAGCAGAAAAATTAAAATCAACTGGATTAAAAGAGCTTACATCACCTCCAATAAAATTGACCCGTGACGCAAACCAATAAAGTAAATACAAGGAAGGAAATTCTAAAGCGCGCCTATGTGATTTTCATATTGGTGGGAAGTTTTTGTGCCTTTCTTATTTATTCAATGATTAAACTTCAAAATGGATTTGATAAAGAATTCAGCATTGAGTTAAAAAAGAAAAATACACGTATCAGAAATATTGCCGGCATTAGAGGAAATATTTATGCCGATGATGGAAGTTTACTTGCAACATCTATCCCTACTTACGATTTAATTTGGGATGCCAACGCTGATGGTTTAACAACTAAAATATTCAATGCTAAAGTAGATAGCTTAGCAATGATGTTTGCCCGGGTGTTTCCAGAGAAAAGCAAAAATACATGGAAATCGAAATTCACGTCCCTCAAAAAGAAAAAATCTAGATACACAATTGTTGGCAAAGATTTGAGTTTCGACATTGTTAGAAATATCAAAACCTTTCCTTTGATTTGGACTGGTAAATTTAAAAGTGGCTTTTGGTTTGAAGAAAAAGGAAAACGCATGTATTTCATGGGTGACCTTGCCAAAAGAGCAATTGGGTATACTAAAAATGGCGTAAATGTTGGTCTTGAGGGATCATTTGACAGCCTACTTCGCGGTAGAAATGGCACCATCATGGAACAACGCATGCCGGGTCGAATTTGGCGTCCCGTAAATGTTGGAAATAATCAACTCGCTGAAAATGGATTCGATATTGTTACCACATTGGATGTAGGATTTCAAGACGTTACCCAATATGCATTGAGCCAAGCACTTATTGCGAATGAAGCCGATCACGGTTGTGCCATGGTAATGGAAGTAAAAACTGGCGCCATCAAAGCCATTGCAAACTTAAAAAGAGGCACAGACGGCAAATATTACGAATCGCAAAACTATGCAGTGAGTGAATTTTCTGAACCAGGTTCAACGTTCAAACTTGTTTCTGTATTGTCGCTTTTAGAAGATGAATATGCAAAACCAACCGATAGTATTGCATTGCACAATGGATCTGTGAAGTATTATGATAAAACCTTTACCGATGGCGACCATTTCGATTCTAGAAATAAATTCTACACTTTACAAGAGAGTTTTGAGAAATCGAGCAACGTTGGAATTAGTCAATTTGTATGGAAGTACTACCAAAAGAAACCTCAAAAATTCATTGATCACATTATAGAATTGGGATTGAACGCAAAACCAAATTTCGACATTCCTAGCTCAAATTATCCAGTAATAAAAACCACCAAAAGTTCTGATTGGAATGGAGTTACACTTCCTTCTATGAGCATTGGATACACCAGTCAAATTTCACCATTGCAAACTTTAATGCTTTATAATTCGGTGGCAAATGGTGGCAAAATGATGAATCCTTACTTGGTTAAAGAAATTTTACAAGACGGAAAATCGGTTTCGAAAATTGAGCCTAAGGTAATCAATGAAAAAATATGTTCTCCTCAAACGCTTGTTGCGTTGCAACAACTCTTAAAAGGGGTAGTTGAACGCGGAACAGCCGAAGAAATCACCAAGAAATGCCCATTCACTGCCGCTGGCAAAACTGGGACAGTGAGAATTAGTGAAAATGGCAAATATATTGACAAGCACATGGCCTCATTTGTTGGGTACTTTCCTGCAGAAGCTCCTCAATACACCATCATTGTAATCATTAACAAGCCAAACAAAGAAGAGTATTACGGCGCAAAAGTAGCGGTGCCAGTATTTATTGACATTGCCAATAAAATTTACAGCTCTCATATTAAAATACAACCCACTTTGGTAACTGCGAGAATTACTGAAGCGCCCTCTGTTCTAAACGGAAACCAATTTGCCTTGAAATCTGTATTGAATGAACTAAGCATCAATTCAAAATCAACTATGCCAACAGCACAATACTGTGAAGCAAATGCAAAGGGATATTCAATCAATGTAAATCCATTAACAATTGAACCAAATAAAGTACCAGATTTTAAAGGAATGGGTTTGCGTGATGCATTGCAATTGGCCAAGAAAATCCCAGTTAAAATCACTTTTGAGGGATATGGTCGCGTTGTGTCACAATCATTCAACAAAGGAACAGCAGTTAGCCCGAACAATATTATTCACCTAAAATTAAGTCCTTCAAAATGAAAACCTTAAATCAACTTTTATCTACGGTAAAAAATGCCACTTTTCATGGCGATAGGGATTTGCAAATTCAAGGGCTGACAATTGATAGCAGAACTGCAAAGAGCAATTATCTCTATGCCGCTATGTCTGGAACACAAGTTGACGGACATAATTTCATCGAAAAGGCAATTGAATTAGGAGCTAGCGCCATCTTGCATTCCAATGAAGTTGCACATATCGAAGGAATTTCGTATATTAAGGTTGCTGATGTTTCGGAAGCATTGGGACAAATTTCGCTTCAGTTTTATGATGAGGCAGCGGATAATTTAATCATTGTTGGAACAACAGGTACCAACGGAAAAACAACAATTTCTACGTTGCTGTTTGAACTTTTCACAAAACTTGGATATGTATGTGGATTGGTTTCAACAGTTGAAAATAGAATTGCCGACAAGATTATTCCAAGTACCCATACAACACCAAATGTAATTGCATTGCATGCCCTTTTTGCACAAATGTTGGAAGAAGGTTGCACCCATTGCTTTATGGAAGTGAGTTCACATGCCATTGATCAAAATAGAATTGCAGGGATCAAGTTTGCTGGGGGAATTTTCTCAAACATTACCCACGATCATTTAGATTATCACATCACTTTCGACAATTATATCAAGGCGAAAAAACGCTTTTTTGACCAGTTGCCATCAGAGGCATTTGCAATTACAAACAAAGACGATAAAAACGGTATGGTGATGTTGCAAAATAGCAAAGCAACAAAATATACCTACGGTTTAAAAGGGAATGCTGATTTTAAATTAAGAGTATTGGAAAGTGATTTCAACGGTATGCTTTTGCAAATTAATGGCAAAGATATCTGGACCTCATTGGTTGGAGATTTCAATGCTTATAATTTCTTGGCAGTTTATGGAGCAGCGTTTTTATTAACTGAGGGAGAAGAAGAAATAGACATTCCTTTAAGTGCTCTTGGCAGGGTAAACGGCCGTTTTGAAGCCATTGCTGGAACTGAAAACAAAACTGCAATTGTTGATTATGCGCACACTCCTGATGCACTTGAAAATGTAATTAAAACCATCAATAATATTCGCCAAAACGGAGTAAATCTTATTACCGTAGTTGGTTGTGGTGGAAATAGAGATTCTAGTAAACGTCCTGAAATGGGACAAATTGCCAGCAAATTAAGCGACAGGGTAATTTTTACGAGTGACAATCCCAGGAACGAAGATCCAAATGCAATCATAGAAGCGATGGATGGTGGTGTTGAAATCCAATACAAGAAAAAAGTACTAAAAATAACAGACAGAAAAGAGGCCATTAAAACCGCGATTCTTCTATCTAATCCTGGCGATGTAATTCTAGTTGCAGGCAAGGGACATGAGACATATCAAGAAGTTAACGGAGTAAAACATCCATTTGACGACAAACAAATCATTTCAGAACTATTTAACGAATTAGGATAATGTTATATTACATTTTTAAGTATTTAGACAAATCAGGAATTTCTGGAGCTGGGGTATTTAATTATATCACATTCAGGGCAGCTCTTGCTGGAATTTTGAGTTTACTCATAGCGCTTTGGGCCGGAAAAGGAATTATTCACTGGCTTCAGAAAAAGCAAATTGGGGAATCTATTAGAAACCTTGGGCTAGAAGGCCAAATGCAAAAGAAAGGTACACCAACAATGGGTGGCATTATTATTATTTTGGCAATCATTGTTCCCACTTTGCTTTTGGCAAAACTTGACAATATTTATGTAATCCTTATGATAATTAGCACCATTTGGATGGGAACCATTGGTGCAATTGACGATTACATCAAAGTTTTCAAAAAAGACAAGGAGGGAATGAAGGCCGGAACCAAATTGATTGGCCAATTAATGTTGGGAGTAATCATTGCCGTAGCCATTGACTATACGCATAGCATCAACCACATTCCGCTAGAAACAAATCTTCCAATTTCAAAATTAAAATTCAGTTATACCGATCTATTGCCAGGCGAAGGAAATGCATGGTTGGTATTTGTGCCAGTTATCATTTTTATCTGTATGGCAGTTACCAACGCTGTAAACTTAACTGATGGAATTGACGGATTGGCTGCAGGCACTACAGCTATAGTAGGCACTGGATTGGGAATATTGGCTTACGCTACAGGAAATATCAAGTTTTCACAATATTTAAATATCATTTATGTTCCGAACAGCGGCGAAGTTGTTGTGTTCTTAGCTGCTGTAATTGGTGCATGTTTGGGATTCTTATGGTACAATGGATATCCGGCTCAGGTTTTCATGGGCGATACGGGAAGCATGGCTCTTGGTGGTGCAATTGCAGCAGTTTCTATTATCATCAAAATGGAATTACTACTTCCAATTCTTTGCGGGATATTCTTTGCTGAAAGCTTTTCGGTAATTCTCCAGGTTGGGTACTTTAAATATACCAAAAAGCGCTTCGGCGAGGGCAAACGCATTTTCTTGATGTCGCCATTGCACCATCACTATCAAAAGAAACTTATACCTGAAAGCAAAATCACATTGCGCTTTTGGTTAATCACGGTAATGCTTGTATTGGCAACCTTCGCTTTAATAAAATTACGTTGAACAAAAATCTCATCATATTGGGCGCTGGAGAAAGCGGAACAGGTGCAGCTATTCTTGGGGTAACTCAAGGTTGGAATGTATTTGTATCTGACAAAGGCCAAATTGGTGAGAAATACAAAGCTGAAATGTTAGAATACAATATTGAATGGGAAGAAGGTTCACACGATATTGAGAGAATTTTAAACGCCAATTTGGTGATTAAAAGTCCAGGCATTCCTGATAAAATTGAACTAATTCAAAATATCAAAGCAAAAGGAATTTCCGTTATTTCCGAAATTGAATTTGCGGGTTGGTATACTAATGCCACCATGATTGGTATTTCTGGAACCAATGGAAAAACCACAACCACCATGTTAACCTATCAAATCTTGAAAGATGCGGGTTTAAATGTGGGATTGGGTGGAAACATTGGCCAATCACTTGCCCGTCAAGTTGCATTAAACAATTTCGATATTTATGTTCTTGAATTAAGCAGTTTCCAACTAGACGGAAATGAAAAATTCAAACTTCACATAGCTTGTTTGACAAACATTACTCCTGATCATCTAGATCGCTACGATTATAAAATCGAAAACTATATAGCAAGTAAAATGCGATTGACTTTAAATCAAACTAATGAAGATTATTTCATTTTCTGTCAAGATGATGCATTAACACTTGAAGGAATAAAAAACACAAATATTCCTTCAAAAATGATTCCATTTAGTTTAAACAATACCGTTGAATATGGCGCTTTTGCCATTGCCAACATCATTCACATCCAATTAGAAAAAAAATACACCTTAGATATGCAAGAAATTAACTTAAGAGGCAAACACAATGCCTACAACACCATGGCTGCTGCCGTAATTTCTAACTTAATTGACGTAAGAAAAGACAGCATTCGCGAAAGCTTATCAAACTTTCAAAACGTTGAACACCGTTTAGAAGTTGTTGCTAAGACAAATGGCATTGAATATATCAACGATAGCAAGGCTACCAATGTAAATTCAACATGGTATGCTTTAGAAAGCATGGACAAACCAGTAATATGGATTGCCGGTGGTGTTGACAAAGGAAACAATTATGCCGATTTGAAAGCCTTAGTGAAAGACAAAGTAAAAATGATCATTTGCATGGGACTTGACAACATGAAAATACACCAAGCGTTCCAAAGTGATGTTGATCTAATTATCAATACACTAAGCGCAAAAGAGGCAGTTCACGTAGCTTCAAGAATGGCAGCTAACGGTGATGCTGTATTGTTGTCGCCAGCTTGTGCAAGCTTTGATTTATTTGAAAACTACGAAGACCGTGGTCGTCAATTTAAAGCAGCAGTAAGAAATCTCTAAAACACAATGCGTAAATTAAGTGACGTCTTTAAAGGCGATAAATACATTTGGATTATCGTTATGATATTATCCTGTGCTGGGGTGCTTGCTGTTTATAGCTCTACGGGTACTTTGGCATTTGCAAAGCAAAAAGGAAATACCGAATTCTACTTTTTTCGTCATTTAATATTTTTAGCCATTGGCTGGGGTTGTATGTATTTTATTCACCTGATACCATTTAAATTTTATTCTCGCATATCTCAATTATTTTTTTGGATTTCGGTTGGACTTCTCTATACTACCCTACTCATAGGTGCCGATATTAACAATGCCCAAAGGGTAATTGTCATTGGCCCAATTACCTTTCAAGCATCAGATATGGCGAAGGTTTTCTTGGTAATGTTCATTGCCAGATATTTAAGTAAAAATCAAGACACAATAGATCAATTTAAAACTTTTAGGAAAATTTTAGGAATGATTGCAATTGTGGTTATACCTATTTTACCTGAAAACTTAAGTACAGCATTGGTTGTAATGACCACCAGCACATTTTTATTGGTAATGGGGCGCATAAAGCTTACCTATATTTTTAGCCTCATTGGACTCGGAATATTGTCATTCAGCTTGTTTGTGGCATTTTTATTCACTGTAGACATGTCGAACTTTGAAGGAAATCGTCTTCCAACTTGGAAAAAACGAATTGAAACATACATTGGAAAAGACGAAGATGGAAACAGTGGATACCAGCAAATGCAATCTAAAATTGCCATTGCCACGGGTGGAATTATTGGCAAGGGTCCTGGCAACAGTACCCAACGAAATTTCTTACCTCACCCCTATTCGGATTTCATTTTTGCAATAATTGTTGAGGAATATGGATTAATTGGGGGCTTTGCTATTATTGCTTGCTATATCATATTAATTTTTAGGTGCCTCAAAATTGTTGTCGAAAGTCAACGATCCTTTGCCGCACTCGCCGTTTTGGGTATTGGATTCAGCATGAGCTTCCAAGCGTTTATTCATATGGGCGTTTCGATAGGCAAATTACCTGTTACCGGATTAACCTTGCCTTTGGTGAGTATGGGTGGAACAAGTTTGATTTTAAACAGTGTAGCTTTCGGATTCATATTAGGTATTAGCCGACATATTCAAATTGAAAAAGAAACTGAACTAAAAACTTCAGCAGACACAAATTCAAATGGAGGAGCCAATGAGTAATCTCAAGTTCATTTTTTCAGGTGGTGGAACGGGAGGACATATTTTCCCTGCAGTTGCCATTGCCAATGCATTAAAGGAAAAACATCCCTCAGCAGAATTTTTATTCGTTGGTGCATTGGGGAAAATGGAAATGGAAAAAGTTCCATTGGAAGGATATAAAATTATTGGACTGCCAATAGCAGGACTAAAAAGGAGTTTTTCAATTCAAAATTTCAAAGTCCTTTATCAATCAATTAAAAGTTATTTCATGGCAAAAAAGATTATCAAAGATTTCAAACCAAATGCCGTAATTGGCACGGGTGGGTTTGCTTCTTTGCCAATCTGTTATGCCGCTAGCAAAATGAATTACCCTGTTTTTATCTGGGAGGGAAATGGCTACGCCGGACTTACCAATAAAATCATGAGTAAATCTGCCAAGAAAATATTTTGCGGATTTGACGGTATGGATCCCTATTTCAAATATGGGAATTGGATACATTCTGGAAATCCCATTCGCAAAGAAGTGGTAGAGCAAGTTTCTAGAGAAGAGGCTTGTAAGTTTTTCAACCTTGATACAAACAAACCCATTTTATTTATTACTGGGGGAAGTTTGGGCGCTAGGGTTTTAAATGAAAGCATTTATAATAACGTTAAGTTATTTGTAGAGAAAGATATTCAATTAATCTGGCAAACTGGCCAGCATTATAAATTCGACGGTGAAATTCCATCAAATATTTATTTAAGGCCTTTTTTAAGAGAAATGAATTTGGCTTATTCCTGTGCCGATGTGGTGATTTCAAGATCTGGCGCTTTGAGTTGCTCTGAAATAGCCGCAGCTGGAGTTCCTGCCATTTTTGTTCCTTCGGCAAACGTAACCGACGACCACCAAACAAAAAACGCACAGCATATCTGTAAAAATGGTGGAGCAATGATGGTTTCAGACAAAGACGCAAAAAATATATTGGTTGGTACCGCCATCGCTCTTTTGTCAAATAAAAGTGAGCAAGATAAAATGAGAACTGCTTTAAAAGAGTCGGCAAGACCGCATGCAACAGAAACTATTGTTAACGAAATTGAGAAATTCTTATGATGAATAGAGACATTTCAAAATACGAATACGCCTATTTCTTAGGTATTGGTGGAATTGGCATGAGTGCAATTTGTCGTTATTTTATGTCAATTGGCATCAAAGTTTTTGGTTATGACAAAACAGAAAGTGCGTTAACCAAATCACTAATCAGTGAAGGGGCAGATATCAATTATACAGATTCAATATCTAGTTTCCCTGAAGTTATCAATCAAAAGATAAAAAAAACAATTTTCATACTTACCCCGGCGGTTCCTAACAAACATAGCCATTTGGTTTATCTCAAAGAACAAGGCATTGAAATTTACAAACGTGCGGAGGTTTTGGGAATGATTTCAAACTCAATGTTCAGTATTTGTGTTGCCGGAACCCATGGAAAAACTACAACTTCAACGCTGATTGCCCATTTGTTAGAAAGCGCAAATATCAATTATACTGCTTTTTTGGGAGGTATTTCTGCCAATTACAATACTAATTACCTAAGAAAAACCAATGGAGAATCATTGGCAACCAACGGCAGAGAGATTGTTGTGCTTGAAGCGGATGAATTTGACCGCAGTTTTCATCAACTTCAACCAGATCTTGCCATCATTACGGCTATTGATCCAGACCATTTAGATATTTACGACACCCACCGAGCTTTTGAAGATGCATTCAACCATTTTGCAAATTTGATTCGCACAAGTGAAAATACCGAGACATCGGTAAAAAGTGGTCAACTGATTATTGAAGAAAAACTAACCCTTGAACTTACCCATAATATTGGAGTAAATTCTTATGGAAATAGTCCACTTTCTGGTTATTCCTGCCAAAACATTCAAATAGAAAATGGAAAATTCCATTTCGATTTTTATGAGGGACAAACATTCGTGTCAAATTTTGTTTGTGGGTTACCTGGATTTCATAATGTAAGCAATGCAACCGCTGCTTTGGCCATTTGCCATGGAATGTTGCGAATGGATATTGAAAAGTTAAAAGTAGGCATTGCATCTTATAAAGGAGCAAAACGCAGATTCGAATATGTGGTTGACAATACTGATTTTGTGGTCATTGACGATTATGCCCATCACCCCGAAGAATTAAATGCAATTATTGGCTCGGTAAAATCCCTTTATCCCTCAAAAAAGATAACAGGAATATTCCAACCGCATCTTTTTTCAAGAACCAGAGACTTTGTTGATGGATTCGCTGATAGTTTATCGAAATTAGATGAATTGTGGCTGATGGAAATTTATCCTGCAAGAGAAGAACCTATACCCAATATAAATTCAACGTGGTTGCTTGAAAAGATAAATTTGGAACAAAAATCACTTGTAAATCCTGAATTGATTTTAGAAAAACTGAATACAAGTAAACCCGAAGTTCTATTGATTTTAGGAGCTGGAGATATTGACAGAATTGTTTCACCAATAAGTAAAATATATGCAAAAATTTAAACTGGCTTTAAACAAACGCCAATCGATGGTTACCATCATTTTGGTATTATTGGTTTTATTGGTTTTTATATGGAGCAAACTTAACTTCACTGGGAAAAACAGGATTATTTCAGGAGTTGCCATTCAAATAGAAGCTGATTCAAGTGCAGTTTTTGTAAATGAACAAGAAATATCTAATTATATTCAAGACAAAGTAGGAAGCCCTGTTGGCAAATCTGCTTCTGAAATATCATTGACCAAAATTGAGACTATATTAAACAGTTCCCCATATATTGAAAAATCAACTGCCTATATTGGATTTGATGGGGTTTTAAAAATAAAAGTAAAAGAACGCAAACCGATTATTCAAATTAAAAATATCATTGGAGAAGAATTTTACTTAGATAGTTTGGGATATCAAATACCCAAAAAGGAGAATATCCAACCCGATGTAATTATTGCAACGGGAAAAATCAGCATCAAACACAAAGCCGGATTTATTTCAAGAGTTCCAATTGCAAATGAAATTCTTGAATTAGGCAAATTTTTATTTTATAACAAATTCTGGGATCTTCAATTTGAACAATGCTATGTAGATAACTATAATCGCCTTTTATTGATTCCAAGGGTGGGAAGTCATAGCATTGTGATAGACAACACTCAAAACATGGACAAAAAGTTCGAAAACCTACGTCTTTTCTACAAGAAAGGCCTTCAAACCGTGGGTTGGAATAAATACGTTCAAATAGATCTTTCTATCAACAATCAAGTGATTGGAAGGATGAGTGAAGTCGAAAATGAACACACAACAACCAATACTGTCCAAAAAGCAAAACACTAGTATAATTCATCCACATTATGTCACAAAGTAACAATTTCATCGTAGGGTTAGACATCGGAACAACCAAAATTTGCGCCATTGTTGGCCAACTTGCCGAAAATGGCAAATTCAATATCCTTGGAATGGGGAAAGCTGCCAGCCAAGGCGGAGTTTCAAGAGGTATGGTAGCCAATGTAAGCAAAGCGGTTCTCGCAATTGAAGAAGCAATTAAAGATGCCGAAAAACATAGCCAAGTAAACATCAAAACCGTTTATGTAGGTATTGCAGGACACCATATTAAAAGCTTACAACACAGAGGAACTTTATCTCGCCGACATGGGGATGAAGAAATTGAACAATCTGAATTGGATAAATTAGAAAATGAAATGCAAAATTTGGCACTTACGCCAGGTTTGGAAATTTTGCATGTTTTGCCACAAGACTATAAAATTGACGGAGAAGATGGAATTCGCGACCCTGTGGGAAGAATCGGTGTTCGTTTAGAATGTAATTATCATATTATTACCGGTGAAACAGCTGCAGCAAAAACCATTTTCAAAGCGGTTTCTAAAGCTGGACTAAAAGTAGCTGATTTGATGGTTGAGCCAGTTGCTTCTGCTAGGGCTGTATTGTCTGATGCTGAATTAGAAGCAGGTGTTGCATTGGTTGACATTGGAGGAGGTACTACTGATATTTGTATTTTCGAAAATGGATTTATTTCTCATACGGCAATTATTCCAATTGGAGGAGACAGAATTACGCGCGATTTACAAGAAGCATTTGGAATTCTCAAAGAACAAGCAGAAGATGTAAAAGTTAAATACGGAAGTTGCTATCCAACAGAAAATATGAAAAACGAAGTGGTTGTAATTCCTGGTTTACCAGGCCGCTTATCTAAAGAAATTTCTGTTTTTGCCATTTCACAAGTAATTAGAGCAAGAATGGAAGACATCATACAAAAAGTTGATTTCGAAATTCAAGTTTCAGGCATTCACCATAAATTAAGTGGTGGCGTTGTTTTAACTGGTGGTGGATCTTCTATGAAGGACGTTAGCCAATTATTCAACTATCAACTTGGATTGGAAGTTCACTTAGGAAGTCCAGGACAGCACTTAGGCAAAGGTTTAATTGATGAAGTTAGAAACCCGATGTATTCTACGGCTATTGGCTTAGTAATGATGGGATTTGATTCTTCAGAAAAAGTTGGAACAGAGTTCGAACCAAACGTAAAAATCAACAAAACCGAAACAAATCAAACCAAAGTAAACCTCGAAGAAGTTGTAATACAAGAACCTGAGGCTCCAAAAAAAGAAAAATCTGAAAGAACTATATTCGGTCCTTACAAAAACCTTTGGGGTGGAATTACCAAATGGCTTTCAGAGGGAGAAGACGATTTTAAAGAAAACTAAACACACACAAACATAATGACAACCAACATGAATTTTCAACCAGACTTTAATAAGCCTCAGGCTAATTTGATTAAAGTCATTGGTGTAGGTGGAGGCGGAAGTAATGCCGTGAACCACATGTTTAAGCATGGAATTGAAGGTGTAGACTTTTACATCTGTAATACCGATATACAAGCACTTCGAAATAGCAGTGTTCCACATAGATACCAATTAGGCGAAACAGGTCTAGGTGCTGGCTCTTTACCAGAAATTGGTGAGTTGGCTGCGGTAGAAAGTGCAAGTCAAATCGAAGATCTTTTAAAAGATGGAACCAGAATGGTATTTATCACCGCAGGAATGGGTGGTGGTACTGGAACTGGTGCAGCTCCAGTTATTGCCAAAATTGCACGCGATTTGGGTATATTAACTGTTGGAATTGTAACCATGCCTTTTTCGGATGAAGGACCAAAAAGGAATAAACAAGCCCAAGAAGGACTGAATAAACTACGCCCTAATGTTGATGCTTTACTTACCATTTGCAATGACCGCATAATCGATATGTTCGAAGATTTAGACGTTTCTGAAGCATTTTCAGAAGCCGATGAAATTTTATGTACTGCAGCAAAAGGTATTGCAGAAATCATTTTCAAGCCAGGTTTGATAAACGTTGATTTCATGGATGTGAAAACAGCAATGGAAAACAGCGGACATGCATTAATGGGCACTGGTATAGCAAATGGTGTAGATCGCGCGATCGAAGCCGCTAAAATGGCCCTAAATAGCCCTT
>CANFLS010000019.1 GCA_947447955.1 Flavobacteriales bacterium | reverse complement strand
TAAAGAATCCCCCAAAAAAAATCCTACATATTCTGTATTTAAAAACGGAGTTATCAGCGCTTTGATGCGATGTTTATATTTTGCTTTTATTTGACCATCTCTACCTAGAATATCATCTTTAAATGTTCCATCAATTCCATTGAAAAAATCATACTTCCCTGCCAAAAATTGCATAAACGCGGTTTGTTTGTTTTTTACAAAATCAACATTGATTGCCTCTAAATATGGCAAACGCACATCGTTTTCGAATTGGTGGTATTGTTGGTTTTTGAGCATTACCAAACGCACATCTTCTTCCCATTTTTTTAAGTAAAACGGACCAGTTCCAATTGGGGAACGTCCCAATGCACCCGTTTTCCAGTTTTGCGTATTTTGAGGGACAATCCATGCGTAATTTGTAGCAAGTAAGGATAAGAATGCAGGAAACGGACTTTTAAGCGTAATTTGGATGGTGGAATCGTTCAAAGCAATAAACGGTGCGTTTTTGGATTTTTTCAAATCGGCAATGGACATACCCTCAGGAATATCAATTTTATCGGAAAAAATCCAGGCTCCTGGGGAAGCCGTTTTTGGATCTATTACACGGTAAAAACTGTAAAGTACATCTTGAACACTGATGTTTTGAAATTGTGTTTGCGGTTTACCCCAAACGGCAACATTTGTGAAACAAAATTTGGCTTGGGTATTTAATACAAACTTATACACATTTCCATTTTCGGAGATTTCCCACCTTTTTGCAAGAGCAGAAATCGGTTTTAACTGCGAATCAAGGGCTACAAGCCCCTCATAGATTTGAGATCCTATCCATATTTCAGATTGTGATTTTATGAATGCCGGATCCAAAGTATTTACCGAAACATCTTCATTATATTGAAAGACAGAGGGGTTGTAAATATTATCAACATTTTTACAACATATTATTCCAAAAAACGTGAATAAAAGGAAACAGGTAAAAACACACAAGTAAAGAAGAGAAGAGATAAATTTGCTCCTCAGTCGATTTACATGATTCAGATAACTTACTACGGACACGCTTGTTTTGAAATTAATTGCAATGGCAAAAGTATGCTTTTTGATCCATTCATCCGAGGAAATGAACTTGCAAAAGACGTAGATATTTCAAAAATCAATCCCGACTATATTTTTATTACCCATGCCCATTCAGACCATACCGCCGACGCCGTTGAAATTGCCAAACAAAGCAATGCAACCATTGTTGGAATGTATGAAGTTTGTAGCTACCTACAAAACCAAGGAGCACCTAACATTCACCCTATGAATATTGGTGGAAGTTGGAACTTTGATGGAATGGAAATAAAAATGACCCCAGCCATTCACAGCAGTAGTTTTCATAATGGAACTTATGGTGGTGTAGCTGGAGGATTTACTTTGAAAACAAATGAACATCACATTTATTATGCTGGTGATACTGCTTTGTTTAGTGACATGTCACTAATAAGCAAAAAACATCCTTTAGATCTTGCCATTTTACCAATTGGTGGCAATTTCACAATGGATTATAACGATGCAGTAGACGCTGCAACATTGTTAAATGTTAAAAAAGTAATTGGAGTACATTATGATACTTTTGGATTAATCAAAATCAATCATGATGAAGCCATCAACGCATTCAAAGCTGAAAACATCGAATTAAACTTAATGACAATTGGGAGTACAATAAATTTATAAAAATGGGAAAAATTATAGCGATTGCAAATCAAAAAGGAGGCGTAGGAAAAACCACTACCGCAATTAATTTAGCTGCAAGTTTGGCAGTATTAGAGTTTAAAACACTCTTGGTAGATGCCGATCCTCAGGCAAATGCATCTTCTGGTGTTGGATTTAATCCTAAAAACACCAAATTGGGTTTATATGAATGCTTGGTGCAAGACATTAGACCATCCGATGTAATTGTTTCTACTGAAACTCCATTTTTAGATTTGATGCCATCGAATATTGATTTGGTGGGTGCAGAAATTGAACTATTAGAAATGCCCAACCGCGAAAGAATGATGGATGGCGTATTAAAGTCCATCAAGAACCAATACGATTTCATCATCATCGATTGCTCTCCTTCGCTTGGTTTAATTACAACCAATGCTTTGGTTGCTGCAGACAGTGTATTGATTCCTGTTCAATGTGAATATTTTGCATTGGAGGGATTGGGTAAACTTTTAAATACAATTAAAATTATTCAAAACCATTTGAATAAACAACTTGAAATTGAAGGCATTTTACTTACGATGTATGATAGTCGTTTGAGACTATGCAATCAAGTAGTTGAAGATGTAAAAACACACTTTCAAGATATCGTTTTTGATAGCATCATTCAACGCAATACAAAATTAGGTGAAGCTCCGAGTTTTGGAATGCCAGTGATTTATCACGATGCTGATAGCAAAGGGTCGATTAACTATTTAAATTTGGCAAAAGAAGTATTGGTAAAAAACGGATTAATTAAAGCAACAGAAGATAACGTATTGGTATGACACAGGTAATAAAAAGAAAAACGGGATTAGGAAGAGGATTAAGTGCGCTTTTAGAAAATGCGGATCAAGATAGAAATGAAATCCAAGAAAACAATCCATTAGGATCGGTTTCTATGGTTTCACTTGGTGACATTGAAGCAAATCCATTTCAACCAAGAACTGAATTTGATGAAGTTGCCCTTGAAGAATTGTGTCAATCCATTCAAGTACACGGAGTAATACAACCTATTACCGTCCGTAAAATGGGTTATGACAAATACCAACTCATTTCTGGAGAACGCAGAACACGTGCATCTTTAAAAGCAGGATTAACGCAAATTCCTGCATTTGTTCGCACTGCGAATGATCAAGATATGCTTGAAATGGCGTTGATTGAAAATATTCAACGTAGCGACCTAAATGCAATTGATGTTGCAATGAGTTACAAACGCCTGATTGACGAATGCAGTTTAAACCAAGACGAACTTGGCGAACGCGTTGGAAAAGACAGAACTACAGTGAACAACTACTTGCGATTATTGCGTTTACCTGAAGAAATTCAATTGGGTATTAAGCAAGCCAAAGTAAGTATGGGTCATGCAAGAGCCATGATTAACATGGATAGCTTAAAAGACCAATTAGAATTGTACCAAGAAATCATCGAAAACAACCTTAGCGTAAGGGATGTTGAAGGATTGGTAAAAGCAAAAAAATCAGGCCCTACAGATAGTTTTGCAATCAATGGAACTGATTGGGATCCTGAAATTGACAGAATTACAGAAGCCTTTTATAAAAAACTAAACGCTGCCGTTCATTTAAAGTCTGGAAGTAAAGGAAAAGGTAAAATCATAATTTCCTATAAAAACAAAGAAGATTTAGAGCGAATTTTGAATCTGATTTAACATTAATGAAATTAATAAAAATCATTGTTCTCTTTGTTTTTGTGCTATTAAGTGCAAAAAATCTCAAAGCCAATGAGCTGTCTTTCTTGGTAGATTCTACCAAGAAAGACACAATGGTTACTTTGGTTCATTCTCCAAGGAAAGCCACTATTTTAGCGCTAGCAATGCCAGGTGCTGGTCAGATATATAATCAGAAGTACTGGAAAGTTCCCATTGTTTATGCTGCGCTTGGAATATCCATTTATAGCTTGATTTCAAATCAAACCAATATGACAAACATGAACGATTCGTTCAGAACTATTTACGCAGCTGGAAAAACGCCAAATCCATTATCCATAACGCAAAGAGAAAACTACCGCATAAACAGAGATGCTTCGATCATTGCGGTGAGTATCATTTATGTTTTACAAGTAATTGATGCAACGGTAGATGCGCATTTCTTTAAGTTTGATATCAATCAAAACCTCTCTGCTAACTTTCATCCTGAAAGAAATCGTATTTTCTCATTAACCTACAACATTCGATGAGCAGATTAGATCAACTTACAACCTTTTTAAACGATTCACCAAACGATCCGTTTGTGCATTATGCCATTGCCCAAGAATATCGCAAAATGGAAGATTTACAAATGGCCCTTTCAAAATATTTGGAGCTCGTTGATAATTACCCCAATTATGTGGCAACTTATTATCATTTGGGTAAACTTCAAATTGAACTTGCCAAAAAGGAAGAAGCCATGGCAACATTTGACAAAGGAATTGAAATTGCAAAAGAACTTAAAGACCAACATAGTTTGGCTGAACTTCAAAGCGCTCGCTTAGAGTTGCTTTATGATGAAGATTGATTTTCCTATTCTCAAAGATTCATTTAACAAAAAAGGCGCAGTACACTGCGCCTTTCTTTTGTATAAAACTTTTATTAATCTCTGCTTTGAAGTTTTGATAACAATCTTAAAATTTCAAGGTATAACCAAATCAATGTAGCCAATAAGCCTACACTTGCAAACCACTCCATATATTGCGGAGCACCCTGCTCAACTTGATTTTCAATGAAAGCAAAGTCAAGTATCAAATTAAATGCAGCAATACCAGCTACAAGTGCTGAAATTCCAATTGACATTAACGAATTTCCTGCATAAAAACTTGCCAATGAAGTTGCACCAAACAAATTCATTAACATCATAATTCCATAAAATACACCTACCCCAATCGTTGCAAAAACGATAACTTTGGTAAACATTGGTGTAGCGCGTAACAAACCGCTTCTGTATGCCGACAACATGATTGCGAAGATCAACAAAGTAATTCCTACCGCTTGGATAACAATACCAGGATACATCAATTCAAAAAACATGGATATTGAACCCAATAAAACACCTTCTGCAGCAGCATAAATTGGTGCCAAATAGGGTGACCATGACTTTTTAAACATCATGATTAATACAGATATGAATCCGATAATTAATCCGCCAATCATATAACCCATAATGCCGTTATTTTGAGCATATGACATTCTATCTAATGGCGCCATTTCGGCAACTCCTGACATTTTATTCCATACCCAAAATGCTGGAACTAATAAAGTAGCAAACAACAAAAGTGATTTGTTAATTGTTCCTTTTAAGGTCATTGAACCTTCATAAGACGTGCTACGTGCACTGTCGAAAACTTTGTCTGAAAATAATGGACTTGACATGTTTTTATATTTCTTTTGTTTTAGTTTAGCAATTATAATAAGTTTTAACGTAATAATTGAATAGTTCCGTTAAAATCATAAATTTTATCTTTGTAATCCGTAACCTGAATGTAATAGACAAAAACACCAATTGGCACTTCTTTGCCATTGTATGTCCCATCCCACCCTTGTTTTGGATCATTTGTCTCAAATAATTTTTCTCCCCAGCGGCTAAAAATTTTCATATTAAAATCTTTACCCCCTGAACATTCTGATCTAAATACCTCATTTCGGCCATTTGAATTCGGTGTGAATGCATTTGGAATATAGATGATTGGATCATAATACAAAATAATATCGTTACTCCAAGAAATTCTCTCTCCCCCTAATTCATAGGCTTTGATTCTGTATCGCTGACCAAAATTATCCATTCCGTTATCAAAACTATCTTTTGATGGAACAGCATATGTATTGTATAAAACATAGCCCGACTTATCTTCCAATTGACGGTATAATTCGTAACGATCAACTCCGTTGTTCCAACCCAAATATGGTGAAAAAGTAAACGACATTGAAAGTGCACCAATTTTTTTACCTGTTAATAAAACCGACGTGTTGATATTGCTATACACAGAATCACCACATTGATTGATTGCTACTACCCTATAATCATAAGCAAAATTATCTGGTGAAGCTTGATTGTCGTTGTAAAGCGTATCTGTAGCACTCGTTTGGTCTATATCCCAAAACTGAGGCATTCCAAACTGTCTTCTTTGAACAATGATACTATCTTTATTTCGAGGAGCATTCCACAATATGTATTTAACCAGATTTTGTCCGTCTTTCAATGGAGGTGGAGTAACCGTTACCCATTTCGATGTGATTTTTGGATTGTCATAAAAAACAACGGTGCTTAACGAATCGCCAAGGCAACCTTTATCTGAAATTTCAACAACAGTTACTTTTTTCAGTGGCGCCATGCTATCCCAATCGATTACTGCTGTACCGGTTGTGCCTGGATTTGTTGAATATTTCCCACCAATTAACTGCCAAGAATATGTGCTGCTTGAAATTCCGGAAATTTTGTAAACATACCCATTCAAATGAGGGAAACAAATGACACTATCGCCAACGATAGGCGTAAAAATTGGTTTAGGATTGATTGTCACCGAAGTATTATACCAAGGACCAACACAACCCCATTGCGAAATTTGTCTGGCTTTGAAAGCAAAAGTGCCAATGGTATTGATGTCAATCGACAATTCCTTGGTTAATTGACTTCCAAGAATTGTATTCTTAATTTTATAATTCAATCCTGTAAATTGTAGTTCAATTGAATCGCCATTGTCAATGGTCCAAGTAAACAAATCAACCCATTTTGCATTTTGACAAATATCGGGTTGCACAGGTAGCGTAAATAACTTTAAACTCGGTATAGGATTCTTGGTTACATTCACTTTGTGAACAGAACTCAAACAAGGAAGTTTGGAAATCGAATCATAGGCTTTCGACTGAACGCCTACCCATCCCATTCCAGCAGTCCCCCAATTGGTTAGTATTTTAATTATTGTATCAGATGTGGTTATGGTTCCTCCAAAAATTGACCATTGGTAAGTTTCGCCACTTACTTGCTTAATTCTAAATGGAACATTGTTGTCCAATTCACATATAATACTATCGCCAATAGGTTGTTGACCCAACAAATTATGTGTTTTTCTAACTGCCAAAAAAGTAGTGTCTGGACAACCAAATCTATCTATTGAATTTACAAGAACGCCACCGCCTCCTAAACCTCCCCAATCGGCAAGCGCTTGAGAATCATTTGCAGCGCGAATTTTTGTCCCTCCAAAAATCTTCCATGTATAGGTAGCTTTCCAACCCAAATTCGAAATTGTATAGAGAATATTTTTGTTGTTAGGACAAACAGAAATTGGCCCATCAAGTTTCACTTTATTGGAAGGGGCATTTACAATTCTCATTGTATCTACCGGACTATTACAACCCGCTGCATTTGATGCAAAAACCGCCACATATCCTTTGGTACTTGTTGTCCAATATATTTTTAACTTCTCTAAACTTCCAGGAATCACGCCATTATTGGTTCCACCAAAAACCTTCCAAGTATATTTCTCCGAGGCATTTCCAACAATTTCATACGTAGAAACCCCTTCAAAACAAACGGTATCTGGACCCAAAATTTTAGGTTTGCTTGGGGCAAGAGTAAGGTCAACTACATATTGAATGGGCGTACTTAAACAACCCCACCGACTTGTAACACTTAATTTAACAATTCCTTGAGTTCCATTGCCCCAATTCACTGCTATAGTATTACCTGTATTCCCACCTACAATCAAACCTCCCGTTACAGACCAAACATACCTATGGCCCGTATCTGAGTTCACAATTGAATATTTAACATTTTGTTGATTTTGACAAGCTGTATTCGGTCCAACAATTTTTTCAGTTGGAGTGAATGGCTTTACTTTAATATAAACATTTTCATTTACAAATTTTGAGGGACACCCATTGTCATAGGCTTCAAATGTTACCCTAAAGGTATCCTTTGTACGTATATTACAATCTGGGGTCCAACAAAACTTACTCACTACAGTTTTCTTACCAGCATTTATAGCTGGTGACATCGTAGCCTTAGTATAATTAAATCCATTAATGCCTGTAATAATATCGGAATAAGCTTGAAGCGTAATGATTTGCGTTGAATCTTTTAAATCCTTGGCTGTAACATCATAACAAAAAGGTTGGCCAGCTTCAACGGTCCAATATTTACTTTTGGTTTGATAACCGAGTGTAGGTTTATTGTTGGGGGTACAATTGATTACAAGAATTTGCAAATCGAGTCTAACCGTAGATATGATGACACCATTTCGCCATTCAATAACTTCAATGGCAACAGCAAACCTACCAGCCACCTTAGACATGTATGTGGTTAATCCATTAAATGCATCAACGAAGGCCAAGCCAGAGCTTCCAAATGGTTGTGAGGCACTATATCCATTGTTATAGTCAACATTCGGAGAATTCTGCATAAAAGAATTACAATTTGGATTTGGTGTTTGTGCCGTTGCTCCTTGCCAGGGGGTTACTAATCTGTAAGATAATGAATCTCCGTCTGGATCAATGGCTCTATTTCGAATTGTGGTGGTATCGTTTTTACAAATAAACGGCACCGGAATATCTAGAAAGTATGGTGAACTGTTTTGAATATTGGTAGCTGGAATGTAGCCATAATAGGTTTGACCTTGGTAGGCAGTTCCACCTTGATCTCTCAAATTATTTTGGGTGTTTCTACAACATTTCTCCCACTTTAAATAAAACCCTTTCGAACTAACTGGCAATGATATTACTACTTCATAAAGTCCTTGTTCTAGGCAGGCAGATGCAACCTCAGGACAATTTGTATTTCCAACTGGATTTACTTTTTTCTTACTCAGTAGGTTAACATCGTAACTGTTATACAATGTTTTATCTGAATTAAAAACACAAAGGTTAATTATTTTATCAAATGGACGTTCATCACTGGTGCCATCTTTTGAGCAATCGCGATAGGCATACATGTTTACGCGATACTGGGTAATTGATCCGTTGGATCCTAACCAACGGTACGTCAAAAATCCACCCACAAGATGGGAAGCATTTGCAAATTGTGTGATAAAAAAAACAATTAAAAATGCGAAAACTTTTATTTTTGACCTGCTGTATTTCAATTTCTCTACTAATATAGACAAATAATATGCCTAAAACGTTACAGATAGTGTGTATTTTTATTAAAAAAACTATTTTCGCATTATGATTTACAAATCCGATTGCCTTCACTTTTTGGGCCATATTCCTTGCAAGCCCCACAAACAACAAGGCTTTCACTGCGAAAACTGCCCGGTTTATACTCCAATTGAAAAGAAAATTTTAATAATAAAATTAGGTGCCATGGGCGATGTAATTCGAACAACACCCTTAGTTACCCGATATAAAAAACTTTTCCCATCTGCCAAATTTACATGGATTACTTTATTTCCTGACATATTGCCAAAAAATGAAATACATGAAATTTACAAATTGGGTGTTGAAGCCATTTTGTATGCCCAAAATACAGATTGGGATATTGCCATCAATTTAGATAAAGAAAAAGAAGCGAGTGCTTTGTTGAAAATGGTCAATGCCAAAGAAAAATTTGGATACATTTTGAAGGACGGAGCATCTCAACCAGTGAATGAATTAGCGAATCATAAATTCAGCACAGGTTTATTTGATGATGTAAGCCAAGCCAATACAAAAAATTACTGTACCGAAATCTTTGAACTATGCGGTTTGGAATACAACGACGAACCATATTTGCTTGATAACCATTCCGATAAAGGATTTACATGGGATTTACCAGCAGATAAAAAAGTAATTGGTTTAAATACAGGCTGCGGCGACAGATGGACAACCAGATTGTGGAGTATTGACAAATGGGTTGAACTCGTAGTAATAATCAAAGCGGCAGGTTATTTCCCATTGCTTTTGGGTGGTGCGCAAGAGCACGATCGCAATTTAGAAATTCAAGCCAAAAGTGGTGCTGAATATTTTGGAAATTTCCCTCTTAATAAATTCATCAATTTGATTGATCATTGCGATTTGGTTGTTACACAAGTAACAATGGGCATGCATTTGACATTGGGTTTGGGTAAGAAAATAGTGTTGATGAACAATATTTTTAATCCTCACGAATTCGATTTATTCAACAAAGGTGAAATTGTGCAGCCACCAAAACCTTGTCAGTGTTTTTATTTAGGACAATGTAAAACCGGAATCACTTGCATGGAAGATATTGATTCTCAAGTTGTTTTTGATTCTGTAGAAAGAGTCCTTCTCAAATAATTGAATATTACTTTTTTTCTAAAAAAATCTTTTGGAAAAAGAGTAGAAAATAATTATCTTTGCACCCTAATTAGCGAGGTAGCTCAGGTGGTTAGAGCGCAGGATTCATAACCCTGAGGTCGGGGGTTCAATTCCCCCTTTCGCTACAGAAAGTCAAAAAGTCATCAGCAATGATGACTTTTTTGATTTAATACGATTATTGAAATTTGAAACGCTTTGTAACAAATACAGCACTTTACCTAAGCATCTTTTTGGTGATTTCTCTGTATTTCTATTTTGCAACTAAGCACAATTTAATTACCGACTACACCGCCAAAAAGTTTGTTCGCGCTTTCAATAAAAGCAACCTGGTATTAAAAGATGAAATGTGCGAAGACCGCAGGGCTGTTTACCAAAATATAGTGCTCCACAAAAACCAGCATTTCAATACGGTTTTTATTGGATCCTCGCGGATAATGCAGCTCGGTAATTATACCGGAATCAAAAACGCGTTGAACATCGGCATGAGTGGCGCCAACTTAAATGATATTGAATATGTTTATCGCTTTGTAAAAGCCAACAACATTCATTACGACACATTGGTTTTCGATATCAATCCGTGGACCGTTTGTCCCTCCATAGAAAACAGACAAATACAGTTCAACAACTCTGAGATTTTTAAACTCTTTTTGAAGGATTTTTTTACTTTTAACTATTCAAAAAAAGATATTCAATATGCATTGACAACCAAAGAGAATACCTATAGAATTGCCAACTTCTCTGATGTAGAAAATCCAGATAATTTTATTAAATTCACAGATGGCAGTATCAAACAAATTACATTGGGACCAAATAAGCGTAGAGGTAGAATTTCAACTTTCTGCCAAGACCTCTATCTTCTAAAGAAATTCTATTTCATTGATTCAGTTTTATTCAACAAAACCAAAAATCTCATTGAATCTGAAATGAGCAATGCCTGCGTTTATTTGATTATGAGCCCCTTTCATCCCTCGTTATTTGACAACAGAAAATCCGATATCCGCGTGAAAAACTTAGCCGTTTTAGAGAATAAAATCCGTGCATCCTTCAATGAAAAATTACATATTATTGGCAGTTTTAATCCCAATAATTTGAACATTGTCGATTCAAACTTTGTAGATGGTTTTCACTTGAATGAAAAATCAATTGGCAATCTATATCGCGAATTGGGAATTTCTAAAAAAATGTAATCTGCCTTTTTGATATATTTGCATTGTGTTATTTAACTCATTTGAATTTTTAATATTCCTGCCAATCGTTTTTAGCATTTACTGGTTTCTTGCAAACAAATCATTAAATCTTCAAAACGGACTTGTTCTACTTGCAAGTTATTTCTTTTATGGTTGGTGGAGTTGGCCATTTCTATTGCTGCTATTTGGAAGCACCGTTCTTGATTACTTTTTGGTTTTCTTGGTCGCCTCTGAAAATAAAAATACCGCCAAATGGTCACTGAGAATTGGAGTTTTCATTAATCTAGGAATTCTTGGGGTTTACAAATATTACAACTTCTTCATAGAGCAGTTCCAAGTTGCATTTAATTCATTGGGCGTTCATACTTCTCTTCCAATTTTAAAACTTGCTCTTCCTATTGGGATTTCATTCTATACTTTCCACGGTTTGTCATACGTTTTTGACGTTTATAAAAAACAACAGAAACCTGTAACCAACTTTATTGATTATGCCGTTTTTGTAAGTTTCTTTCCATTATTGGTAGCAGGTCCTATTGAGAGAGCAAACCACTTACTTCCTCAAATACAAAAAGCCCGAAAATTTAATTACAAACAATCGGTACAAGGGTTGCGTTTGATTCTTTGGGGGATGTTCAAAAAAGTGGTAATTGCCGATAGTCTTGCAACCATTGTCAACGCTATTTATGCAAACTACGTCAATCAAGATGCCTATACTTTAATCATTGGAGCAATTGCATTTAGCTTCCAAATTTATGGTGATTTTAGTGGATATTCAGACATTGCCTTAGGAACGGCGAAACTGTTCGGTTTTGAGTTGCTTAGCAACTTTAAATTCCCATATTTCTCTCGCGACATCGCAGAATTTTGGCGCCGTTGGCATATTTCATTGTCGTCGTGGTTTAGAGATTATTTATACATTCCCTTAGGTGGATCAAAACTTGGAAAGCTCATTTCTATCAGGAATACATTTATTATTTTCTTGGTCAGTGGATTTTGGCATGGCGCAAGCTGGAATTTTATTGCGTGGGGATTCATTCATGCCTTAGGATTTTTACCTTTATTGTTACTCAATAGAAATAGGAAATTCGTAACCAACGTAGTTGCGGAGAACAGCTGGTATCCCTCAATAAAAGAAGCATTTCAAATGATCTCTACCTTTTTGTTTGTAACGCTTGCATGGATATTCTTTAGGGCAGAAAACATATCAAAAGCATTTGGTTACATAAAGAAAATCGCTTTAAACGCAATTCACAATCCTTCGCAATTTTTACATTTACCAGGTGGACATTCAGATCCATTGGCGTTACAATCGGTTTTTTATTATGTAATTCCCATGATAGCTTTCGATTGGCTGTTTAGAAGAAACGAACGCGAGCTATTTACCACCGTAAAATCTGGTGTGTTGAGATGGATAGTTTATGTAGTCATTGGGTTATTTGTTTTGTTTTTCTTTGGAACAAAATCAAGCTTTATCTATTTTCAGTTTTAATAAACATTCAATTGAATCGTTTTCTCAGAAAATTTGCCAAATATCTCTTCATTGTATGCTTTCTGGTAACAGTTTCGTTTGTTATCATTTTTAAATACTACCAAAAGCATCCTTTTAAATATAAATACGAAAGGGTATTTCTAGGCGATTCAAGAATGGAATATTTATATAAAAATGCGAATAATTTGGGTTGTAATTCGGAGGGACTAAAATACACGTATTACAAAATATTGGCGCTAAACAAAAATAAAAAACTCAAAACCATTTACTTAGGCCTTTCTCATCACTCATTTAGTGGATATTTCAATGACTACATTTCCAACGAAATGGAAGTTATACCTCGGTATTTTGTAATTACACCCAAACCCATGCAAATGCTGAATGAATACCATTTCTTGAATTTGCATTTTTTATTTAAAAAGCAATTTAAAAGAGCATGGTATTCAATAACAAGTAAAAGAAATTTTATTGAGGGACATTTTAGCTATCCGTTTAAAAGTCAAGTGAGTATAAAAAAATCAGCGAAAAGAATCAAACAACAGTTTTTTCAGAAAAATGGCAACCTTCAACCATTTAGTGCCGAGCAAATTCAATATTTGAACGTGATTAAATACTATTGCCGTGACAATAACATTCATCTGATTATTGTAAATACTCCAGTTTATGAAATCTATTTCGAAAACATCCCTCAAAATTACAAGCAGGTTTATCAACAGAACACACGCGATTGCGAGGTAATAGATATGTCGCATTTCCTTACAAATAAAACTGACTTCCTTCCAGATGGAGACCATATTTCGTTTACTGCTTATAAAAAATGCACCGCTTTTTTAGACTCAATTGTGCAGCATAATAAATAATACATTTTATTCTAACCGTTTTAAACGTTTTGCGATTTCTGCAATTAATAGTTTATTGCTTTTGCGTTTAATCGCAGTATTTTTGTAAGAATGCAAAATTCCCCTACCCTCACATGTTTCGGTGCTGCTGGCAGAGTTACTGGATCCAAACACTTAATAACCACCTGCTCTGGTGAAAAGATTTTATTAGATTGTGGTTTGTTTCAAGGGGAAGGAAAAGAAGGACAAGAATTGAACAGAAACTGGGGATTTGACCCGAGGGATATTGACTTTGTAATTCTATCGCACGCACACATTGACCATACAGGCTTGTTGCCTAAATTGGTAAAAGATGGATTTAACGGTGTGATTTATAGCAATTCATCAACGAGAGATTTGTGCCACATAATGCTTGCAGACAGCGCACACATTCAAGAATCTGATTTAAAAAGGGTTAACCGCCGCAGGACAGAAAAAAACCTTGACACAATTGAGGCTTTGTACGATGTTTCGGATGCAGAAAACGCACTAGAAAAATTTCAAGTAATTCAAGACAATATTGAATTTTCAGTTGGCTCGAACACAAAGGCAATGCTCATTCCTAATGCCCATATTATTGGAAGTTCTGCCATTCACATAACACTTCAATCAGATCAATCAACGCCAATAAAACTTACATTTACGGGTGATATTGGACGTCCTGATGATCAAATATTGGCTGGTCCATTTCCATTCCCGCAATCAGATTATATCATTTCTGAAAGCACTTATGGCGATCGATTGCATGAACCAGCTGCTGACGCCAAAGAAACTTTTTTCAATTTGATTCAAAAAATATGCGTTGAAAAACAAGGGAAAATTATCATCCCTGCCTTTTCAATAGACAGAACCCAAGAAATAATTTATATCTTAGATCAGTTGGCTTTTGAAAAAAAGTTACCGCATATTCCTGTCTTTGTTGATAGTCCGCTGAGCCTAAAAGCAACGCAAATTATGGAATTGCATAGAGATCAATTTAATCCTAAAATTTTAGAATATATTACAAAAGATGGGGATCCATTTTCGTTTCCAAATTTGCATTACGTGAGCAAAGTTGAAGATTCAAAAGCCATAAATGACATAAAAACTGCCGCAATCATTATATCGTCAAGTGGAATGGCAGAAGCAGGAAGAATCAAGCACCATATTGCAAATAATATTGAAAATCCATTAAATGCCATTTTGATTGTAGGGTACGCTACTCCTTATAGTTTGGCTGGACAATTAACCTCCGGAAAGCAACAAGTAAAGATTTTTGGCGACGAGTATCAGGTTTGTGCTGAAATACACAGAATGAACAACTTCAGTGCCCATGCGGATTGGAAAGAAATGGTTACCTATTTATCTTGCCAAGATCCAAAATTGGTGAAAAAAGTATTTTTGGTCCATGGTGAAGAAAATACCTTAGGCGCGTTCAAATCTCATTTAATTAATGCTGGTTTTAATAACATTCAAATTGCAGAACAAGCAGTTACGTATACCCTATCTTAAATTCAATTTAAAAACTACCCTAAATCATAAATGAAATATACTAAGTTACAAATCGGCATCATCGTTTTCGGAATAACCGTTGCCATTGTTTTGCGTTTGCTTTTTTTAGGCGACATGGAATGGAAGTGGGATGAAAAGTGGATGTGGATACACAGCCTTGATTGGTCGCACCGAAATGTATTGCCAGAAGTTGGGGTAATGAGTGGCGGTGGTATTGTAAATACCGGAGTAAGCACTTGGCCATTTATTGCTATGCAATATTTAAATATTGGTCCGGTTGACATGGTTTTGGGAGTTTCGCTTTTAAATATCCTCGCAATTTTTGTATTTTATCATTCTTTAAAATCATGGAACCCCAAATGGAATAATGTCATCTTATTGGGTATCGTATTGGCATCAACCCATGTTTTGCATATCGTTTATAGTCGAAAAATTTGGGCTCAAGATTTATTGCCATTTTTTACTTGTTTTTCTTTTTGGGGATTTGTAAACAGAAAGCATTTATTGGGGGTTGTAGTTTGGGCATTGTCGTTGTGCTTAGCAGGACAAGTCCATATGTCGGGCTTTTATTTGGCCGCAGGAATGTTCTTTGCCGCTATTTGGTACGATGGCGGATTTAAAAAAGCACAATTTTGGATTTACAAATTCGCAGGCACTTGTGTTTTGGGCATATTGCCTTCAATTCCTTGGGTTTTATATGTGCTTCATAATAGCAAAACATCATCAGCAAGTTTATTGGGCATTATCAAACTTGAATATTTAATACGTTTTGTTTCAGATACCGTTGGTATCAACGTTTTTTATTCTTTGGGGCACGACATGAAAGAGTTTTTCAAAGAGCCAATTTTAGGATTTTCAAGCTATATCATGTTTATCTGTTTGCTTGTTACTGCCATCATTTTTTTGTATGTGTTAATATTGGTATTCGTTAAAAAGGAAATCCGCAATATTGTTTGGCTCGATAGAGAATCGAAATTCATCTTCCTGGCATATATGTTTCTTCCATTTTTGTTATTCACGTTATCCGGAATTCCAGTGAGAGATCATTATTTCATTGTGGCATTTCCAATGATACAAATTCTCTTTACCTTAATTTTATCGAGGATTAATTTCAAATTGGTTTATTTGGTAATCGTATTACAATCTATTATCAGCATACAATTTTTTAGCTATGTTCACAAAAAGGACTCCATTCAAGGTGACTATGGCAAACCGTTTTCGAAGCAAAGTATTGAAGAAAGAAAGCAATACGATAATGATACCATGAAAATTGTTTTTGAATAATTTTGGAAGGTGATTCGTCAATTTTTAGATAAAACGTACTCCATTCTCTGAATTATTGAATAAAAAGAGTGATTTTTGCGGCATGAAAAAAAGCATCCTGTTTCTTGCATTTGTTTACATCCTATTAAATACCGCAAATGCGCAATCAACAGCTATTCTTGGTCGTTGGTATGGTAAACTTGAAACGGGCTCATTCAATCTAGATTTATATTTCAACATAAAAACTTTGTCAATTGGCGACAATGAAACCATTTACCAAACGAGAATGGATGTGCCAATGCAGAGTTTGAAAAACCATCCTTTCGATGAAACCAATTTTAAAAAGAAAAAACTAACCTTAGTTGATGGCAAATTGGGTATTTATTTTGAAGGAAAATTAACCGATACAAATAAAATAATCGGTACATTCAAACAAAGAGGAAAAACTTTTCCATTTACTTTGGTTAAATCATATGGGATGATTAACAACGCAAAACCTCAAACACCGGTAGCGCCATTTCCTTTTAAATCGAAACAAGTATCTTTTTCAAATCAAGATGGTAAAATAAAATTTTCAGGAACAATTACTTATCCCAACTCTACAGATTCAACAATAAAATTTCCTTCGGTAATTTTATTTACGGGAAGTGGAGCTCAAGACAGAGATGAAAGCATTGGTAATCACAAACCATTCGCGGTGATATCTGATTATCTTACGAAGGCTGGCTATGCGGTTTTAAGGGTTGACGACAGAGGCGCTGGATTCACAAAAGCAAGTCCTGATAAATTAAAATATACCACCGAAGATCTTATTGAAGATGGAAATGCGTATTTCAAATTCTTGTCCATGCAACCCATGGTAAATGCAAACAAAATATACCTGATAGGACATTCAGAAGGTGGAAGTATTGCAACGGGTGTTGCAAGGAAAAACCCTTCTGTTGCAGGTATTATTGGATTGGCCCCTATGTTGGCCACTTGGGCTGAAACCAATACCTATCAAAATTATTGGGCGCTTAAAAACGGAGGTGTTGATTCATTGATAATTGAAAATTACATTGGATTACACAAATTATTGTTGTCGAAATTGTGCAATGAACGTGACATTCCGAACGATTCAATTTCTGAATCAATTATTCGTTTAAGTTTCAACGAATGGAAAACAAATGCCATTTACGGAACTGACAAAATCAAGAAGAAAGTAATTTCTTATTTTGAAAAATCATATAAAGATAAATTTTTAACCGTTTTAAATACTCAATATACAGCACTCTTTACCAATCCTTGGATGTTTAATTTCTTCAAAGTGACACCATCGGCAGAGCTCGTTCAATTGAGAATTCCTATATTGGTTTTGCAAGGAAAATTGGACCAACAAATTTCATATACCCAAAGTGAAGATGTGGTTAAAATGCTCCAAACTGTAGGCAGAAATATTCAAATTGAACTTTTTGAAAAACACAATCACCTAATGCAACATTGCAAAACCGGAAATGTCAATGAATACTTTGACAATCAAGAGAGTTTTTCACCAGAAGTTTTGGAGGCGATGGTTAATTGGCTACGCCGTAATTAGAAGGTTTATAAACGTTTATGAGGGTTTATAAAAGTTTATAAAGGTTGTTTTCTAGTACTTTATTAAAACTAAACGCATGGTAATGCTTCTAAACCCTAAACAAGCGAAGCTCTTCTAAACAACAAGAATTACTCCGCACAGCAATAACGATAGTTGTGATTCAGTTTAAGAATTATTGCAAGAATTTATCTAAACCTTTATAAACGCTTATAATCTTTTATAAACACTTATAAACCTTAACATTCCTCAGAAATCAATTCTAAATCTTTCTCTGCGTAATTCGGCGTATGGCAATGGATTTTTGTAATCTTCAACGTGTTGTAAACGATTTTTAACAATCTTAATTGCGTCGAAGATTGCGGCTCTGAAACTCAACGTTTCTGCGGTTCCCTTACCTACCAATGAATATGCTGTTCCATGATCTGGGCTGGTTCTTACAACGGGTAACCCAGCTGTGAAATTAACGCCATCGAAAAAAGCGAATGTTTTAAATGGAATTAATCCTTGATCGTGGTACATTGCCAAAACTGCATCAAAAGTTTTGTATTGACCACTTCCAAAAAAGCTGTCGGCAGAATAAGGTCCATAAACCAATTTCCCTTGATCAAAAACAGTTTTGATTGCTGGTTGAATGATTGTTTGTTCTTCTTTGCCTAGTAAACCATTGTCACCCGCATGAGGATTTAATCCCAATACAGCAATTCTCGGTTTGGTGATTCCAAAGTCTTCACGAAGTGAATTAAACATCACATGAAGTTTATTGATAATGACATCTGAAGTTAATGCCTTACCAAGTTCTGTTACAGGAATATGTTCTGTTGACAAGGCAACACGCAAATCGTCACTTACCAAAAACATGGCATGATTATCTGCCTTTAAATAATCGGCAATATAACCAGTATGTCCGGTGAAATTTTTAGAATGAGGTGCAACAGTTGATTTATCCAAAGGTGCAGTAACCAATGCATCTAAATGATGCAAATCGTTTAAAGCGACATCCAAAGCCTTTAGTGCTTCTTTTCCAGCAACTTCACTTGCAACACCCATTTGAATTTCAATTGTTTCTTCGCTTGAAACTACCAAATTCAATTTACCTGCAACGGCTTGTTCAGCAGATTTCACCAAATGATACATTGGTTTTTCCATACCAAGTGCCTTTTTATAAAAGGTAAAAGTTTTTGGAGATGCGTATAAAACAGGAATACAATATTTATAAATACTTTCTTCAGCGAAAGTCTTTAAAATCAACTCCATTCCTATTCCATTTGGATCACCTTGGGTGATACCTACTTTAATCAACTTATTTTCCATTATATTTTTTCAAAAAATAATTCAACATCATTCTAACGCCAAAGCCGGTGCCACCCTGACCAATATATCCTTTTGGCGCATGTGCAAAAGAAGTACCTGCAATATCAAAATGCAACCATTGGTAAGATGTAAAATGTTTTAAAAACATTGCTGCTGATTGGGCACCACCAGCACCTTTACCTAGGTTTTTCAAGTCACTTATTTCGCCTTTCATTTCGTCTCCAAATTCAGGCCAAAGAGGGAATTCAGCCATACGTTCGTAAACTGATTCACCACTTTCTTTAATTTCATTTTTGATTGAATCTGCAGCGGTTCCCATTACTGCACAACCATAACTACTTAAAGCTCCGGCAGCGGCACCTGTTAACGTTGCAAAATCGATCACCAAAGATGGATCATATTTTTTTGCGAATGATAATGCATCGCAAAGTATCAATCGACCTTCGGCATCAGTATTTAAAACTTCAACTGTTGTTCCATCCAAAGTTGTGATAACATCACCTGGGCAAATTGCATTTTCACCAGGTCTGTTGTCTGTAGAAGGAACTAGTCCCATAACCCAAACAGGTAAGTTCAATTTAGCTACTCCATACATTACAGCACCAACCACTGCTGATCCCGCCATGTCGCACTTCATAAAATCCATGCTATTCGGAGTAGGTTTCAAACTCAAACCACCTGTATCAAACACAACACCTTTTCCAACCAAAACATAAGGTTGAGCGTTTACTGCGTTTGCGGGTTTGTAATTCATTATTGTAAATGATGGTGGCTCTTGACTGCCTTTGTTCACAGCAATTAATCCTCCCATTTTTTGACTTTCAATTTGGGCTTTCCCCAATATTTCAGTATCAAATCCTGCTTCCTTACCCAAAGATTCAAAAGCACTTGCCAAAGCTGTAGCGGTTAGTGTATTTGATGGTTCATTTACCAAATCTCTCGCCTTAAATACACTTTGAACAATCAGTTTCAATGTTTCAAATCGTGCATTTTCGGAACTATTTAATTCCAAATTTGGCATCTGAGAGTTTGTAACTGCTGATTTTTTGAATCGGTTATATTGATATTGGCTCAATAAAAATCCCTCAGCCAAATAAAATGCTTCATCAATTTGTAAGCCATTGTAAATTACTTGCAGATTGGCAATTTTTAAATCGGCCGCAGATTTTGCAATCCTAGAACCTTCTACGCGAAGCCTTTCAGCTTCGGCATTTCCTGTTAATTTACCCAATTTTACTAGGTAAAAATGTCCCTCAAAACCAAAATAATCATACCCGTATTTATCATCATTAAATAAAGTTTGAAAATATTTTACAACGTTTTCTGGCAGCCCAAGTTGGGCAATTTCACTGATATTTTGGAAGAGGACAATCTGATTCATAAATGCTTTGCAAAGTAACAATAAATTTCGGTTGAAACCACATTGGGTTTAGAACAAATGTTGCCTATTTTTGTGACTTCATGAAAAAAATTCGTGTAGGTATTTTTTTTGGCGGTCAATCGCGCGAAAGAGAGGTTTCTTTTGCTGGTGGACGTACCGTTTACGACAATTTAGACAAGTCTATTTTTGAGGCAGTTCCTTTATTTGTAGACAGTTTTGGCAATATTGTTCAACTCGATTGGCAATATGTTTATAAAGGTAGCGTGAGAGATTTTTATCCTCCTGCACAGTTCTTGCCTGATTTACCGCATGGTTTTCAAATTTATGCAGAAAGTTTAAATCCGCTTGAAGCATTAAAACAGTCACATCCGGTTCAATTTGAAACTTGGATCAAACAATGGGAAAAAGAGGCTGAAATCAATATTCATACATCTGTTGAAACCCTTGCCAATAAACAATTGCAAACCGAAATGCTTCAATCTGTTGGAAAAATCATTCCATTAGAAAATTTAGCAAATCAAATTGATTTTGCATTTTTGGCATTGCATGGAACTTTCGGTGAAGATGGAAGCATACAAGGAATTCTTGAATGGTTGGGAATTCCATACAGCGGATCTGGAATTTTACCGTCGGCAATTGGCATTAACAAATCCATCCAAAAAGATTTCCAAAGTGCCACTGGATTATATGTAAATGAATATCAAACGCTCAACAAATCGGCTTGGATAGAAGCCAGCGAAAACGGAGAAGCTGGATTAAAACAAAAGCAAGATTGGTTTATCATGTTCAACATGATGTTTGGAGAGAAAATGGTTATCAAGCCCGCTCACCAAGGATCATCATTGGGCGTTAGCATTTTGATGCACCCCGATTTTGAGGAATTTTGCAATGCAATTGACCTCGCTTTTTTCAAATTGAATTTTGATATAACCCAATATAAGCAAAAATCTCTAGAAATCCAAATTCAAGAGATTAAGCACCTTACCGACTTAAGAAGCGGATTGGGACTACCTTTATTGGCAAATGGCAATAGAATTAACAGACCCGATGAACTGCACTCTTTTTTCAATGCGTCTAATGAAAATATCGTATTGGAATCTCTAGACAGCGAATCGCAAGTTGTGATTGAATCGCTTATTGAGGGAAAAGAATTTAGCTGCATTGTGGTAGCTACAAACGACGGTGGATGCTTGGCACTGCCTCCTACCGAAATTAGAAAAACGGGTATGCTGTTTGATTATCGCAGCAAATATTTACCTGGCTTAAGCAACAAGGTAACTCCGATAGAGGTTGAAGATGCAGTTATTGACGACATCAGACAAGCCTGTGTGAATTTATATGGGCATTTCGGATTTGAAGTTTATGCCCGCATTGACGGATTTGTAGACGCAGAAAATGAAATTTTCTTAAACGATCCGAACACAACCAGTGGAATGATGCCAAGTTCATTTTTCTTCCATCAAGCTGCTGAAATTGGATTGAATCCAAGTCAGTTTTTGACGTTCATTATTAGTCAATCTATTCATGCTAGAATTAACAGCCATCCGAAAGGTCAAAAATGGCAGGTTCTTTTGGAGCAATTCAATGCGTTGTTGGATGGAAAAGGAAAGTCCCTCAATACCAAAAAGAAAATTGGGGTGATTATGGGGGGATATAGTTTTGAGCGCCATATCAGTATGGAGTCGGGACGAAATATATACGAAAAACTGAGTAGTAGTGAAACGTATGAACCATATCCTTTGTTTTTAAGTGGTAACAGTTCTGAATACACGTTATACAAGTTGCCTTTGAACATGATGTTAAAAGACAATGCCGACGATATTCGTGAGAAAATTGAAAATTACAGCGCGAATGCGATGATTCTTCAAATTCAAGAGGAGGCAAAACAAATTACGCATACTTTTAATAGGAACGATTTAATTACCAAACCTGTTCAAATTTCTATTGAGGAACTATCTAAAGAAGTTGAAGGCGTATTTATTGCATTGCATGGCAGACCAGGAGAAGATGGAACCATACAGCAAGATTTAGCAAAATATGGACTTTATCATAACGGAAGTAAAGCCCATAGTGCAGAAATCACCATCAATAAATTTGACACGAATAAAAAATTAAGAGAATTGGGTTTCTTGGTGGCAGATCATGCCATGGTTGCCAAGGCCGATTTTTTGAATAACAAAAATGAAATCACGGCGAATATCATTCAAGAATTCGGATTGCCATTGATTGCAAAACCAGCAGATGACGGATGCAGCGCGGCAGTAAGGAAAATCAAATCGCAAGAGGAACTTATTTTGTTTCTTGATTTGATTTTTAGAGATACCAAAGAATTGGATGAAAGTCATTGTGAAAAATTGGGCATCACAGTAAACGATGAAATTCCAAGAAAAAATGAACTTCTCATTGAGAAATTTATTCAAAAAGGTGACTGCGTAAGATTTTTAGAGGTAACAGGAGGTATGGTAACACACAAACGTGAAGATGGAAGCATTGATTATGAAATGTTTGAACCTTCAGAATCGTTGGCTGAATCTGAAATATTAAGTTTGGAAGAAAAATTCTTGGCTGGTGAGGGACAAAATTTAACGCCTTCAAGGTTTTCAAAAGATGAATTTGAGCAAAATAGAATTTCCAGAGAGGTGCGTTCTACCTTAGAAAAAGTAGCAAAGGCCCTTGATGTAACTGGGTATTGCAGAATTGACGCTTTCGTGAAAATATACGACGACGGCAAAGTAGAAACAGTCATTATTGAAATAAATTCCTTGCCAGGAATGACACCTGCCACATGTATTTATCACCAAGCGGCAATAAACGGATATAAACCTTTTGATTTTATCCAAGAAATACTGAAATTTGGAGCATTAACGCAAACTCATGGATAACAACAGCACTAAAAATTGGTTTTATAATATTGGAGCTGCACTTGTAGTTTTTGGGATATTGATTTTCACGGTTTATTTGGCTTTGGGTTGGTATACAAAGCACGACGTAAAAATTCCAGTTCCAAATGTGGTTGGGCAAACAGTTTCAAATGCAGAAATCATGATGCAAAATGAAGGTTTGACTGTTAAAATTATTGATTCGGTTTACAACGAAAAAGCGGAACCATTTTCAATAATTGAACAAATTCCGGCTGCGGGCAACGAAGTAAAACCGGGAAGGGCAATATACGTGGTTATTAATTCTGGCAACAAACCAAAAATCAAAATGCCAAAATTGGTTGACCAAAGTTTAACTTTGGCCACTGCTGTATTGAAAAACAATGGCTTGGTTTTGGGAGAGATTTCTTATTCATTCGATGAAATAGGAAATAATTTGGTGGTTAGTCAAAAAATTAATGGCAGAGAAGTACAACCTGGTACCCTTTTAACCAAAGGAACTAGAATTGATTTGGTGATTATATCTAACGACAAAGACAAATTCCCTGATGCCATTGATTCAACATCGTCGGGTGACGAAACAACTGTGCCTGAAGATATTGGAAATTAATTTTCGCAGTGAAACAATAAAAAAGCAAAAAAAACGTTATAAGAATTCGTAGGTACTACCTAAAAATTCTTTTCGGAGAAGAATAAAATGAAATTGGGGTTTGGTAAAGTGATCAAGGAGAGTAGCAAATTTGTCATAATTGGCTCTATCCTATCGTGTTCTTTTTACAGTCGTTTAAATGCGCAATTTACCAAAGTATTTCCTTTAAAATCTAATGAAATCGCCAATCAAGAAAGCAAAAGAATTAAACCTTCAATTTCTCAAAGGGCGTTTAAAATAACCGACACATTGACTTTGCCTTTCTTTGAAGATTTTGCTTCGAAAATGGGCTATCCTGATCAGAAAAAATGGTGCGATAACCAAGTTTGGGTAAATAATTCGTTCGCCATTCTTCCCCCCAATTATCAGGTTGCCACCTTTGATCATTTGAACGCAAAAGGAAATCCTTACACCAATTTAGATAAAAACACAAAGGTTTTTGCCGATAGTTTAACCTCACAACCTATCAATTTGTCTTTTTATTATAAGGGACCAACGAGTTATCAATACAAAACCACCGACAATATTTATTTGAGTTTCTTCTATCAAGCACAAGGTTTGGGTGATATTCCAGAAACTGAAGATTCATTGTTATTGTATTTCAAAAACAACCAACATCAATGGAAGAAAGTTTGGGCCATAGGAGGCAGTGCTGTTGATTCCTTCAAGGAAATTTTTGTAAAAATTGATGCCCAAGAATTTTTGCATCAAGCATTTCAATTTAGATGGGTAAATTATACAAAAGCTACTGGGAATTTAAATCATTGGCATCTCGATTATATTCGCTTAGAAAAAAACAGAAATAGCACAATCAACGACATCCAAGATGTTGGAATTGTAGCGGTGCAATCTGGACTTTGTAAAGATTATAAAAACGTTCCCTATTCGCACTTTAAAACGAATCTTTCTGCCATTGCAGGTTCAGGTCCTAAGGTCTTGATTCGAAACATGAATCAACAATATTCTGTTCAAACACGTTTTGGATTAAATATCAAGAATAGATTCGGCAAGGATATCTTCAATCAACCATTTGGTAGCAGTGCAAGGAATATCCTTCCACATTCAGATTCATCGGAGGCATTTGCTAAATTGCAATTCGACACACTTTCAACTGCAAATCCATCTTTAAAATACAAATTTCAAATTGCACCTCAAAGCAATGATGTAACTCCAGATAACTATAATTCGTTAACCAATAACAACGAAGTTGAATTAACGCATGAGTTCTTACCTTGGTACGCTTATGATGACGGTTCTGCTGAAGGTGGTTTTGGTTTAGATTACGCTTATTTAGGAAACATTAGAGGGCAATTTGCAATGGAATTTAATACCTTATCTGACGATTCATTAAGGGGTATTGCCATGTATTTTACCCAAACAAATACAGATGTAAGCTATAGGACATTCAAATTGCGCATTTGGAAAGCAATTTCGCCTTTGAGTTCTCCTGATAACAAAGACCAACTGATGTATGAAATAAATGTAGACAAGCCAATTTACAGAGATTCTGTTAATTTGTTTCATTACTTCTTCTTCGATTCTACTTTGTACCTACCAAAAGGGAAATACTATGTGGGTTGGTTACAAAACATGCCCTATGTATTGAATGTAGGTTATGACAATAACTACAGGTTCAACAATGTGGAACAACCAAATCCTCATTTGTTTTATAACTTATTGGGAAGTTGGGAAAAAGCAGATTATAGCGTAAAAGGGACCCCAATGATCAGAATGCTCTATGGTGAAAGGGTTAATTATTCATTCTCTACAAAAAAATTGGAAAAGTTTAAAGTGAATGTATTTCCAAATCCTGCGGCCAACATCATTCAAATATTCCCAAGCCACGGCATAGTAAGTAAAACCGAAATTGTAGATATATCCGGTCGTGTAATTTTATCAAAACTTGAAGGAAATGTATTCGACGTTTCAATATTGAAATCGGGAATATATTTGGCTAGGGTTACACTTACAACCGGACAAATTTCAACATCTCAATTTTTTAAACAATAATTTATTTATGATTCAAGATATTTCTGTTATAGAATTAAAGCGCCGCATGGATGCCAATGAAAATCTTAACGTTATAGACGTGAGAGAAACCTATGAGTTTGATGAATTTAATTTAAATGGCAAATTAATTCCATTAGGTGATTTACCTGGCAGATTGGATGAGTTAGAAGATTGGAAAAATGAAGAAATTATTGTGCATTGCCGCTCTGGAAGAAGAAGTGCAACTGCGCAACAATTCATGCTTCAAAATGGATTTACCAATGTACGCAACCTTGTTGGTGGCGTAATTGATTGGCAAATGGAATTTGGACAATAATATTTCTTTTTTATTCTTATTTTCGAGGGATAAATGAATCTTATTTCATCCATATCACTTCGGAAATTATCAATCCTATTTACATTAATTTTCGTTGGTTGCTTTGGGCTCATTTTCACCTATTGTGGAAGTAACGATTCAATTGCAAAACAAGATACCGGTTTCTTTTTAAATCTCAATGATACTGTAAATTATGTGGGTATGGAAACCTGCAAAGGGTGCCATTCCGATAAACATTCTACCTTCGTGCATACCGGAATGGGTTTGAGCTTTGATGCTACATCAAAATTGAAATCCAAAGGAAATTTCAATCAAAACAAACCCATCTTTGACCCCAATAGAAATCTCTACTATTACCCTTATTGGCAAAACAATTCACTTTATATTTCTGAGTACCGATTAAACGGGAAAGACACCTCCTACTGCAGGAAAGAAAAGATATCTTACATCATTGGCAGCGGTCAACATACAAATAGCCACTTTTGGAAAGATGGAGACTTTTTGTATCAAGCGCCGTTAACTTATTACACGCAAAAAGGGAAATGGGATTTGCCTCCAGGTTTTGAAAACAACAATACATCCTTTCACAGAAAAATTGATGTTGAGTGCATGGCGTGTCACAATGCGATGCCAACAGTAAATGAACAATCTGTAAATTTATTTGATAAAATTCCTTTGGGAATTGATTGCGAGCGTTGCCATGGTCCCGGAGAATTGCACGTAAATCAAAAACGAAATGGAATTTTGGTTGATGTGCGTAAACAGGCCGACCGCAGTATTGTGAATCCCAAACGCCTACCCTATTCCCTCCAAATTGACATTTGCCAAAGATGTCATTTGCAAGGAAATAATGTACTAAAACCCAATAAGAAATTCACCGATTTCCGTCCAGGAATGAAATTGTCGGATGTATTTGAGGTTTACATGCCAAAATATGAAAACAAAGATTATTTTGTAATGGCCGGTCATGCCGACAGGTTTCAGCAAAGTCAATGTTTTATCAAATCCAACAAAGGCAAAACTGAAATTTACAATCCCAATTTGAATTTGACTTGTATCAACTGCCACAATCCACATGTGAGTGTGAAGGAAACCAAAATACAGATTTTCAACAAAGTATGCGTTGATTGCCATCAAGCTGATTCCAAGCGCAGCGGGTTGAAAAACTGCAAACTGGCATCAAGTCAACAGATTAATCCAAAAGGATGTGTGGGCTGCCATATGCCGGCAAGTGGATCGGAGGATATTCCTCACGTTTTGGTTCACGATCATAAAATTCAACGGCCGAAAAAACTTGGCGATCTTGAACAATCAAAAGGGAAATTATTGGGATTATATGCGGTGAACAATCCCAACCCCGATAACAAAACTTTGGTAAAAGCGTATATCAGTTATTTTGAGAAATTCAATCCAGATGCACTGTTTCTCAATAAAGCGCAATCGATTATTGAAAAAACCGAAATCGATGTTGAAGATAAAATTCACTTGGCTTATGTAAAAGGGGATTTCAATCAAGTGAATTCACTTTCTAAAGATTTATCTAACAAAAATTTAGATGCATGGACAAATTATCGTGTGGCAAAAGCTTGTGACAAAACCAATAAGTTAAACGATGCCATAAACTGGTATAAATTGGCTTTTGAAAAAATGCCTTTAAATTTAGATTTCGGGGCGGAATATGCCAATGCACTGATTCGAAATAATGAAGTAAACAAAGCAAAAGAAATACTTCAAAAACTGAATAAAATTGCGAAAAAGCACGAACTCATCATTCTAAATTTGGCGGTTTGTTTTTTCAAAGAAAATAATTTAAATGAGTCCAAAAAGAATCTTTTGAGTGTTTTGTCTTTGAATCCAGATAACGAATTGGCTAATTTATATTTGGCAGAAATGTATATCAAAGTATCCGAAAACGATTTGGCAAAAAAACACCTTGAAAACGTGATGCGCATCAGGAAAATTCCAACCAAAAATTGGAAAAGTGAAGTTGAGAGAATGATGCGCGAAATTGAAATCCCCAATTAAAAAAAATACCAATTTAGATGCATAAGTTTGACAAATTTTATTGAAATTTGTACTGAAATGCTAGATAAATTCGGAATTGCCAAAGTCATTGCCAAAGAACTAAAAAACGGATATTACGTAAATTTAGGAATTGGAATCCCTACCCTCGTTGCAAACTACATTCCTGAAGGAATGGAAGTTGTTTTGCAAAGTGAAAATGGATTGCTTGGCATGGGTCCTTTCCCTTTTGAGGGAGAAGAAGACGCCGATTTGATTAATGCAGGCAAACAAACCATTACCATGGTAAAAGGTTCGTCTATCTTTGATAGTGCTACCAGTTTTGGAATGATTCGCGCTGGGAAAGTTGATTTGACTGTTTTGGGTGCCATGGAAGTGAGCGACAATGGCGACATTGCAAACTGGAAAATTCCAGGTAAAATGGTAAAAGGAATGGGCGGCGCAATGGATTTGGTTGCTTCAGCAAAAAACATTGTGGTTGCCATGCAACATACCAACAAAGCAGGCGAAAGCAAGTTATTGCCTAAGTGTTCTCTGCCATTAACAGGACTGGGTTGTGTAAAGAAAGTAGTAACAGAATTGGGCGTTTTTGAAATCACCGAAAGGGGATTCGAATTGAAAGAAATTGCACCAGGTGTTACGTTTGAAGAAGTAAAACAAAAAACCCTAGGCCGTTTGGTTATCGAAGGAGAAATTCCCGTTATCGATTTAAACGCTTAACCCAACAATACAATCTTATATTTGTAGTTATGAAAGACACAGTTGATGCATCGATTACTGCCTTTAAAGGTGAAGTTTTTTTGTGGGAAGTAATTATTACCATCGTGGTTTTTGCTAGCGTATTCTATTTCTTTAACGGTTTCAAAAAAAAAGAAGCCAAATCGCGTAAAGAAAATTCGAATTTGAATACTGGCGACAATTGATTGCAAAAAAGAGGAATTTGAATTGCAGAAAATACAATTCCTCCGTAACTTGCACCTATGTCAACAACAAGTTATATTGAATCAAATAGAGACCGTTTTTTAAACGAATTGTTTGAAATATTGCGCATTCCAAGCATTAGTGCAGATTCTGCATTTGCTGGTGATGTTCGCAAATGTGCTGAAAAAGTTGCAGAATTTTTAATTGCTGCAGGTGCTGATAATGTAGTTTTAGAAGAAACCGCTGGTAATCCTATTATTTACGGAGAAAAAATCATTGATGCTTCTTTGCCAACTGTTTTGGTATATGGACATTATGATGTGCAACCAAGTGTTCCAGATGAACTTTGGAATACCCCTCCGTTTGAACCAACCATTATTGACAACAAAATTTATGCCCGTGGAGCCTGCGACGACAAAGGCCAGTTTTTCATGCACGTGAAAGCATTTGAAACGATGATGCAAACGAACACTTTGCTTTGTAATATCAAATTCATGATCGAAGGCGAAGAAGAAGTTGGTTCTAATAATTTAGGTACCTATTGCAAAAACAACAAAGAAAAATTAAAAGCCGATGTGATCTTAATTTCAGACACTGGAATCATTGCAAATGATTGTCCTAGTATCGACGTTGGATTGCGCGGTTTAAGTTATGTTGAAGTTGAAGTTACTGGTCCACGTATTGATTTGCATAGTGGTGTTTACGGCGGTGCCGTGGCAAACCCAATAAATGTACTTTGTACCATGATTGCCAGCATGCACGACGAAAACAGACATATTACCATTCCTGAGTTTTATGATGATGTAGAAGAAGTTTCTGCTGAAGATAGAGCTGCACTAGGTCGCATTCCATTTAGCTTAGACGACTATAAAAAACATCTAGATATTGATGATGTATTGGGTGAAAAAGGCTACACAACCATTGAAAGAACAGGTACCAGACCAACTCTTGACGTAAACGGTATTTGGGGTGGTTATATTGGCGAAGGTGCTAAAACAGTTTTGCCATCTAAAGCCTATGCTAAAATTTCTATGCGTTTGGTTCCTAACCAAAGCAGCGAAAAAATCACCGAAATATTCCAAAAACACTTCGAAAGTATTGCTCCAGCCGGTGTAAAAGTAAAAGTAACTCCCCACCACGGTGGCGAACCAGTTTTAACTCCTACTACCAGCAATGCATACAAAGCTGCAGCGTTGGCAATGACAGAAACGTTTGGCGTTGAACCAATTCCAACAAGAGGTGGTGGAAGTATTCCAATTGTTGCTCTTTTCGAAAAAGAACTACAAACCAAAACTGTGTTAATGGGATTTGGATTAGATAGTGATGCAATTCACTCACCTAATGAACATTATGGGATTTTCAATTACTTCAAAGGAATTGAAACCATTCCACAATTTTTCAAGCATTTTGCCGCATTAAGCAAATAAAATGGCATTACTTGAGGGAGAAGTTTATGAAGCGTATAGAAGTGAGCTACTAAAAAGGTATCGCACATTATTGCGCACTTTGGGTAAGGATTTATCCAAAGATAAAATATCCCTCATAAGAGCCGCTTTTGACCTTGCTGCCAGATCACATGAAGGCACCGTAAGAAAAAGTGGTGAACCTTATATTTTTCATCCTTTGGCGGTGGCGCAAATTGCCGCAGGAGAGTTAGGACTTGGTACTACCTCCGTTGTTTGCGCCCTGCTTCATGATGTTGTTGAGGATACAGAAATTACCCTTGACGATATTGAACATCGTTTTGGTAGCACCATTGCATCCATTATTAATGGTCTTACCAAAATTTCTGTAGTTTTTGAAACGGTAGACAGGGATACAAGTGTACAGGCAGAAAATTTCAAGAAAATGCTGCTCACATTGGGAGAAGACCTTAGGGTAATTCTTATCAAATTGTGCGATAGGTTGCACAATATGAGAACATTAGGTTCTGTTTCTGAAAACACAAAACTCAAAATCGCTTCCGAAACTCTTTATATCTATGCTCCATTGGCACATAGATTGGGTTTAAATGCAATAAAAATAGAAATGGAAGACTTGGCTTTAAAATTTACCGAGCCAATATCTTACAAAGAAATATCTCACAAAATTGCCGAATCTAAACTTTCTAGACAGAGGTATATTCGCGAATTTATTGAACCATTAAAAGTTGAATTAGACAATTCCGGATTAGAAATTACCGAAATTAAAGGTCGGCCCAAAAGTATTTATAGCATTTACAGAAAAATGCAAAAACAGAGTATTCCTTTTGAAGAGGTTTACGATGCATTTGCCATTCGTGTAATAGTGAATTCGCCAATTTTTCTAGAAAAAGCGGATTGCTGGAGGGTGTATAGCATCATTACCGATAAATATCGTTCTCATGAGGGACGTTTACGCGACTGGCTCTCCCACCCTAAGAACAATGGCTATTCGGCTTTGCATACTACGGTGGTTGGTCCTAAAGGACGTTGGGTAGAAGTGCAAATTCGTTCAAAGCGCATGGATGACATTGCTGAACGTGGTTTGGCGGCTCATTGGCGCTATAAAGCAGAAAATATTGAATCAAAAAACACGCCTCAAGAAAACGCATTTGAAAATTGGATTAGCGCAGTTAAGGAAACCTTAGAAAATAGCGATTTATCTGCACTCGATTTGGTAAATGAATTTAGATATTCATTGCTTGGTGAGGAAATTTACATTTTCACACCAAAAGGCGACGTTAAACCAATGCCAATTGGCTCAACAGCCTTGGATTTCGGTTTTACCATTCACACAGAAGTGGGAATGAAAACCATTGGTGCCAAGGTAAATAACAAGTTGGTTCCCATTAACCATTTGCTGAAAAATGGCGATATCGTTGAAATCATTACCACACAAAAGTACCGAGCAACTGCAAACTGGCTTACGGTGGTTCACACGGCTAGGGCAAAAAGTAAAATTCGTGAATTTTTAAAAGACGAAAAATCAAAACAATCTAGTTTAGGAAAAAGTATCTTAGAAAGATTGTTTCGCAAACACCATCTCGATTTTATTGATAAACACATTCAATCGATGGTGAAATATTTTAAATACAAGAGTAGCAATGAATTTTTCTATGCCATTTCTGAGGGAAAAATTAAGTTAAACAAAGAATTACTTAATCAAATTCTATTTCCTCCCAAGGTCAAATCTATTCAGGAAGCCCCCAAGGAAAAGAAAAAAATTGTAAAGCAAATCATTATAGGTGACGATTTCGAAATGCCTTACGACCTATCTAAATGTTGTAACCCATTACCAGGCGATTCCATATTTGGCTTTATCACTGTAAGCGACGGAGTGAAAATTCACCGAAACAACTGTCCCAATGCAACCCGATTAATGAGTCAGTATGGTTACAGAATCATTCCTACCCAATGGAGAACAGACGGTTACAATGAATCGTTTGATGCCAAATTATCGGTGAGTGGTATCGACGATGTTGGAATTGTGAGTAAAATTGCCGATATTATATCGAAAGACATGGAAGTAAACATGAAGGCCATTAACATTCGTGCAAACGGTGATGGTACTTTCGGCGGACAAGTTGAGGTAATGGTAAACACAGCCGATCACTTAGAACAATTGGTACAAAAAATCAAAGGCACCCACAAATACATCGAAGTTCATCGGTTAGATGAGGAGTAAACTCAATCTTCTGTAATTACTTGTTTGGTGAAAAATTGTCTTCCGTCATTTGTTAAAACGCTAACCAAATAAATTCCCACAGGTAATTTGGGATGGATGTTTGGTTCTGTATTCTGTATTTTAACGCCCTCTAAAGTGTACCAACCGATTGATTTGATACATTTACTTAAGTCATGAACTATTCCATTGTTATCAATATAAAACTGCTTCGATTTGTAGATTGATTCATTGTTGGATGTAACACTAATTGACAAGGTTTTCATTAAACTATCCATGCAACCCCATTGCGAAATGGCAATTAATTTAACTTGATAATTTTTATTTTGTTTGGGATAATTATAAATCTGATCTTTCTTGGTTTTTATAAAATTGGAAATACTATCCCCCAAATTCCATACATAATAAATACTATCAACTGTAGATTGTGTCAAATTCTGAAAATAGACCCTTGTGCTATCAACAGGCAGAATAGAATTTGGTAGGATGTTGAAATTGGGTTGTGGTTTAGAATGAATATTGACATCACTCGTATCAAAATTTCCTAAGCATCCATTTTTTGAAGCGCCCACTGCCAATTGCCATTTCCCTACTGGGCAATTTTTATTATAGTTTGGATTGAACTTATATTTTTCAAGCGCTATCGAAGATTTATCACCGTTGTAAGAAATCCATTTATAACTGATTTGAACGTCCGATGAATCAATTTTCAATCCACTTTGGAAATTCGGTTCTTCAAACTCACAATAATGAATATTTTTACTTATAATTTTCAAATTGGGTTCATTATTCACTTTTATCCTTAATGAATCTTTCCAAAAACAACTAGAATCAGAATTTGAATTACGAACAATAAACGTGTAAGTTCCCCCAAATTTATTTTCATAAGGTTTTCCTAATTTAAAAGAATCAACATTAAAAAACTCACTTACCATTACGCTCATGGGCCATAATTTGGTTGTCCACTTCATTGTTTTCAGTGTGTCTTTGAATTTGTTGTGAACGAGTTTATTCAATTCCAACAATTTGGTATTTTGACAGATAGATGTATCTCGTAATTTCACCAACGGTTGTTTTGATATAATAACAGTGAAAGAATCCGTAGATTCACATCCCAATTGATTTTTTGAAACTACTTTGATTTTTACTGTTTCATATGATTGATTGTTGGTTATATTTTTTGAACCATCAAAATATATTTGATTCTTTCCAACTGAATCTAAAATGGAATTAGTGAAATATTTATAAGTAATGGAATCAAGATAATTAACATTCGAGCAAATATTTAAGGGTTGTTGCTTTTCGCAAGCTATTAAAGTTTTTGATATCAAGTCAATTGGTTTATTCGGCTTAGCTACTATGAAAGTAGAATCACCAATATTGCAGCCAAAAGTATCTTTACACCAATAAGAAACATTTACATTCTTGTTTTTTATAATATATTGATTGGCATTGTATTTCGATATTTGAAAAGAATCATTGTTTATTGCACAATAAATTTTTGGTGAATTGATAAATCTAACCGGGGTTAAATCAAAATTCATTGCATTTCCGATACAGGCTAGCCCATTCAGTTTAAATTGAATAACTGGTGGGAATTTCATTGAAAAACTATCCGTTTGAATCGGAAATCCATATACGGCATGTCTAATATTCAGCGATATATTTTTTTTACCGCCACTCATATATAGAGTATCAATAGCTTTATTACTGATTGTAATGCTACCTGTAATTGAATCTCTTATTTTCCATTCATATTTTACGCCAGTAATATTTGAAGAAGCACTTAAATAAATCCTATTACAATTCCCAAATTTATAACTCATTTTGGCTTGTCCTCGTTTCTTTACTTTTATTAAAATTTGCTTACTTGCTGTGCCGGGGATAGGACAATTTTTATCAGTGGCAAATAAATCTATTCGGTATGGATTTGGAGAATATTGGGTACTATCTGGCGTGAATTTAAAATTCACAATTTTATTCCTAGTAGTCATACTCTTCACAGATAAGCGCATATTTGGCAATTCTTTTTCTGTTGAAACATAAACGGTATCTTGTTTATATTGGTTCGAAGCCAAATTATCGGTAATTGGAAAATCGACATTTAATGAATCACCCAATATAACTTCCAAACTATCTTCTGCACTAATAACCGGTGAATTATTGCTTTTATAACAGGTATCAACCAGAATTTGAAATTCTGAATAAGTACGACTTATTAGTACTTTATTTCCATTTTTTGAATTTCGATATTCTGACAATTGACAATTGTAAATGTAATAACCCAATACAGATGATGTGAAAACTATATTGCCTGTAAATGTATCTATATAAAAGCCAATGGGAGGATTACTTTTGGGATTGGCTTTACAAATTCCATTTTTTTGAGGGACGCAATACGTGGGAAATGGATTATTTAAACTAAAATAATTAATGTAACCGTGGTAATATAATTGCGTACTAAATATATTACCATCTACAGGATAACAGTTTTTAATTGTGAATTCGTCATGATCTGTACTGTCTATTGCTCCAATGGTATGTTTTGCTATTCGATCTTTTACATATTGAACTGGCAAATTGAATTTAATATCTGGCGATTTATTTGACTTTTTCGTACAATTAAATAATTCATTTAAAAAAATTTCAGTTGAAATACTTATTGGATCATAATAAATAGATACATTGATTGGGTAATCCTTCCTCAGAACATGGACAACTGAAACAGTCAATGGTAGTTTTTTTGCCATTTGGTAACGCACAATATTCCGATAAATGGTATCCGACATTTTAAATGTATCTACATAATAAAATTCTTCAATTCCAAAATTTGAATTGATTGAATTCGAGGGAGAACAAGTATTTGATTGCCCTTTACAAGCTAATGTCACATTTGTGATTTTTTTTACAGGTGGTAATTTATAGCTGTGTAGATAATATAAGGCATTATTGAAATATATGTGTCCTCCAATTCCATTTACCATAATTCCTGAGTTGCATTTTCTATATAATTTAATGTGTAATATTAAGGTGGTATCCTCAAAAATCTCGGTTTGTAATTTACCACCTAATTGTTCTGGATTTTGTCCATGAGCGTTTAATATCCAACCAAATAACACCCATATTATAAAGACTTTGAATTTTATTTGGATATTTCTCATTGCTGAAATTTAATTAATTAATATGCAATATAACAAAAAGTTATAATATTCACTTTAAAAAATCAAAAGCACCCACTAAAACATCGAAGTGCATCAATTAGATGAGGAGTAATTGAAAAAGAAACTTTAAACAAAAAAGACGCTATTTCTAGCGTCTTTTTTAATGTATTTAATTTTAAAGTTTAATTAACCTTCTAGTGCAGCAACACCACCCACAATTTCAGAGATTTCTCTGGTAATTGCAGCTTGACGTGCTTGGTTATAAGCCAATTTAAGCGAACGCAACAATTCTCCTGCGTTATCTGTTGCCTTATCCATAGATATCATTCTAGCGCCGTGTTCTGATGCCAAAGAATCTAAAAATGCACGGTAAATATGTGTTTTCAAACTACGTGGAATCAAATCTTGCAAAATTTCAACTTTGCTTGGTTCAAAAATATAATCTGAATTGGTTTTGGCAATGTTATTTGATTGCTTGTTAGAAACAGGCAATAACACTTCATTGGTTAAAATTTGAGTAGCGGCATTCTTGAATTGGTTATACACGATTTCAACTTTATCAAAGTTTCCAGAAGTATACTGATCCAATGCAAATTGTCCGAAATCAAAAGCAGATGTAGCAGAAATATCAACCAAGGTAGACATATATGTTGTATCAACATCGAATCCCAAACGCTTTAATCCCTCAGCTCCTTTTTTACCAATACACATGATGCGTACTTTATTGTTTTTTACCAAATGGCTATATTCACCATCTAGCAAGTTTTTAGCACGTTTAACCACATTGGCATTGAAGGCACCACAAAGTCCACGATCACTGGTTACAACGATCATGAAAACAGATTTTACTTCTCTTGATTTGAAGTATACTGCCAAGCGTTCGTCGTCTGCACTATCTTGCAAATTAGACATAATGCCTTGAAGCTTAGATGCGTAAGGACGCATTTTAACGATAGCTTCACTGGCTTTACGCAACTTGGTAGCAGAAACCAATTTCATCGCTTTGGTAATTTGTTGTGTACCGCTTGTCGATGAAATTCGTGCTCTAATTTCCTTCTGATTTGCCATGACAAATATTAAGCAGTATAATTTTGAGCAATCTCAGCACCAGCCTTAGCCAAAACTGATGTAATTGAATCATCAAATTTACCAGCACGCAATGCGTTCAAGGTATCTTTATGTTTTGCTTCTAAGAAATCTAAATATGCAGTTTCAAACTCACGAATTTTATTTACTGGAATAGATCTCAATAAATTAGAAGTACCTAAGTAAATAATTGCTGTTTGTTTTTCAACTGAAACTGGGCTAAATTGAGCCTGTTTCAAAATTTCTACGTTACGTGAACCTTTATCAAGTACAGTTTTAGTAGCAGCATCCAAATCAGAACCAAATTTAGAGAAAGCTTCCAACTCACGATATTGAGCTTGGTCAAGTTTCAAAGTACCTGCAACTTTCTTCATTGATTTAATTTGAGCGTTACCACCTACACGAGAAACCGAAATACCTACGTTAATTGCTGGACGAACACCTGAGTTAAACAAGTTAGACTCCAAGAAAATTTGACCGTCGGTAATAGAAATTACGTTAGTTGGAATATATGCAGAAACGTCACCAGCTTGAGTTTCAATAATTGGCAATGCGGTTAAAGAACCACCACCTTTTACTTTACCTTGTAAATCTGCTGGCAAATCATTCATGTTTTGTGTAATTGAATCGTTCGCATTCAATTTACAAGCTCTTTCAAGTAAGCGGCTATGAAGATAGAATACATCTCCAGGATATGCTTCACGTCCTGGTGGGCGACGAAGCAACAAAGAAACCTCACGGTAAGCAACCGCTTGCTTAGACAAATCGTCATAAACAACCAATGCTGGCAAACCTAAGTCACGGAAATATTCACCAATTGCACAACCTGCCATTGGAGAAAAGAATTGAATTGGAGCTGGAGCAGATGCTGGAGCAGAAACAACAACAGTATAAGCCATTGCACCACTTTCTTCAAGTGATTTCACAACTTGTTTTACGGTAGATTCTTTTTGTCCACAAGCTACATAAATACAATAAACAGGTTTGCCTGCTTCAAAAAATTCTTTTTGGTTAATAATTGTATCAAGTGCAATTGCAGTTTTACCTGTTTGTCTGTCACCAATAATCAACTCACGTTGTCCACGTCCAATTGGAATCATTGCATCGATTGCTTTGATACCCGTTTGTAATGGTTCTTTTACTGGTTCACGGAAAAGTACACCTGGTGCTTTACGCTCAAGTGGCATTTCATAAAGGTCACCTGAAATAGGACCTTTACCATCAATTGGCTCACCCAATGCGTTAACAACACGACCCAACATACCATGACCAACTTTGATACTGGCAATTTTATTGGTTCTTTTAACTTTATCTCCTTCTTTGATATCGGCGCTGCTACCCATCAATACCGCTCCCACGTTATCTTCTTCAAGGTTTAATACAACGGCGCGAACACCATTTTCGAATTCTACAAGCTCTCCGCTTTGTACACTGAATAATCCGTAGATACGAGCAATACCGTCTCCTACTTGAAGAACGGTACCTACTTCTTCTAAACTCGCAGCTGTATTAAAACCAGAAATTTGGTCTTTTAATATGCTGGATACTTCGTCTGGCCTAATTTGTGACATGATGTTTTATGCTAATTGAAGTTCTTTTTTAATTTTTCTTAGTTGGTTAGATACGGTATTATCATAAATTTTACCGCCAAATTCAATTGTTAAACCACCAATTAATGATGGATTAATGTTTTGAGTTAATTGAATAGTTTTGGCATTTGACTGCGCCATTACATAAGCTTCAATATCCCCAATTGTTTTGCTGTCTAGTGCTACCGCTGATTCAACAGTAACTTCAACAATTTGATTATGGTTATTATACATTCTTAAAAATGCAACACCCATTTCAGGAATCATCGATTCACGATGTTTCTCTGCCATTAACAAAAATACATTTAAAGTTAATTCATTTGCTGAAGCAAATAATTTCTTTAATGCATCTTGTTTGCTACTTTTTTTGTATAAAGGACTTTGTAAGAAAAGCACGAATTCTCTGCTTTCCGCTACCAATACTTTTAAATGATCAATATCGTTTTTCACAACATCTAATGATGAAGTTTCAACAGCCCTATCAAATAGTGCTTTTGCGTATCGGGATGCTATGCGAAAATCTGACATAGTTTAAGCTGTTGCAGATGGATTATTGGTCAAATCAGAAAGGTGATTTGCAATCAAAGCTTGTTGAGCTGCATTGTCTTCCAATTTAGCCGCAACCAATTTCTCTGCAATTTGTACTGAAAAACTAGCTACTTCTTTTTTCAATTCTGCCATTGCTGCAAATTTCTGTTTGTTAATTTCGTCGTTTGCACGTGCAATCAATTTCTTAGCTTCTTCATCAGCCAAACCTTTGGCATCGCTAATGATTTTTTCTTTGATTTCTTTTGCTTCGCGCATCATTAAATCACGTTCTTGACGGGCTTCAGCCAATAGCGCCAAATTTTCGCCTTGTAAACGTGCCATATCTTCTTTTGCTCTTTCAGCCTGCAACAATGCGTTTTCGATTGTCTCTTCGCGTTCTTTGATAGAACTTAAAATTGGCTTCCAAGCAAATTTTTTCAAGATAACAAGTAACAATGTAAATGTTACAAGCATCCAAAATACTAATCCTATTGCTGGTGTTACTAATCCCATTGGTTTGGTTTTGTTTTTTTTGTTTAAGAAAAAAGGGACCAACCGAAATTGGTCCCTGAGATTTACTTACAAGAAAAGAATCAACAAACAAACAACGATTGCGAAGAAAACAGCACCTTCAATAAGGGCTGCTGCTACAATCATATTTGCACGAATGTCGCCTACTGATTCTGGTTGACGAGCAATAGATTCCATGGCGCTTCCACCAATACGTCCAATACCCATACCAGCTCCGATAGCTGCTAATCCAGCGCCGATAGCGGCACCCATTTTGCTGTAAGCTGCTGCTAAATCAGCTGCTTGTAGAAGAGTGTTCATTAAACTCATAATTATAGATTTTTTTTTTGGTTAGATTGTTTAATTTTTAGTGGTGATGTTCTTCAACTGCCATTCCAATGTAGATAGCAGATAACAACGTGAATACAAAGGCTTGTAAAAATGCAACTAGCATTTCTAACAATCCCATAAATACAGTAAATGCAACGCTCAAAGGACTTACTCCAATTCCACCTGCTGGACTCATTGCCCCGAAGATAAAAATCAAACTGAAGAATCCTAAGATAATAATATGTCCTGCAGTAATGTTTGCGAACAAACGCAACATCAATACGAATGGTTTCAATACAACACCCAAGATTTCAATTGGAATGATAATTACATACATCCAAACTGGAACATCAGGCATAAAGATATGTTTCCAATAGTATTTATTTCCGTTTAAGTTCACTGTTAAGAAAATAACAATTGCCAATACCATGGTAACTGCAATATTTCCTGTAACATTGGCTCCACCTGGAAAAATAGGAATTAAGCCAAAAACGTTATTGATAAAGATAAAAAAGAACACAGTAAGCAACAACGGCATAAACTTGTCTGTTTTGTTACCGATTGATGGTTTAGCAACATCATCTCTAATGAAGATAATTAAAGGCTCAATTAGATTATGTATTCCTTTTGGCGCTTTTCCTTTGCGTTTCACATAAGAATTTGCCATGGTAATAATGATAATACAAAGAGTTAATACTGCAATAAGCATCGCTACTACATTTTTGCTCAAAGAAATATCATAAATTTTTTCTACGTTAGCTTCATCAGCCCATACAATGTGTCCCTCATGATCTAATTTAAATCCTTCATAAGCAGCATGACCATGTTCAAACCTAGAAGAGCTAAAAGTAGTAATACCTTTTGATTTTGTATAAACGATTACTGGAAGAGAAATAGATACTGCATCATGTCCCTCACCCCACAAATGCCAATCATGCGCATCTGCAATATGTTCCATAATCATCTTACCTGGATCAAATTTACCAGCCTTTTCATGTGAATCACCGTGATTTTCAGTTCCTTCCACGCTTTTAGTAGCATTTTCGTGGTTCATTTCTGAAGACTGCTCGGCAACTGCAACATGTTCATTTTCCGTGTTGGCGGAAGCCGAAACAGCAAAAACTGTTGTTAAAATGGTGAGTAATGATACTTTTACGAATGACATATTTTTAAAAAACAATTGATTATCAGTTATTTCCGTTTTCATCAGGGGCTTTCAAATCGGGGCGCAAGTTAGTATGATTTTTAGAAATATCAAAGATTAAAAATAAAAGAAAATATAATCCGTAAGCAATGGTCCACGGAATGTTCGCTTTTGGTTGATTTAACATGGTAATAATTAAAAAGATAAGTATCACAAACATTCTCAACATAGATGCAATCATTATTCTGCGAATTTGTGAATTTCCACTTTTTTTATGTCCAACCGTTACATAGTAGTTCAATAATAAGAAAACACAAAGCTGAAAAAATGCAGCAAAGTAGATACTATTTCCCAATTTGAGATTTGAAAACATAGATCCCATATAAGTACTTCCCACAATGGCAACAAATACAAACGCCATTTTTATGCTATAAATTTTCATTTTTTTAATGTTTTTAAAATTAGATATAAACTTGCTGCAACGCCTAAAATTGAACCGGCAAATGTGAAAATTGGAAACGCCTTGTGATGATTGCCGTTTAAACTTGTTGATTCCGTAAAACGACCATCTAAGAATTTGCCTAAAAACAAAAACACCAAAATAGTTGCTATCATTTGAAATGCCATAGATGTGTATTTTAAAAAACCACGCGTGTTTTCTATTTTATTTTGCTCAGGCTTCAATTGTTTCTGATGAAACTAGGTTGTCCATGACACATTTACCATTAAATCTTGCTCCAGACTCAATGATAATTTGACTTGTGTAAATATCTCCCTTTACTGAAGATTTACTATGCAATAGTGTGGTTTGAGCCGATTGAATATTACCAACAACAGAACCGGCAATGGTTGCATAAGCTGCTTGAACATTTCCATTGATTATGCCTGTTTCGCCAACAACCAAACGTTGACCAACAGTTACTGTTCCTTCAACTTTGCCGTCTATGCGAATATCACCTTCACAAATCAAGTTTCCTTTAATTTCGGTACCTGGACCAATTAAATTCAACAAACCTTGATTGTTAGATACAATTTTTTCTTTGTTTTTATTGTTACCTAGCATACTAATTAGGTACAAAGATACCCTTTTCCCTCCAAAAAAGAAAGACAATGAAACTTCAATTGCTTATTCAATTTACAATGAATAAATGCAATATAAATTCAAAAATTACAAAGAATTATTTTTCGGCTTTTTCTATTTTTGAGGGACGCACGGAGGTTGAATCATACATTGCCTCGTTTCCATTCAATAAATTCTGTATTACCTGCGACTTTTGATTCGTTACATCAATATGACGCTTTAAGTTTTCTATTTCTTGATTCAATTCAATCAGCTCTTGTTTGTCTGCAGCACTGATTTTTGAGGGAATTAAATGCCTCATGGCTGTGAATGCAAATAGTAAATATAACAAGAATGCAAAAACCAACAACAAGGAACTTATAATGATCAAAATGTTCAATGGTGTTAGCCTTACCGAAAACACTTCTGCGAACGAAGTATCATTTATTAATACAAAACGATACTTATTCCGAAGATTTGAGATAATTTTGCGACTTCTTTTAACCATATTGAAAGAATATTTTGTTAATTTGAGGAATAAAAATACGAAAATATCGTTTTTATATCAATTCACAATGATTCAGAGCAAGGAAAAATTGTTAGGACGTGGCGTTTGCATATTGCTTTGCTTGAGTCTATGGTCGTGCCGCAATGAAAAAAGCTGGTTCTACAAACAATGGCATAATACACTTGCCCATTACAATACATATTTTAATGCTGAACAGAAATGGTTAGAAACCGTTGATCTTAGCAGAGAAGCATATAAAGAAGATTTCCGCAAACCAATTGAACTTTTCAATTATGGCACCGTAGATGCATTAAAAGGAAATCAGAGCAGCATGGATGATGTTATCAAACGCGCTTCTACCATGATTGACCGTCATCCAAAAAGTAAATGGGTAGACGATGCATACCTGCTCATTGGAAAAGCTTACTTGTTCAAAGGCGACGTAAATGCAGCTCTAGAAATCTTCGATATTGTTTCAACCCAATATAAAGATCCTGAAATTCAATTCACAAGTAAACTTTGGATGGTTAAAGGTTTACTATTGAATGGGAAAATAATTGAAGCTGAAGCAGCCACACAGTCTATTTTGGCAAACAAAGATTTACCTAAAAAACTTTTGCCTCAAGCTCAATTTACCCTTGCCAATATTTATCACAAACAAAAGAAATTCAAACAATCTTCGGAATTATTGCTGAAAGCACTGCCCTTTATCCATGATAGGATGGATAAATACCGCACGTTCTTTGCCTTAGGACAAGCGTTTCAATCAATTGAAGAATACGAAATTGCAGAAAAGTATTACAGCAAAATTTATAGATTTAACCCTCCTTACGAAATTGCATTTAACGCCCAAATTTCACGTGTTGAATTGCTTTCTGTTAAACAAAAAAACTATTACAAAGCCAACCAGATTTTATTGTCAATGTTAAAAGACGATAAAAATATAGAATACACGGGCCAAATATATTATCGTCTCGGTAAAAATGAACTCAATGCAAAACGCACAAACCAAGCCATTGAGAAATTCAAAATTTCTACCATCCATTCAAAACAAGATCAGGCCCAAAAAACAACCTCTTTTTTAAGTATTGGGGATATCTATTATAACCAAAAACTTTATGAATTGGCGGGAGTTTACTACGATTCGGCAAACCAATCATTAGACGAAAAACATCCAGACTTTGATGCCATTGTTGCCAAAAATGAAATATTTGGAGATTTGTTGAAGAATTTAATCAAAATAAAATCCAACGACTCATTGGTGAGGATGGTAAACGACAAAGATTGGCGCAAATCAAAAATCAAGGAAGCCATTCAAAGAGAAAAAAGTGAAGAAGCCCGTGCCAAGCTTCCTCAACCTAAACCGCCAGGAAACATGAATCAACTTCCAGGCAATCCTGACATGAACAACGGTATGGCAAACGGATCAAATAGCTCATTCCCTTTCTACAATATGCTGAATAGAAAAAAAGGAGAAGATGATTTCGTTAAAAATTGGGGAAAAAGAGACAATAAAGATTTTTGGAGATATTCATCAAGAAAACAATCCGCAATTGTAAATAATTCAAACGATACAACAACCACAACTGGATCTGCTAAAAAAACAGAAGCCATAGATTCTACTTTATTCGCAGACGTACCCAAAGAAGAAAAACGATTTTATGCGCAATTGCCATTAAGTCCCTCATCTCAAGAAGAGAAATCAAAAGAAACGGAAGTTGCTATTTTTAAAACGGCCGAAATTTATCAAAATAGATTACAAGATTTCAACCAAGCCATCTATTATTACAATCTCCTATTAAATCGCTATCCGAAAACCGAATATCATGCCCAAACGCTTTACGAATTGGTAAAATTAAATCGATTGGTTGATAATGTAGCTGAGGCTGAGCGATTGAGGGCTGAACTTGAAACTAAATTCCCCCAAAGTATTTACAGGAAATTACTAGATAATCCGAATCAAGCTGCAGCTATTGAAAATACCGATAAATATTCTACAAGTAAAGAAATTACCAATTTTTACGATTCAATGGTGAAGGCTTATCAAGCTGAAAAATATGATTTGGCTAAAAAAATCAAAATGGGCGCCGACAAAAATTATGCTGGCAACAATTACCAACCGCGTTTTGATTTTGTTTA
>CANFLS010000018.1 GCA_947447955.1 Flavobacteriales bacterium | reverse complement strand
GTTTTGTGCAATTTCAGCTGCTTGATCTGCTGATTTTGCCACTTGTACTCCACGTTGTTCTGAGCCTTGAATTTTACCTTTTCCTCTTCCACCAGCATGGATTTGGGCTTTCACCACACACCAACCGCTGTCGAATTCAGTTTTTACACGCTCTGCAGCTGCTTTTGCTTCCGCAGGAGTTTCTGCAACAAATCCGTTTTGTACGGCAACACCGTATTTTTTTAGGATTTCTTTTGCTTGATATTCATGTATGTTCATAAGATCTTTTCCAGATATTTTGCTATTTCGGTTGCAAAAATAACTAACTTTGAGCCCATTCCATCAACATTTTACTAAAACATCGTGATTTCCTGTAAGAATCTTCAAAAAAATTACAATCAACTTGCCGTTTTAAAGGGTATTGACCTTGAAATTCAGGCCAAAGAAATTGTTTGTATTACTGGCGAAAGCGGCGCAGGGAAAAGTACTTTGTTACATTTGTTGGGAACTTTAGACGCCCCATCTTCGGGCGAAATATTTTTCGAAGAAAAAAATATCTCTTCCCTCAAAGGAAATCAACTTGCCGATTTTAGAAATCAAAATATAGGTTTTGTATTTCAGTTTCATCAATTAATCCCTGAATTTTCAGCCATTGAAAATGTAATAGTTCCGATGCTGATTGCAAAGAAATCAATGAGCGAAGCAAAAACGGAGGCAATTCGAATACTGACTTATCTAGGACTTGGCGAACGCTTAGAGCATAAGCCATCTCAATTGTCGGGCGGAGAGCAACAACGTGTTGCAATTGCAAGGGCGCTAATTATGAATCCCAAAGTAATTCTTGCCGATGAACCAAGCGGGAATTTAGATTCGAAAAATGCAAAATTCATTCACGAATTATTTTTCAAAATGAGGGACGATTTTAACCTAACATTTATCATCGTAACCCACAATCCAGAACTAGCGCAAATGGCCGACCGCCAAATTGTTCTGAAAGATGGTCAACTTGCAAATTAAATTCTCCCATTAAAATTTTCAGAAACAAAAAAGGCTGTTTCATTTGAAACAGCCTTTTTTTATATTGCTTTATTTGTATTAGTCTTGACGCAATGTTCTGCGGTCTTTTCCATTCCAACCTACAGATAATCCCCAACGCAAACCATGCGTACTTGGCATGCAGAATATGTTGATTGGTAAATTTAATTTTCCTGAACGGAAAGTTTTACCCGCAGCAAATAAAAATCCGGTAGTGATGGTTACATCACCACGGCTGTCAGGACGGTTTATAATGTCGGCACCAACGGAAGTTGCTTCTTCTTTTAAAGAACCAAATTTATTTGATCCATTTGGATTCTTTAGTACGTTATCAACTATAAAATTGTTGTCTTTGTCTAAATAACCATCCCTGTAACTACCAACTGAAAAATTTGGACCAAATGCAAATTCCCAACCGGTTGTATTGTTTCTAATTCCATTTAAAAAGTTGATACTTGGAATGAATCTTCCTTGGTCTAACCCTGTAACCATTGGTACGAACTCAAACAAAGCTTGGAAGTCACCTTCGTTCAAATATTGTTTTTCAAACTGGTAACCAAATTGGAACATGGCAGCAACTGAACCGTAACCACCAGCATAACCACCTTTATCTTCAGGTGCTTTTAAAACAGAGGCACCCACACCGGTTAAAAACACACCACCCATTCTAGGACCGTCATTTTGCAAACGCAATTCATAAGGATTGTTTATTGAATTATCCAATTCAGATACTTTTGTTAATTTGTCAACTATTTCTTTGTCGTTTGGTTGATCAAACAATTCATTCAACACAATACGGATCATTTGAAAGTCGTTGCCTTGAATTAACAAAAACTCTCTGGTTTTCATTTTTTCAAATACACCTTTGTTTACATCAAGTAATCTAAAAGTTACAGCAATATTGTTACCCAATTCTGAAATAGAACCGGTAATCATTTTGTCTACTTTTAATCTTTTTCCAATGTCTTGCAAACAAATTTTAGAAAAACAGCCATTCAATTTTAATGTATCTCTTTTTGCTAAATATTCAATGTCGTATTTGTCCATTACTTCATACTGGCCTATACGGATTAACTCATTGATTAGGTATTGAATAACTTGCTGCTGGTTCATTTGATGCGCGCGGCTGTCGAAGTCTACAACGGCAATACTTGGCTTCCCAGTTTCAGCTGTTTGGGCTTTTAAATTGTTATTATTTAACAGCAAAAACGCGAATAATAATAAAGAATTAAAAATGATTTTTTTCATATTTTTTGTTTAGTTTATAAAACAAATTTCATAAATTTATTGGAGTTTTGCAAATCTGTTTTTAATTGAAAAAAGTAAAAAATCAAAAAAAACCTTGTTTCAAAGGGAAATTATAGCATTTTTGTTGTTGGAATCATCAATTTCAAGAAAAAGTCCTTTTTCAGTATTGAATTTCCTTAAAAATGAATTAACAATTACGGATTAACGCAAAAAATAATTATGACAGAAAGAAAATTTCAAATGGCATTTGTTGAATTATTGAAAAATTCAGTACCTGCTCATATCAATTTGGCTGAAGAATTGAGCAGCAGAATGTCAATGAGCTTAGATAGTATTTACCGTAGATTGCGTTGTGAAACTGATTTTTCACTTGAAGAATCTTTGCAAATTGCTGAACAATTCAATATTTCAATTGCAAATTTAATCGCCTCTCATACCAATATGGTAACTTTTAGAGCGAACAATTTAACTGATAATGTAGATTCATTCAAGAATTATTTGAGAATCTTACATGCAGATTTAGACTGGTTGCGAAATTCACAGAATGGATCAGTTACATACGCAGCAGAAGATCTACCCGTTTTTTATAATTTCTTTTTTCCAGAGTTGGCAAGGTTTAAAATGTGTTATTGGAATAAATCGACTTTAAATTCTCCTGCTTTTCAAGGATTATCTGTTGAAGATGTTGCCGTTCCTGCTGAATGGGCTGCTGAAACCTCAAAGGTAAGAGAATCTTTTATGAAAGTTTCTTCTACAGAAATATGGCATGAGGACACCTTAAAAAGTACATTAAAACAAATACAATTTTATTGGGCTGCAGGGTTTTTTAAAAGCCAAGATACATATGTGAATATTTTGAATGAATTGATTCAACTTATTGAAATGGTAAAAAAACAAGCCGAAGTAGGAAAAAAATACAATCCTATTACCAAAGAGTATTCAGAAATGGATTATACCCTTTACGTTTGTGATTTAATGATAGGCAATAATTGTGTGTACTTGAAATCAGACAATAAAAGTGCGAGTTATTTGGGATACAATACATTTAATTTTATTCAAACCAAGAATGATTATTTTAACCGACAAACCGATGCATGGCTGCATAATTTGATTTCCAAAAGTGATAAGGTGAGTCAGATTTCCGAAAAAACCAGAAATCAGTTTATCAAAAATTTATTATCGCACATTGAACGATTAAAAGTACAGATTCCTTAAAAATGCCTGCAACGCCTGAGCAAGTATTGCTCAAATATTGGAAATACAATCAATTTCGGCCGGGTCAAATAGAAATTATTCACGCTATTTTGAACCAGCAAGATGTATTGGCATTGTTGCCAACAGGCGGTGGTAAAAGTATCTGTTTTCAGGTTCCTGCTTTGATATTAGGAGGACTAACCCTTGTGGTTTCTCCTTTAATTGCACTCATGAAGGATCAAGTTGATGGACTCAAAGACAAGGGAGTTTCGGCCATATATATTCACAGCGGACAAACTTGGTCGGAAATAAAACTCATTATGGAAAATGCCTTAAAAGGGCATTACCAATTGTTATATGTTTCGCCTGAAAGATTAACTTCCAAAAATTTCGAAGGGTATTTAGAGAATTTACCAATCAAATTACTTGTGGTTGATGAAGCACATTGCGTTTCTATGTGGGGGAAAGATTTTCGCCCTTCGTTTCTCAAGATTTCCCAAGTTAGAAAATTCATTCCCAAAGTTCCTATTTGTGCTTTTACAGCAAGTGCTCCCCAATGGATTCAAGACGATGTTATTCAAGGATTGGCATTAAGGAATGTACAAATTCACCAAGGTTCTTTTGATAGAAATAACCTTGTTTTTTATGCCATTGAAACGGAAAATAAAAGTGGCGTCTTGTTAAATTCTCTGCAAAAATCGCAAGGTTGTAGCATCGTGTTTTCAAATACAAGAAGGGAAGTCCAAGAAATAGCTAGATTTTTAGTAAAAAATAATATTTCGGCGCATTTTTACCATGGTGGTTTGGATTCAGTTACACGGTCTAAGCGACAGCAAGATTGGATTCAAAATAAGGTTCGTGTGATGGTTTGTACCAATGCATTCGGTATGGGAGTGGATAAGCCCGACGTTCGTTATGTGTATCACATGATGCCGTCTGCAACACCTGAAGATTATTACCAAGAAGCAGGTAGGGCAGGCCGTGATGGCAAATTGAGCTATTGTGTTATGCTGCACCAACATCAAGATTGGAACCAATTATTTAAGCATGTTGAAAACCAACATCCCTCAGAACAAGCCTGTAACAGGGCATACCATGCAATCATGAATTCTGTTGGAATTGCTCCGGGTTATGGGTATCAAGTATCTTATCCTGTAGACTTTCAGAAAATTGCCGACAATTATAAAATCCCAATGTTCGAACTTTATTATGCAGCAAAAGCAATTGAGTCAATGGGACAATGGCAACTGAGCGAAGGTGTAAAAACGCCTTCAAGGGTAAAATTTATTTACGATTTCCAATCGGTTTACGACTTTAAACTTCGTTACCCAGTTTACGAACCTATTATAGATGTTCTTTTGAGATCATTTGGAGGGATATTTGATTCGCATGCAATTGTTTATGAGGTTCAATTGGCAAAAAGGGTGAGGGCCACCGAAACCCAAATCATTCAGTGGCTTACCCAATTGCACAAATCAAAAATGATTGAATATTTGCCAAGAACTGAAGATCCATTGGTAACCCTTTTGGAAGACCGTTCTATGTATCCCTCATTTAAAATGTCGGTTATTCAGGAATTGAAAGCCAGAAGAATGAACGCGGTGCAAAAAATGGAAAAATACAGCACATTAAAAGATTGCAGGTCCGTTTTTTGGATTGAACACTTTACAAAAATCCAAAATGAACCTTGCGGTCAATGCGATAATTGTAAAAAATACCAGTTGAAGCCTACCGTTTTATCCATTCAAAACCAAATATTTCAATTGCTTGCAACTGAAATATCATTAGATGATTTTTCTTTGAATGTTCCACATCAATTTAAAGACGATTACTTTGCAGTATTGAATGAACTCATTGATAGAAAGAAAGTAGGTAAAACGGAAAATAATCTATTATTTTTGAGCGCTTGAAAATTCTTTTTACTGTAACAAACGATTTAAACTACGACCAACGAATGAATAGAATTTGTTCAACGTTGGCCGATGCCGGAGCCGATGTTTGGCTCATTGGTCGTTCTAGACAGGATTCTATTGCATTGACTGATAAGCCTTACCAACAAAAAAGATTGAAATGCTTTTTTCAGACTGGGAAATTGTTTTATGCTGAATTCAATATTCGTTTGTTTTTTTTTCTACTCTTCCAATCATTTGATAAATTGTGTTCTATTGATTTGGATACGGTTTTGCCAGGGTTGGCGGTTACGAAATTGAAACATAAAACACATTTTTATGATGCCCATGAAATGTTTCCATATGTTCCGGAGGTGATCAATAGGCCTAAAGTTCAAAAATTTTGGATGTGGGTTGAGCAATTAACATTCAAACATACGAACAAGGTTTACACGGTGGGCGGCGCAATTGCCGACTGGTTTCAAAACAAATACAACAAACAAGTTTCTGTAGTCAGGAATATGCCAATTATTTCTGAAATTACGCATTCTTACGATATCAAATTACCCAATGAACCTTTTATTTTATATCAGGGGGCATTAAACGAGGGCAGGGGATTAGAAATTTTGTTGGATGTGTTGGTTGAAACAAACTATCATTTGGTTATTGTTGGAGAAGGCGATTTAAGTTTTATGTTAAAGAGAAAAACCATGGAATTAAAGTTAGAAAATCAGGTCCATTTTGTTGGATTTGTAGTGCCTTCAAAACTTCCCTCAATAACAAAAAGAGCTTTTGTAGGATACAATGTGAGCGAAAACTTAGGTCTAAGTTATTATTATTCATTGAATAATAAGTTTTTTGACTATGTGGCTGCAGAATTGCCTTCGTTGGTGAACGACTTTCCTGAATATAAGAAATTATTGGCAGATTTCAAAGTAGGATTGCCAACCCCATACAATGTAAATGAAATTAGGGAAAATTTAGATAATTTATATTCCAATAAAATTACTTACGATTCGTTAAAAGAACAATGTCAATTGGCCAAACAAGTTTGGAATTGGGAAATGGAATCACAAAGGTTAATAGACATTTACTTTTAATGGAAGATATGAAATTCAAACACGTTCATGTTGTGGCTTTTGATTTGCCATTCCCACCAAATTACGGAGGTTCAACTGACATGTATTTTAAGTTGGTGCATTTGCAGAAATTAGGAATTTCGGTAACGCTCCATGTGTTTTTGTACGATGGCAAAGAAAAGGCGCCCGACTTAGAAAAAGTTACTTTTAAAACTATTTATTATTCTAGAAAAAGGTATAAAAATCCATTTATTGGTAAGTTGCCATACATCGTTAAAACCCGAAAAAACGAGGAATTGTTTCAAAATTTGTTGTTGGATAATTCTCCTATTTTATTTGAGGGACTTCATACAACGTATTACTTAAATCATCCGTTGCTAATAGACAGGATTAGGGTGGTTAGGGCACACAATGTTGAACATAATTACTATGCTGCATTGGAGCAGGCTGAAGATAATATTTTAAAAAAGTTATTCTTTAGGATGGAGGCAAAGCGATTAGGGACGTATGAAAGTGTTTTGCATAAAGCAAATGGAATTGCCGGTATTTCGCCTGCCGAAACCAATTATTTAAATCGAACCTATGGAAACACAACATATATTCCTGCATTTCATGCAAATACAGATGTCGTTTCAAGATTGGGGAAAGGAGAATTTGTTTTGTATCACGGAAATTTATCAGTTCCAGAGAATAACCGTGCTGCAATTTATTTGGTAGAAGAGGTTTTTCCATTGATTAATCGTCCATGTATTGTATCGGGATCTAATCCCTCAAAAAAATTAGTCAAAGCCATTTCCAAGCATAATCATATTTCGCTTCGGGCAAATATATCTACTGAAGAAATTTTGGAGTTAATTGAAAGTGCTCAGGTAAATGCCATGGTTACATTTCAATCTACGGGAATCAAATTGAAATTGCTGAATTCACTTTACCGTGGTAGATTTGTTGTTGCAAATACGGCCATGGTTGACGAAACTCAGGTTGAAGGGTTGTGCCATATTTCAGATATCCCAATTGAATTTGCTTCAATGATAGAAGATTGCTTTACGCAGGATTTTTCCGAGAACGAAAAAGCAAAACGAATTGAATTGTTGGGTCAGCTTTTCAACAATAATGAAAATGCCATTAAGATGGCAAATATGTTGCAATTACAAATCAACTAATTCACTGTACACTTTTTAGCGCACTTGGATTTGTGTGAAGAAGTGCAAAAAGTTTATTCTTGCCTTGCGCTTACTTTTGAAATCATGAGAAAATCTCTGTTTTTCATTCTATTGTTAATGTGTTCATATTTGAACGCACAGCAACATGCTGTTAATCAATATCCTCAAATTTATTTTGATAGGGGAGTTGAATTGTATGAGGAAGGGCGATACAATGCTGCTATCTCTCAATTTGATGAATATTTTAGAAATAGCAATCCTGCATTAATCAACACCGATGCATCTTTCTACTATGCAATGTCGAAATTGAAAGCAGAGCACGACGATGCCGTTGCTTCGGTTGTGAGTTTTTTGAATCAAAATCCCAACTCCGTAAAATCTTCACTAGCCAACATGGCATTGGGAGATTTTTATTACAGGAAGGAAAAATATTCAACTGCTTTGAGTTATTATCACAGTGTTGATTTTGGTGGGGTGAGCTTGGATATTCGCGATCAATTTCAGTTTAGAAAAGGATTTTGTTGCGTTTTTACCAAGAAATTCAAAGAAGCAAAACAAGAGTTAGAACCTGTTTCGAAACATGGTGGTGAATATCAAACGTTAAGCAAATATTACTATGGGTATGCTTGTTTGATGGAAAAAGATTATGAAAATGCCTTGTTGGCATTTCAATCAATCAAAGATAAAAAGTTTGAAAAAGTAAGGTTTTATATTGCTCAAGTTTATTACCAACTTTCAAAATACGACGAAGCTATTTCTGAGTTAAATCAACTGTCGAGCAGCAAAGTTGCTTTGAAAGAGATTGAATGGTTAAAAGGGAAATGTTATTTTAGAAAGAAGAATTTTGAAAATGCTTCAATTTCTTTTGCCCGTTCTGGTATGTCACCAGAAAGCATGAAGGCACAAGAACAATTTGAAATAGGATATGCATTTGCCAAAACGGGTGATTATAATTCGAGTTTACCTTGGTTCAGATTGGTTGCAAAAAATAACGACAGTTTGGCGCAAATTGCGAGTTTCGAATTGGGTAATTCATTGTTAAAGTTGAAAAATTTCAGAGAAGCGATGAATGCGTATTCTGAGGTTTGGCGTACAGGTTTTAATGAGGAAATTGCAGAAATATCTTTGTTTACCCAAGCCAAAATTGCAGTACAGTTGGGTGAGTCCAATAGTACTACGCTTTTGGATAAATACATGAAACTTTTCCCTAAAACAGCAAATGCAAAAGAAGCTTCCAAACTAAAAGCACGCTTGTTGCTAAATACCGATAAATACAGAGAAGCGGTAGCCATCTTAGAGGGAATTGATGACTTAGATCCACAAACGGAAGAAATATATCAAAAGGTAACTTTGGCACGTGGAATGGAACTTTATAAAAGTAGAAACTGGGATGCGGCTATCAATTTATTTGATAAATGTATCAAAAAGCAAGCGAACAAATCTTTTTCTGCTGAGGCTGGATATTGGAAAGCCGAATCCATTTGGCAAAGTGGAAATGGAGATCTTGCGATGACCGCGTTTAAAGATTTCTTAGATATGTCTCAATCTAATAAAATTGATGTATTTCCTTATGCCTATTACAGTTTGGGTTATATTCAGTTTTCTAAGAAGAACTATAATGACGCAGCAACGTATTTCTCTGAGTTTACAAACAAGGTGTCGGGGTTGCGTTATGATGAACGTTTGGTGCATGATGCATACTTGAGGTTAGGTGATTGCTACATCATGACAAGGAACTTAGAAAGTTCTGTAAAAGCATATGCATATGTTTCAGGTAAGAATGGAGCCGATGCAGATTATGCCCTTTACCAGAGTGGAATTATTTATGGCCTATTGTCTAAGTCAGATGAAAAAGTAGGGTCTTTAAAGCGATTAAATCAAGCTTTCCCAAAATCGCGATTTACAATCGATGCGTATAATGATATTGCCACTGAATATATGCTAACGAAGCGTTTTAGTGAAGCGGAGGTTTATTACAATAAAATATTAAATGAATTCCCTGGTAACGCTTTAACATCGAGGGCTTACTCTACCCTTGGAAAGATTTATTACAACGAAAAGAAAATTGATCAATCTGTGGGCGCTTATACCAGTTTGTATGACAAATTCCAAGGTACAAACGAAGCGAAATCTGCGGCTGAAATGGTAAGAACCATTTATACCGATGCCGGAAGAGCCAAAGATTATATCAAATGGGCTTCTAGCAGAATTGGTATTTCAAAAATGGAGGAAGATAGTTTGATGTATGAAACTGCAATGAACGCTTACGACCGTGAAGATTTTGCATTGTCAGTTAAAAGTTTTGAAAGTTATTTACAAGAAATGCCTGCAGGTAATTTTGTAATTGCTGCACATTACTATAAATCAATGGCATATGAAACACTCAAGCAACCTCAGAAAGCAATTGATGGATACCAATATGTTTCAAAGGCAAACACAGTAGAATATAAAGAAGATGCTACATTGTCTGTTTTGAGAATCTATGGAAATAATGCGACTTGTGAAGAAATTTTACCGTATGTAGAAATACTAGAACAAATTACAAAATCAAAAGACATTCAGCGCAGAGCATGGAAATCTTTGATGTACTGTTATTCAAAGTCTAATAATACGGAGGGATTAAAAAAGGTTGCTGCCAAGGTAATGGAAGACAATTCATCTGATGAGGATATGAAATTTGAATCTAAGATGATTTTGGCGAAATCTGATATTGCCAGCGGTGATAGAACAAAGGCTTTCGCATCGTTGAAAGATTTATATACAAACAATACCAACCGATTTGGTGCTGAAGCGAAATATTTGGAAGCAGAATTGTTGTTAACGATAGATAGCACTGAAGCCTGCAAAGAGGCTTGCTATGCTGTTCTTGACGTATTCAACGCCTATGATTTATGGGTTGGAAAATCATTGTTATTATTGGGTGATGCATTTGCCAAAGAAGGCGACCTATTCAATGCGAAGGTTACATGGAATACAATCATTGAGAACTTTAGCGATAAAGCCATCCTGGCTGATGCTAAGAAACGTTTAAAGGACAACAACCTAGATGCACCGGAGAAACCAGAAAAACCTCAAGTTAAGCCAGAAAACAAGAAAAAATAGTAGTTGATTTTTTATAGTAGTTAAAATGCGGGAGGAGAAATCTTCCCGTTTTTTTGCATAAAAAAAGCGCAGTTTCCTGCGCTTTTTAATATGTTTAGGAGTTAATAGATTATTTCAAATCAATTACACTAGATCCCATTAAATAACCTTCTGTAAATAATTCAATTGAATATTTGCCTTTGGTTAATTTGTTTGAGGGTTTCCAAACCGTTGCTGGAACTTGTTTGCTGTCTTTTTCAAAAACAACAGTGGTTTTGTATGAATATTTGGTAGATTTTCCGTCTAACAATTCTGCAATTCCACCTTCACCATCATGGCTAAGGGTAACACCTTCTGGACCAGTAATTTTAATGAAGATGTTTCTTTCACCTGCTTCAGCTACTTTATTCTCGGCAAGATTGAAACTAATTCTTAAAGCTTCAACATCTTTTGCTCTGTTTGTATTTGTTTCTTTTCGTGTGATCCATTGTTTTTTCAATGTTTCAATTCTGATTTCACTACTTTGAATTCTAGCTGCCAAGTTTTTTAATCTGCGACCTTCTTTTGATAATACGGTGTTTTCATTGGTTAATTGATCATTTGCTGTGGCTAAGGTTGCATTTTTCTCTTTTAACTCAACATTTTCTTTTTCAAGTTGAGCCAATCGATCGCCCATTACCGCTAATTTTTTTGTCAATTCATTGATCAACTGTTGGTTTTTATTGCTGCTAGAGTTTGCTTGGCGCAATTGAAATGCCAAACGGGCAATTTCATTTCCCTTTTCGGCAAGTTCAGTAGAAATCTTTTTATTCGCAGATGACATTGCCAAACTATCTGTTTTATATTGTGCAATCATAGCATCTGCTGCGGCCAATAAATTTTCTTTATGTTTTATTGTACCAGCAAGTGTTGAGTTTTCTGAGGTTAAGGCATCTCTTGTGGAGTTTCCTTTTTGCCATAAGTAAAATAATCCCAAATTGAATAACAATAGGATAACGATAATTGCATACAATATTGATTTATTGTTGCCATCTTGTTGGTTTTGCATAGTAAATAGTTTTAAGTTTTGTGTGATTCAGTTGACAAATTAACGTAATTTTACGCACTTTATTATAAAAATGCAAATTGAATCGTTATTATCAGGACTTTATTTGATTAAACCAAAGGTATTTGAAGACCACAGAGGACACTTTTTTGAAAGTTTTAGGGAAGATGTGTTGAAGGACAATGGAGTAGAAACCAATTTTGTACAAGACAATCAGAGCTTATCTCAGAAAGGAATTTTGCGTGGATTACATTTTCAAGCGCCTCCATTTTCACAAGGAAAGTTTGTTAGGGTAATTAAAGGTGCTGTTTTAGATGTGGCACTTGACATTAGAAAAGAGTCCGATACCTATGGTGAATTTGTTTGCGTTGAATTGACAGAAAAGAACTTTAACATGTTGTATATTCCTCCTGGGTTTGCACACGGTTTTTTAACTTTGGAAGACAATACAATATTTACTTATAAATGTACCGATTATTATCATCCTGAGGTTGAAGGTGGTGTTTTATGGAATTCTCCGGAATTAAATATTCCTTGGAATATTGAAAATCCGGTACTTTCTGCAAAAGATATTGGCTTGCCTACTTTCTCTGAATTTGTATCTCCATTTTAACTTGCCCAATGAAAGATATTACCATTTCTGAGCTTCAAAGTGAGGTGGATCAATGGATCAACACTGTTGGGGTACGTTATTTTTCAGAACTGACCAATTTGGCCATTTTGACAGAAGAAGTGGGTGAGTTGGCTAGAATTATGGCCCGTAAATATGGCGATCAATCGTTTAAAGAAAATGAACTAAATCATGATATGGCTGATGAAATGGCAGATGTATTGTGGGTGTTGATTTGTTTGGCCAATCAAACAGGCGTAAATTTAACGGAAGCAATAGAAAAAAACATACAAAAAAAGACAATTCGCGACGCCAATAGGCACAAAAGCAACGAAAAATTGTAGGATTTGGTCAAAATCAAAAACAATCCATCCTTATTTTTTGTTAATTTTGTAAAACTTTGTCAGACCAATCGTTACACACTCGCAAATTAGACCATATTCAATTGGCCTTTCAATCGCAGTTATCTGAACAAGATTCGCGTTTTTATTACGAACCCTTATTTTCTGCCTCTCCAGTTTCCGGATGTATTCCGCCCATGCAAATGGCTGGTAAAATTATGCGTTTTCCTCTTTGGATAAGCAGCATGACAGGTGGCGCAGAGTTGGCAGGAGATATCAATAAAAACTTGGCAATTGCTTGTAAAGAATTTGGTTTGGGTATGGGTTTAGGTTCTTGTAGACCCGTTTTGGTGGATGCATCCAACGCAAAAGATTTTGCAGTTCGTAAGTATATTGGAAATCAACCTCTTTACGCCAACTTGGGTATCGCCCAAATTGAAGAATTGTTTACATCAAAACAAGAGAATAGAATTTCGGAATTGGTTGATTTGTTAGAAGCCGATGGTCTCATCATTCACGTGAATCCATTGCAAGAATGGTTTCAACCAGAAGGCGATAAGTTTCAATTTCCCCCAATAGATACAATAAAAAGAGTGCTAGAGAAATTTCATTTTCCCATTATGGTGAAAGAAGTTGGTCAAGGATTCGGACCCAATTCCCTCAATGAATTAATGAAATTGCCTTTAGAAGCGGTTGATTTTGGGGCATTTGGAGGGACAAATTTCAGTGTACTAGAGAGTTTGCGTAGAACCGATGTTCGCAAGGAGTCTTGGGAAAGCGCAACGCACATTGGACATACGGCATTGGAAATGTCGGAATGGCTGAGAGATAGTTTAAATCAAAATCCAGGTGAAATCAAAGCCAAATCTGTTATTGTTTCAGGTGGAATTAATAATTTTTTAGATGGCTATTATTTCTTAAAATCAATACCTCACAAAACTTTATATGCCCATGCTTCGCTGTTTTTAAAATATGCAATGCAAGGAGAACAAGAATTATTGGCATTTGTTGAAAGTCAAGTTCAAGGACTTGAAATGGCTCAAACGTACCTTACATTAAAAAAATGATGAAAAACGAACCAATTAAAGGATTTAGTAAATATACAAAAGAAGCCAAAATTGAATGGCTTATTCAAAATTATACCAATCAACCAAATGAATCTCGTCAAATGATTGAGGGATATTGGCATGTACAACCTGAAGTGCAAAAATTACATGATGAATTTATTGAAAATACCATTAGTAATTTTTACATGCCATTTGGTGTTGCTCCTAATTTCTTAATCAATAACAAGATGTATGCAATTCCAATGGCTATTGAAGAAAGTAGCGTTGTGGCTGCTGCATCTAAGTCGGCTAATTTTTGGTTAGAGCGTGGTGGCTTTACAACTGAGGTTATTGGAATGGTAAAAGTGGGTCATGTTCACTTTTTATGGGAGGGAACAGACTTGGAATGGTTGACAGAATTGTTTGAGAGCAATAAGCATTTGTTTTATGCCCACACCGATGACATTACCAAAAACATGAGAATTCGTGGGGGTGGCATTCAAGAAATTTCGTTATTGGATAAAACTGAATTCGAACCAGGATATTTTCAAATTGAAGTGAAGTTTGATACCCGCGACAGTATGGGTGCAAATTTCATTAATAGTTGTCTAGAAGAGATTGCCAAAACTTGGAAGCAGTTGGTTGATGAATGCGAAGCTGATGGTCAACCAGATGTGACAATTGTAATGAGTATTTTGAGTAATTTCACTCCTGAGTGCTTAGTTAGAGCGGAAGTTAGTTGTTCAATAGAAGAAATTAATGAGGGAAGTGGAATTGGCAATCAAGAGTTTGCTGATAAATTCTGCAGGGCCATAAGAATCGCCTCTATTGAGCCTTACCGGGCTGTAACTCATAACAAAGGTATCATGAATGGAATTGATGCTGTAATTATTGCAACCGGAAACGATTTTCGTGCCACTGAAGCTTGTGCGCATGCTTACGCTGCAAGAAATGGCCGTTATACCAGCTTAACCCATGCTTCTGCAAAAGACGGAATTTTTAAATTTTGGATTGAAATACCGTTGTCAATTGGTACGGTTGGTGGTATTACAAGTTTACATCCTATGGTGAAGTTTGCCCATGAACTTCTGGGTTATCCAAATGCTTCGGGATTGATGGAAATAGTTGCAGTTGCTGGTTTGGCTCAAAATTTTAGTGCGGTGCGGTCTTTGATTACCAGTGGTATTCAAAAAGGGCATATGAAAATGCACTTGTTAAATATTTTGAATCAACTCGAAGCTACTGATGCTGAGAAAATTGAGATAGTGAATTATTTCAAAGACAAAGTTGTAAGTTTTAGTAATGCGGTTGAAATATTTTGTAAAATAAGGGGTATTTCGGCTGATTCATTGGTTACAAATAAAAAGTAATGCGGTCTTATTTCGCAACTGGAAAAGTAATGCTCACCGGTGAATACCTGGTGATGAACGGATTTGATTGCATAGCATTGCCAACGAAACTTGGACAATGGATGCATGTTTGGGATTTTGAAACTCCCGAAGATATGCCAGATTTTATCCTTTTTGAAGCAAAGGACTTGTATGGCAATGTATGGTTTCAAACGAAAATCCTTTTGCCAAATTTCGAAATATTAGATCCTGCCCAAGTTGAAAATATTCAAGTAGATAGGCTGGTTGGGATTTTAAAAATGGCCAATACTGAATTTTGGCAAACAGGAAAATCTTGGAGAATTGAAACGCAATTAGAATTTGAAAGGGTATGGGGCTTGGGAAGTAGTAGTACCTTGGTTAAGCTTTTTGCAGATTTTCTACATCTAGATCCGATGAACATACAATTTGAGATTTTTGGCGGAAGTGGATACGATGTTGCAATTGCCCAGTTGCAAAAACCCATGGTCTATTGTTTAACCGCGGACGATTCTAATTGGAAATATTGGCGATTAGAGGAGTATTTTACCAAAGATTGGTATTTGGTATTTTATGGCCAAAAAATAGATTCAAGAAATAGTTTATCATCTGTACAGGATGAATTAAATGACATTGCCGAAGATGAATTTTATACTGCACAATTCGATAAAATCATTTCGCAAACCAGAATTGCGTCGAATATCATGGAATTAGAATCGAGTTTGGAGATGTATCAAATGCTTTTGTCTAAGGCATTAATGCTTCCTACAACGTATGATATTCTTGGAATAAAACCAGTGAACAAAGGTTTGTGTAAATGGTTAGGTGCGTGGGGTGGAGATATGATGTTGATAAATAAAACAATTTTAGATGCATATCCTAGGGCATTTGAGAATTTTAGAATTTTCCCTTGGAACAGTTTTATAATTAATGAATAACAAACAGATGCAAGTGAAATACAGTTGTCCAAGCAATATTGCTTTGGTCAAATATTGGGGGAAAAAAGATGGCGGAGTGCAATTGCCGGCGAATGCAAGTATCAGTTGGTCGTTGAGCGATTTATTCGCAGAAACTTCTATGATTGCAACACAAGAGGAAGGTCCGAAACTTATTTTTACTTTAAAAGGAGAGCCTAAACCTTCGTTTGAACCTAAAATCAAGGCTTTTTTAGAACGGATTTCGCAGTATAGCGATTTTGTAAATACGCACAATTTTATTGTTGATACAGTAAATAATTTCCCACATGGAACGGGTATTGCGAGCTCGGCGGCTGGATTCGGGGCCTTGGCAATGTGTATTGCTGATTTGGAAGGGAAGTATGAAAATGGAAGCGCAGAGTTTTTCGAACGAGCAAGCTTTTTTGCCCGCTTAGGTTCTGGTAGCGCTTGCCGCAGTGTTTACGGCAAACCAGCAGTTTGGGGTGAACACGCTGACGTTGAAAAAAGTAGCGATCTATTTGCTGTTCCTTTTGAAAAAGAAATTCATGCATCGTTGAGTAATTGGAAAGATTGTGTTTTAATTGTTGACGATGGAGAGAAGAAGGTGAGTAGTACAGAAGGACATGCTTTGTTGGAAAATCATCCTTATGCAGCTGCTCGATTTGCAAATGCACAAAAGAATATAAGCAAGATTACAAGCTATTTACAAAGTGGTGATGTAATTAATTTTATTGCATTGGTAGAATCAGAAGCACTCCAATTACATTCCATGATGATGTCATCTATTCCGTATTTTACCTTGATTAGACCCAATACATTGGCTATTTTGGAAGAGATTTGGGCATTTAGAGAAGCAACAAATTTGCCTTTGGCGTTTACGTTAGATGCCGGAGCAAATGTGCACCTACTGTATGATAAACAATACGATTCTGAAATTTTAAACTTTATTGACAATAAGTTGTTAGTATACTGTAAAAATGGAACGTATCTTTGTAGTAATATTGGAGGTACACCTCAAAAAATAGCCTAATGTTAAAAGAGTCATTGTATTATGCCAAAATCTTATTGTTCGGTGAATATGGAATCATCGAAGATTCTATGGGATTAAGCATACCGTACACTTTTTTCAAAGGGAAGTTCGAATTTTCTACTCAATTTAATGAAGAGGAGAAATCTTCAAATGTGAGCATTGCTAAGTTTGTTGCACATTTGAAAGAAATGGATGCAAATGGCAATTTGCCATGCAAATTTGATTTTAACAAAATTGAAACCGATTTAAATAACGGTTTGTATTTCAATAGTAGTATTCCTCAAGGATTTGGCGTTGGTAGTTCTGGTGCATTGGTTGCTGCTTTATACAATCAATATGCAACAGATCAAGTGCCGGCTGACATGGTAATGAAGGGCGATAATCTAGCTAACTTGAAAGTGATTTTATCTACCCTAGAATCTTATTTTCATGGTAAGAGTTCTGGATTAGATCCTCTTATTTGCTATTTGAATTTACCAATTTTAATCAAAGGAAAAGGCGATTTGGGCGCGGTAGGAATGCCAACTGAAAATATGGAAGCCAAAGGTGCTATTTTCTTGATGGATTCTGGTAGTCCCGGAAAAACGCAAGGAATGGTTGCTATTTTCCTTCAAAAATTGAAAGACGAAGGGTTCAGAAATTTAGTAAGAACTCAATTAAAAAAATACAACGATGGCGCGGTGAAGTCCTTCTTAAAAGGTGAAAACAAACCATTGTTTGAAAATGTAAAAGCAATTTCTTCTCTTTTCCTAGATAATTTCAAACCTATGATTCCTCAAAAGTTTGAGGAAATTTGGCGCAAAGGACTAGAAACAAATGCCTATTACTTAAAACTTTGTGGAAGTGGTGGTGGTGGTTTTGTTTTGGGCTTTACTCAAGATTTTGAGCAAGCTGAAAAAATGCTTAGTGGTCATAAATTACAAGTAATTTATAAGATTTAAGTATGCCATTTATGGGCAACAAAAAAATAATTAAATTTATTTATTTTCTAGGTATCATTCGATGGTACAACGTATTGCTCATGGTTTTGGGTCAGTATTTTTTGGCCTTGTTTGTTTTTGGTCCTCAATATTCATTCCATCAAATTATTTTAGACAAAACCTTACATTTAATGGTGTTGTCAACCATTTTTACGCTATGTGGTGCGTTTGTAATTAATTCGTTTTATGATTCGGATAAAGACTTGGTAAATAGACCAAAATCAGCATTGGTTGGACGGGCAATTGGTACAACATTTTTAGCCAATAGCTATGTTCTTTTTAATGTTTTGGCTTCATTGTTTGCATTTTGTGCGAGTAAAAAGATTCTTTTTTTCTATTTTTTTTATATTTTAATCTGTTGGTTTTATTCTCACAAACTTCAAAAGAAACCTATAGTGAGAGAACTATCAGCTAGTTTATTAACCATGGCGCCTTTAATTGCTGTTTGGATTCATTATGGGGTATGGGATTGGAAATTGATGTATTTCTTCTGCACATTGCTCGCCTTGCTTTTTACCAAAGATGTGGTTAAAGATATTGCAGGACATAAGGGGAATTTGATTTTTGGTTACAATACTGTAGTAGTAGTGGCAGGAAAATCAAAAGTAAAAATAGGATTGGTTATTTTTAATATCGTTGTTTTTTTGGTTTTTTTAGGGATATATTTTATTCAAAATGAACATTTTTATAAAAATGTAGATTTGATTTTGGGTTCTTCAATAACCCTTATTTCTACAATAGTAGTTACTGCAATTGGTTTAACTTCGTGGAAAAATAAATATAAAAGAATGGATTTGATGCTTAAATTTTTAATCACTTTCCATTTGGCTTTGCCATTATTTACTTTCTTTATAAATAGGATTGCTAAATAGGATTTTGAGAACTTCTCCACTATTTTGAATTCCATATTCCCTTTTTAATTGCTTTAATGTAATTTCGAAGGATGAGATTAATGAAGTTTTTCATTTGTTTAATTGGATTGGCATTTTTTCAAGATGTTTCAGGTCAATCAATTGCTGAATTAAATGCTAAAATTGCTAATTTAGAAACCAAGATTGTTGTTTTGGAAACTAAAGTTTCTATGTTAGAAGAAAACAACAAAGCCTTAAATCTACGTATTGACAATGTTCTATTAAATATGAAATCAGGTTCAATTACCAATAATCCTGAAATAAAATCCAGCCAAAATAATAATATTCAGCAGCAAAATACTGTTGCTGTTCCTAAGGTTTCTACATCGGAAAATACAAATAGCAGTTCGAGTGGACAATGCGCCGCTACTACAAAAAAAGGTTCTAGGTGCTCCAGAAGAGCTTCATCAAATGGGTACTGCTGGCAACATGGCGGGAATTAATTGAGACCTAAATTGTGACGGAAAGAATAACCCTTTTTGTAAAAATTATATTACCGATACCTCTTCCAAAGATGTACACATACCGTGTGCCTCAAGAATGGGTTGATTTGGTTTTTGTAGGACAAAGGGTTGCGGTTCCATTTGGTTCTAAAAAGATATATTCGGGTATTGTTTACGAATTATCCGAAGTCCCTCCTGAGGGATATCAAGCCAATTATGTGTTGGATATTTTAGATGAATATCCCATTGTTTCTATAAAACAAATCCAATTTTGGGAATGGATGTCGCAATATTATCTCTGTTATTTAGGAGATATTTTGGCATCGGCATTGCCAGCGGGATTTAGGGTTCAATCACAAACGAAAGTTACGTTGCATCCAGATTTTGATCCAGATGAAATACCTGAATTGGATTCGCGTGAAAATGAAATATTATCTCTTCTCTTAACAAATAAAAGTATAGCGGTAGAGCAAATTCAAAGTTCATTAAAGCTAAAATCAATATTGAAATATATCAAATCACTTTATATGAAGGGTTTGATTTCAATGGAAGAAGAATTGAGGGAAAATTATAAGCCCAAATTTGTTGAAATAGTTGAATGTACAGATTTATGGGAAAATGAATTTGAAGCCAATTTGGCTTTAAATAACCTTGCCAAAAGTTCTGAAAAACAGTTTCAAGCCATGATGAAACTTTTGGGTTCTGCCTCTCGCAAATCGAATGTGAAGCGGTTAACCGAAGATAAAACTGTAGCAAAACCGATATTAAAAGCGCTCGAAAAGAAAGGGTTGTTGAAAATATACAAACAACGCGAAGATCGTTTTAATGCCGTTCAGGGCGAAGGCGAAAAAGTAGATTTCACAACAAATCAATTGGCATCAATTGCAGAAATCCAACTTGCATTTGATCAAAATAAACATGTGCTTTTGCACGGTGTTACCGGGTCTGGTAAAACATTGATTTATTTGCACTTCGCTATTGAGTCCCTCAAAAAAGGAAAACAAGTTTTGTTTTTGGTGCCTGAAGTTGCCCTTACAGAACATTTGGTTACCCGTGTGGCTCAAATTATACCAGACGAAATAGGAGTTTGGCATCATTATTACAGCACATCTGAAAGAACCGAACTCTACGAAAAAGTTAGATTAAGAGAAATCAATTTTGTAATTGGAACGCGTAATGCAATTTTTGCTCCGTTTGCAGAATTGGATTGCATTATTATTGATGAAGAGCATGAAAGTAGTTTCAAACAATTTGAAAAACGCCCAATGTTTCATGCCCGTGATGCCGCTTTTCAGCTTTCGAGAATTACAGGGGCCAATATCATAATGGGTTCTGCCACCCCGAGTTATGAAATGCTGCAGTTGTCTAAAGATAATGGCATTCAATATGTATCATTGAATCAACGGTATGAGCAACAGCAATTTGCTGAATTAATGACACTCAATTTGAGTGAACTGAAAAAGCAAAATAGAATGAATGGGTTTTTCTCTGATCATGCAATTTCAGAAATCACAGAGAAACTCAAAAGGAAACAGAAAATTATTGTTTACCACAATAGAAAGGGATATGCCCCTTTTATTCAATGCTCTTTGTGTGGACATACCACGCAATGTGTTCAATGCGATATTGCTTTGACCTTTTATAAAAGTTCCAATCAACAACGCTGCAGTTACTGTGGATATCAGCAGCAAGTGCCTAAAGTTTGTCCCGCTTGCAATGGAAACGAACTTTTGCTAAAAGGAGTTGGAACAGAGAAAATAGTTGAAGAATTAAATATTATTTTCCCTGAAATAAAAATTGGCCGTTTTGATCAACAAAGTATCAAAAAACGCAATGATTTCCAAAAAATCCTTAATGCCTTCGAGTCGGGTGAGATAGATATTTTGGTTGGTACGCAATTATTGGCGAAGGGTATTGACTTTGAAGATGTTGCTTTGATTGTTGTTCCGGATTCGGATATTCTATTAAATGTACCTGACTTTAGATCTCACGAAAGGGCTTTCCAACAGTTATATCAACTTTCGGGTAGGGCAGGGAGAGGCAAAAATCAAGGCCTAGTAATGATTCAAAGTTACCAGCCCAATCATTTGGTTTTAAATGCAGTGAAACAAGAAGCATATATGGAACTGGCAGAAAGTGAATTGGTTGAACGCAAAACATTTAATTACCCGCCGTTTAGTCGGCTCATTGAAATTCAAATAAAACACAAAGACCAACAAACTGTATTTTCAGCCGCTGCGTATTACAATAATTTGATTCGGGGTAGGTTGGGAGATCGGTTATTAGGTCCATTAACTCCTTCTGTTTCAAAAGTTAAGAATTTGTATTTGCAGCAGTTTCTATTGAAGATGGAAAGAGGAAAAGACAATATCCCCAAAATTAAAGAATACATTTTATGGGCACAAAATCAGTTGCAGCAAGCCAATGGATTTTCAGGCATTCGTGTAGATTTTGATGTTGACCCAAATTAATAATAGATTCAAACTAATCAAAAAAATAATTAACTTTGAAACATGGAACTGGAAACTTTAGAAACCACAACTACAACAACTGACTTTTTGCCATTAAATGGCACCGATCATATTGAATTCTATGTAGGGAATGCAAAGCAAAGTGCATACTACTACCAATCTGCTTGGGGATATAAATTTGTGGCCTATAGCGGCCCTGAAACTGGTGTAAGAGATAGGGCGAGTTATGTACTTGAACAAGGTAAAATTCGTTTGGTATTGACCACTGCAATTAATCCAGAATCTGAAATTGCAAAACATCATGTTCTTCACGGTGATGGAGTTAGGTTTTTAAGCTTATGGGTTGACGATGCAACCAAGAGTTTCGAAGAAACAGTAAAACGCGGTGCAAAACCTTATATGGAACCTACCCGTTTTGAAGACGAAAACGGCTATGTAATCATTTCTGCCATTCATACCTATGGCGATACCATTCACAAATTTGTAGAGCGTAGCAATTACAACGGACCTTTCTTGCCAGGTTTTGCAAAACCAGCTTATGCCATGGACGTTACTCCAGTTGGATTGAAATATGTAGATCATTGCGTTGGGAACGTTGAACTTGGCCAAATGGATAATTGGGTTAAGTTTTATGAAGATGTAATGGGTTTCAAATTGTTATTGACCTTTGACGACAAAGACATTAGCACAGAATACAGTGCATTAATGAGTAAAGTTGTGAGCAATGGAAATGGCTATGTGAAATTCCCTATCAATGAACCCGCTGCTGGTAAAAAGAAATCTCAAATTGAAGAATATATTGAGTTTTATAAAGGATCTGGTGTTCAACATATTGCGGTTGAAGTACACGATATTCTAGAAACTGTGGCTGAACTTCGTAGAAGAGGTATTGAATTTTTATATGTTCCTGATACCTACTACGAAGATGTATTGGATCGTGTTGGACATATCAATGAAGATATAAAAGCATTACAGGCTTTGAATATTTTAATTGACCGTGATGAGGAGGGATATTTGTTGCAAATTTTCACCAAACCGGTAGAAGATAGACCAACCGTATTCTATGAAATCATTCAACGTCATGGAGCAAAGAGCTTTGGTAAAGGAAACTTTAAAGCGTTATTTGAATCTATTGAAAGAGAACAAGCAGTTAGAGGAAATCTTTAATCGTTTTTGAAAAATATTTTTGAGGGATAAGGAAACTTATCCCTTTTTTATTTTAATACACTTTGTATGAATAAAATTCCAAGTGGATAAGCAAAAACAACAAATGCAGCCAAGGCAACGATTGATTTCTTATAACTGATAGTTTGTGTTAATAAAATCCATGAGGGTATTAAAACCACTGCATTTCGATAAATAGCGGTAATTGGACTGGTGCTATACGGCACAGCCAAAAACAAAAAGGTAAAACTCAAGAAAAATAACCAGTTCTTATTTTCATTTCTGAGTTTCCAAAATTCAAAACAGGAATAAAGTACAATAATCCAAAGTGCAAAGTTTTGGATTTCTATCCATTTGTCGCGTTTATGCCAATTCTGAATCATGTCTGTAAAGCGAACCGACATATATTTCCAAGGGGTATTGAAACTATGTCCATATTTGGCTTGAATGAGAAATAAAGCATTCCAATGATCGGTTTTTAGATAGTCGTAAATAAACCATGTGAGAATTCCAACAATGGGAAAAAGCAACAAACAGAATTTCTTCCAATTGAGTTTCATTTTTTCATTCATGAAAAAATCATGAATAAACCAAATTACAATAGCCAAGATCAAAACAAAACCAATGCTGTAGGTAAGTACCGCAAAAAATGCGAAAATTCCCGAAGTTATATATTGCGATTTTTGCAAAAAATGGAAACATAAGAGCAATAAAAACACCAACATCGATAATGGGAAAATGGCATGTAAGTATATATTTCCAGGAGCAAAAACGTAAATCAAGCAAGTTAATAAATGAATATGCCATTTTGCATTTGGAAACATAATTGCAATGAAAAGTAGGCTAATTAAAACAAAGAAATGGCTCAAATATAATCCCAGCGTTAGCCATTCAAATTGAGGGAGTATAATATGCAGTAATCTGATTGTAAGTGGATAAAGTGGCGCCCATCCAGCATTTCCGCACCAATCATTTGGATAATCAGTGCAATGAACCAAGTTGTGTCCGTTTTGAGCAACATCGATATATAAAGCGCTGTCCCAACGGCTCCAACAGTCAGACCCAAATCCACCCCAGCAATTGCCAGCAATAGAAATAAAGTCCCCAAAATAAAGAAAAATGGCAAAAGTGATTAACCCAATGCCTAATAGTTTAATAAGGTTTTTATTTAATTGTATTGTGCCCATTGATCGTGCACAAAATCCATTAATTCTTTGATATATTCCGATGAAAACTCAAATTTAACACCGGCTTCTTCATAAATTTCATGAATGGGTTTTGTATAACCCAATTTCATAAATGATTTATATTTTTCAATCGCTTCGATTTTGTTTTCGTTGAAGTTTTTCCAAACACCAATTGCGCCTAACTGGGCAAACCCATATTCTATATAATAGAATGGAACTTCAAAAATATGAAGCTGTTTGTGCCAAGCAAAAGAACGCGCATCTGGGTAATTTGTGTAATCAACCAATCCGCTTGAAAAACGCGATTGTTCAATGATCCATTGTGCTTTTCTCTGTTCTTGGGTATGGTTCGGGTTTTCGTATATCCAATGTTGAAATGCGTCAACCGTAGCAATCCAAGGCAAAGTGCCTAGTATTCCTTCTAATTGTTCACATTTCGCACGATTTAATAATTCTGGATTTTCTAAGTAATGACTCCAAGCATCCATGCTCAACAATTCCATACTCATTGAAGCCAATTCAGCAACCTCACTTGGTGTATTTTTGAACGCATTTAACTTTAATGGCGCCATTTGGAAACTGTGAATTGCGTGTCCTGCTTCATGCACCAAGGTTTCAACATCCCTCAAATTACCAGTAGCATTCATAAATATGAAAGGCATATTGGTTTTTGCCAAAGGATAGTTATATCCACCAGGTGCTTTTCCTAATCTGCTGTCTAAATCTAACAATGATTTTTCTTTCATTGTGGTAAGGCATTGACTAAAAAATGGATCCAATTCATTTAGTGCGGATATTCCTTTGTCAAGAAGATCAACCCCATTGTTGAATGGTTTTAATGGTTCTCTATTTAAAGGATCAACAGCGGTATCCCAAGGTTTTAATGAATCAATATTCATTAATTCAATCCTGCGGTTTTGAATAGCTTTTAAAAGTGGTACCACATGCTCTTCAACAGATTGATGGAATTTCTTACAATCTTCGGTGGTGTAATCAAACCTTCCTAATGATGAAAACATGTAATCACGGAAATTTGCAAATCCTGCATTTACCGCAACTTGGTGTCTTTTGGCAACCATTTTGTCAAATAAATCCTCCAATTTTTGAGAATCTAATTGACGGCGTTCATTCATGAGTTTCCATGCTTTTTCTCTCAATTCTCTGTCTGTTTCCATCAATAAATTGGAAGCTTTTTGCATGGTAATGGTTTCTTCATTCCACTGAATTGTCATTGCTCCTTGAATTGCAGAATATTCTTGCGCCAAGGTGTTTAATTCGGCTTGAAGAGGGATATTTTCTTCTCTGAATAAGTCAATTGCACTTTGCAACGACCTAAAATAGATGAAATAGGCTTGATCGCTTTCTTTTTCTGATTTGAAAGGACAATCAATTATTTTATTGTTTAGTTTATCTTCAAAAGGAGCAAGTTTTGGTTGGATTTCTTGCACAAATTGTAAATAAGCATTTTCATGTTCCTCATTTTGTGTATCGCAAGTCATGTTGATATAGCGCCAAGCCATATCCTCTGACAAAAAACTCTCTAAATCACTCACATCCATTAAGAATTGATCAAAATCAACTACAGAATGAATAGGGCGATTTAATAATAATTGGAATAAGGCTTCAACATCCTCAGGTTTCTGGATGCTGAAGTTTTCAGGAATGAATTGCGACATAAAAAAATGGCAGGAATTAGCTACCCATTTTACGAGGAGTAGTCGCTTTTACTTTCACTCCAGAAGATGTTTTTGTAGGAGTTTTTGTTTTTGGCGCTGCTGTTACCTTTGGTTTGTCGGTAGATTTGGCTTTTACTTCTTTGGTTTCAGTTCCAGCTTCTTCAGTTTCTTCAACTTTGTCTAACGAATCAAAGTCTAATGTAGCTTTTAACATGTTATACCAAACGAAAAGTTTTTTCATATCTGAAGGATATACTTTTTCACGATCGTAATTTGGCAATACTTTTGTCATTGAAGCACGAACTTCATCGGCATCAGATTTAGACGTTGGAATTACTGCTCCTTCATCCTCAAGCTTTTTAATTGTTTTCAATGCTTCAGCAAGACGAACTTCGCCTTCTTCAGTGAAGATTGAAATATCAGCCAACACACTCACGCGTTGACGTGCATTGGTTCCAAATTTTTTATTATCGGTAAGTGATTCTAATATTAACCCTGATTTATTTTGTCCAACTACTTTGTGCAACCCAGGCATTCCAGTTACAGAAACAACGTCTTTTAATTCCATAGAGGGCAAATTTCAGTAAATGCCGATAAAATACCAAGTTTTTGAAGGCGAATTGCAATATAAATAAAAAATAACGGCTTAATTATTTGCAAAAAGCGCAAAATTAGCTGTAAATAAGTCTGTTTTTGACTTTTTGAAATTCCCTCAAAACAACAGCCTTTGCCATATTTAACGGGGTACTTCCGCCTAAATTCTGCACAAATTTGTATTGTTTTTCGGTTAAATCTACCCGGTAAACAATTTTCATCCATTTTGAATGATTTTCTTGTTGAAGTTGTGCAATTTTTGACTCTAATTCAGGAATGAGCATTTCAAGTTTCAAATAAGGTGCGTTTAAGAATTCAAAACCTGCCATGCCAAAGTCTTTTTCTATTTGAAAAATTACTTCTTGAATTACCTTTAATTCGGGTTCTTGAAAAACCAAATGTGCTTCCTGATCGGTCATAATTAACTTTCTAATGTCTCTACGCCTAATTCACCTTCCCATTTGCTCACGGCGCTTGTTGCCAAGGCATTCCCGAGTACATTGGTCATAGAACGACCCATGTCGCAGAAATGGTCTATTGGCAGAATTAAGGCAATGCCTTCAGCTGGAATATGAAACATGCTACAAGTAGCAGCCACCACCACCAATGAAGCTCTTGGAACACCTGCAATTCCTTTGCTGGTAAGCATCAAAACCAATAACATGGTTAATTGTGTTCCCAAATCCAATGGTATATTATAAGCTTGGGCAATAAAAATACTCGCAAAAGTCATATACATCATGCTTCCATCGAGGTTAAATGAATATCCTAATGGCAAAATGAAACTGACAATGTTCTTTTTACATCCAAAATTTTCTAGCTCTTCGGTTAATTTAGGGAAAACAGCTTCAGAACTGGTGGTTGAAAATGCAACCAGCATTGGGTTTTTAATTCTATTGAGCAATGAAAATAATCTTTGTTTTAGAATGATAAATCCTACGGTTAATAACACCAACCACAGTAATCCAATTCCAGCGTAAAACGACAACATATATTTCCCGTAAACGATTAATATTCCAAGTCCTTTGGTACAAATGATGGCCGTAATTCCCCCGAAAACACCAAAAGGTGCAAAATTCATTACATAGTTTACCATTTTAAGAATCACTTTTGAAATTTTGTCGAACACACCAATCAAGCTTTCTGCAGATTTTCCCAAAGATGCCAATGCAATTCCAAAAAATATGGAGAATACCACAATTTGCAGGATTTCATTTTCTGCCATTGCTTGAAAAATGCTTTTAGGAAAAACATGTTCAATAAAATGGGTGAGCGAAAAACTCTCTGTCTTTTTTACAATTTCTTCGCTGGCACTTGTGTTTGCTGTTATCTCGCTTAAGTTTAATGATTTACCTGGTTCGAAATAATTTACCAATACCAAACCTAATAGTAATGACACCAATGATGCTGTTAAAAACCACAGCATACTTTTTCCGCCAACGCGTCCTATTGCTTGTAAATTACCCATCTTGGCAATCCCAACGATTAATGTTGTAACAACCAAAGGCGCAATAATCATTTGAACCAAACGCAAGAAAATATTGGTAAGTTGTTTGAAATACAACGCATATTCGGCATTCGCTTCCTTCGGAAGGTTCACATACATTAATTGTCCTACCAATGTACCAATAAGCATGGCAACAAGGATTAAAATGGTCAGTTTTGAACTATTGTTTTTCATATGATTCATTGCAAAAGTAATGGATAATTGTAAATGAGCGAGAATTCCGTTTGATTGTCTTATTTTTGCTTAATGATTATTGTTACTGGAGCATTGGGATTTATAGGTTCTGCCCTGTTGGGAGAACTAGAGGCTAGGGGCTATGGTGAACTTGTTGCAGTAGATAATTTTAATGATACATATAAATTCTCTAATCTTGAAGGGAAAAAAATCAAGGAGAGAATTGATAGAACAGTTTTTTGTGAATGGTTAAAATTGAATGCGGCTAAAGTACAATTTGTATTTCACATTGGCGCCAGAACCAGAACCAATGAATTTGATTGGTATGTGTTAAACGATTTAAATGTAAATTATTCTAAGCAACTTTGGCAAATTTGTTCTCAAGAGTCTATTCCCTTTATATATGCTTCATCTGCTGCCACTTATGGCAATGGAGAAAACGGATTTTCAGATGAGCCTGCCAACATCAAACAGTTAAAACCAATGAATCCCTATGGTGAAAGCAAACAGCTTTTCGATTTGTGGATGATGGAACAGGAAAATACACCTCCATTTTGGGCGGGATTTAAGTTTTTCAATGTATTTGGCCCAAATGAATACCACAAAGGCCGAATGGCAAGTGTTGTGTTCCATGCATTTAATCAGATCAAGGAAAAAGGCAGCGTAAATTTATTTAAAAGCTACAATTCCGAATATGCTGATGGCGAACAACGCAGAGATTTTGTATACATCAAAGATGTATTGAATGTGTTGATTTATCACATGGAAACACGCAAAAAATCTGGACTTTATAATTTAGGAAGTGGCAAATCGCATACTTTTTTAGACCTTGCAAATGGGGTGTTTAAAGCGCTCAATATGGTGTCTAATTTGAATTATATTGATATGCCTGAAGATATTCGAGATAATTATCAATATTTCACACAGGCCGATGATTTAAGGTTAGTAGAATCAGGTTATTCAAAGGGATTTACACCGTTTGAAGATGCCATTGCCGATTATGTGACCAACTATCTCGTTCCCCAAAAATATATCTAAAAATGTTGAAATCACCGGGTAAATTATTGGTGTTACTTGGCTTATTTATAGCTGGGTTGGCGCAATATTTTTCGGTTGAAAAAATAGACCAGCAAGAAAACAATGCGTTAAGCGCAATTAAGGTTTCGGTTGAAAACAACATTAACAAAGTAAACAATACAGTTTCAAATCTAGAAACGTATAAACTTACTAATGGGAATATTGATTCACTTGCAAATAGTTTAAAATTACAGGGAATTGACTTTTTTGAATTCCATGGAACTACGCCATTCTATTGGACAAATGACCTATTCCAAATTATCCCTCAAAATACAAATTCTTTCGAAATTGCAAAACAAGGATCTTTGTATTTAGCCAAGTGGAATTTGGTTCATCGCGGAGGAATTCGAATTTTTGTTTATAATATTTTCCCTGACCAAGGATTGAAAATCAATCCTGATTCATTATTCGAAAAACAGTCATCAATATATCACATTGAAAAGTTAGGAACGGATAATTCCAATCCGAAGAATCAACTTAATTTTGAATTCAAAGGTGAAAAATATGGAATTTCAACGGTTCAATTTTCACCAAGTTTGCTGTTTGCTTATTTGTATATTTTAGGTCTTTGTTTAATCAGTATTGGAATTGTAATAATACAGCGGAAGTCAAACAAAGCTACTTTGAAATGGATCAATTGGGCCATGTGGTTTGGGGTCGTGAGTTTGTTTGTTGCAAATTTCAATTTTACGAATCTTAAGCAGCTAAAAGTTTTCTCTTCTCAATTATTTTACATAAATCCCGTTTTTCAAAGTTTGGGAGTAATTGCAAGTTATGCAGTGCTATTGTTTTGGTTGGCCTCATTGATTCGAGAGCAAATAAAACCAAAATTAAAATCAACGGATTTGAAATCTGCATATTTGATTCATATTCCAATTATTATCAGCGCGTTAATCATTCTTCAGGTTATTTTCGTTTTAGCAAGCAAGTTGGTAACTGATACCGAGATACATTTTGATTTTTTTGAAATACTACTTGTAACGAGATATACCATGATCAGTATTGGGGTTTTGGTATTGCTATTTCTTACTTTCTTTACGCTTCTCAATGAAATTGCGAATAATTTATTCAGCGTAGAATCGAAACATCGTTTGATGATCATTCTCATTTCATTTTCACCTCTACTGACCTTTGGCTTTTTCAATATACCCCCATTGCTATATTATTTATGGTTGTTTTTTGGGATAATTTGGTTTGTTTTCAGAAAACAATCCCTCAATAGATTTGATTATACGCGATTGCTCTTGCAAATTTTACTTCCTTGTGTATCGTTAAGTGTTATTTTAAATACCGAGTTAAGAGAAAAAGAGCAAGAACAAAGGAAATTTATTGCATCACAGTTGCTTTTGAAAGCAGATAAAGGAATAAAAAATCATTTGTATAAATCCGAATCTCAATTGATGGTTGATAATGGGATAGTTGATTATTATACTTGTTTAGATGTTACGAAAGAGGCTTTTGAAAATAGAATAAAGGAATTGTATTTTGATGGAAAATACGATAAATATGAACTTTCTATTTTTGATTTTAATGGAAAAGGACAAGCCTACAGAAATGAAAACACCATTGATTTTGGAACATTAAATGCCATTTATTTCTCAGATTTGTGTATTCAGGTAACCAATAGATTTTTTCTAATCAATGAACGTAGATTGAGGGGAAGTTATTTGGGTAAATTCAATGTTGTTTCTGAGGGACAATTACAAGGAAGTTATTTTGTTCTTTTAACACCTAAGTTTGGAAATAACCAAGGTAGATTGTCTGATGTAATTCAAAAAAATGCCACTGAAAATTTATTTAGACGGTATGACTACTCTTATGCAATTTATAACCGGAATAAGCTCAATAGACACTTAGGCCATTACGATTATCCCGCTATAAATCTATTCGGTGTAAATACCCGATTCACAAATTCCAATGGTTATAGCCATTATGTTCTTAAAGACGAATATAACAATATAGTTATTATTACAAAGAAGGATCAATCACTATTGATTTCCGCCATTCAATTTACATTGCTTTCATTGGTTGGTTTCTTGGTTATTTTATTATATCTGGTTTTTGTTTATGCCCAAGAGAAACTAATTAACTTTTTTTCCAAGGCGAAATGGATGAAGAAAATCCAATTGAATTTCAATCCATCATCCTCTTTTATTTCCACGGAAAGCTGGTACTTAAGCCGCCGATTACAACTATATATTACTTGGTTGGTGTTTGCCATTTTTGTTATTGTGATTTTTGTGACAATCAATTATTTTATTCAAAATAATATTGATCGACAAAAGAATTACCTCTTAAATAAAGCAAATAATATTGCCAATAAAATAAGTGGGGAGGTAAACTTAGATGCCCTGCAAAATAAGTATGAAGTAGGTTTGGTGTATGATTTGGCTGTCTATTATGAAACAGATATCAATGTATATGACCAATATGGAAAACTCATAGTTTCTACCAATCCGAGATTATTTACCGAGAAATTCACCAGCGACTTAATGAACCCTAAGGTTTTCAAACGATTCAAATCTAAAATGATTTCGTCGTCTGTTGTTTCAGAGAAAATTGCCGACTTGAATTATATCTCAGCATATACGACTTTAATTGACAATGATTTGGAAGTACGGGGATATGTGAATTTGCCTTATTTTTCGAATAGAGAAGACCTATTTAGGGAAATCTCCCAATACACGGTTACCATTATTAATTTATTCGTGCTCATTTTTGCAATGGCCGTTATTCTTACCTATTACGTGGCACAACGACTCTCGAAACCGTTGATTTTAATCAAGAATCAGATTTCTCAAATGAAAATTGGTGAGAAGAATCTGCCAATTGACTGGGAAAGAAACGATGAAATTGGCCTATTGGTGAAAGAATATAACACGATGCTTTCTGCCTTGGATTCAAGTTTGGATAAGTTGGCCGATAGTGAACGTCAAGGTGCTTGGAAGGAAATGGCAAAACAAGTTGCCCACGAAATCAAAAATCCACTTACGCCCATGCGTTTGTCGTTACAACATTTGGAATACTCAATCAACCGCGGTGATGATCATATTGAAGAGAAGGTAAAGAAAACCATTGCATTGTTGATTCGTCAAATAGACTCATTGAGTACCATGGCGGAAGAGTTTAGCTCGTTTGCAAAAATGCCTGAACCAATACTCGAGAAAATTGATTTGAAATTAATTTTGGGGGATGCAATCATGCTGATGGAAAAAGAAATGGGTCAACCAATTTCATTGGAGATTGCTGCCGATGCCATTCCTATTTTGGCTGATCCTCATCAATTAGGTAGGATATTTAATAATATATTCAAGAATGCAATCCAGGCCATTCCTGAAGACAGGGTGGGTAAAGTGTTGGTGAATGTTGAAATGCAGAAAAAATGGGTTAAAATCCTCATTTCCGATAACGGGAAAGGAATTCCACCAGAACTATCAGAAAAGATTTTTAGTCCAAACTTCAGTACCAAAAATAGTGGTATGGGACTTGGGTTGGCTATCACCAAGAAAATCATTGAACAATTTGGTGGTAAAATTCACTTCTCCTCGGAATTAAATGTAGGAACCGTGTTTGAGATAAATTTCCCTTTAGATTTATAATTGGTCTTTTATCTTCTCAAAACCTGCCCTTGTTAATGGACTTTTTCCAAAAGTTTCTTTAAAGTTGTCTGGAGTGATTTGCTTCCACTCTTCGTGATTCCAACTTGTCCATTCACTGGAATTGAAACGGGGTTCGGTGGTTGGACTTGCAAAGCGATTCCAAGGACAAACATCCTGACAAATGTCGCAGCCAAATGCCCAGTTGTTTAAATTGGCTTTCTCATCAACAGATAATTCAGTTCGCTTTTCAATGGTTAAATACGAAATACATGCATTTGAATCAATGATTTTATTGTCAATAATGGCATTGGTAGGACATGCGTCGATACAGGCTGTGCAACTGCCGCAATGGTCAGTAGTGGGAGCATCTGGTTCAACTTCTAATGAACAAATAATTTCTGCCAAAAAGAAAAAGCTTCCAATCCCTTTTCGAATTAGCAAACTGTGTTTGCCAATCCAACCAAGTCCTGATTTCTCAGCCCATTGACGCTCCATAACTGGAGCGGAATCAACAAAAACACGACCTTCTAAATTAGGAATATGTGATTTAATGAATTCAAACAAAACAAACGCTTGATCTTTAACCACTTTGTGGTAATCTTCACCATATGCATATTTCGCAACTTGTGGGGCATTTGTATTCTGAATTTTTTGAGGGAAGTAGTTGTAAGCCAAACTGATCACTGTTTTTGAACCATCAACTAACAGTGTTGGATCTAACCTCTTTTCAAAGTGGTTTTCCATATACTGCATTTCAGCATGGTAGCCCTTTGATAACCAATCTTTCAATCGGAATTCTTCTTCATTCAGCTTTTCGGCCTTGGCAAAACCAATAGCCAAAAAGCCGAGTTCCTCGGCTTTTTGCTGTATGATCTTTTTAAGTGAATGTCCCTCCATAAAACTGTAGGGATATTTTTAAAACAAAGTATTTCCACCTGCTTTGTGTGAAATTCTACCCAAATGACTATAAGCCAAATGGGTGGCTTCACGGCCCCTGGCGGTGCGCTGAATATATCCCTCCTGAATCAAGAAAGGCTCATATACCTCTTCAATGGTTCCAGAGTCTTCACCCACTGCGGTTGCAATGGTGCCCAACCCAACTGGTCCACCTTTGAACTTGTCAATGATGGTGGTAAGTATTTTATTGTCCATTTCATCCAAACCATTGGCATCTACATTCAATGCTTGTAAAGCAAACTGTGCAATATCCAAAGTAATGGTTCCATTTCCTTTGATTTGAGCAAAATCGCGGGTTCTGCGCAACAAAGCATTGGCAATACGCGGCGTTCCACGACTTCTCCTTGCTATTTCAAAAGATGCACTGTCTTCAATTGGCGTATTTAAAATACTCGAACTTCTTTGTACAATGGTGGTTAAAACTTCGGCAGTATAATATTCTAATCTGCAATTGATACCAAAACGGGCCCTCAATGGAGCTGTTAACAATCCACTTCTTGTGGTTGCACCAACCAAAGTAAATGGCTGCAAAGAAATTTGAACGCTTCTTGCATTTGGTCCGGTATCAATCATGATATCAATTCGATAATCCTCCATTGCAGAGTAAAGGTACTCTTCAATTACAGGACTCAAACGGTGGATTTCATCGATAAAAAGGACATCTCCTTTTTGTAAGTTGGTAAGTAAACCTGCCAAATCACCCGGTTTTTCCAAAACAGGACCACTGGTAATTTTCATGGAACTTCCCATGGCGTTGGCAACAATGTGACTCAAAGTTGTTTTACCCAAACCCGGAGGGCCATGAAGTAAAATATGATCGAGGGCTTCTTCTCTTAATCGGGCTGCTTCAACAAAGACCTTTAGGTTGTCTAATATCTTTTCTTGCCCAGTAAAATCGTCGAAACTCGCTGGTCTCAATACCTTTTCAAGGTCTTTTTCGGCCTTGCTTAAATTGTCGTTTGAGGAATTGAGAATAGGATTCATAATTATAAAGAATTTGCCAATCTACGAAGATTTGCTTCAATAGTTGCATTCACTGGCCACAAAGGCTGACGAACGGCTGTTCCACATAAACCTTTTTCGTTTAGCATGGTTTTGATTCCTGAAGGACTTCCATCGGCAAAGATTGCAATAGCAGATTCCATGGTTTGATAGTGCAATGATTTTGCTTCAGACCATTGTCCCTCAAGACAAGCCTTTACCATTCCAGAAAACTGAACTGGAAAAGCGTGGTTGATCACCGAAATAACACCCGAAGCGCCGCATGCCATCATTGGCAATGTTAGCGAATCATCGCCGCTAATTACCAAGAAATCAGTTGGTTTTTTTGCAATGATTTGCATCACTTGTTCCATGTTTCCCGAAGCTTCTTTGGTTGCAACAATTTGTGGCAACTCAGCTAAACGCAATTGGGTTTCGGCAGTCATATTCATTCCTGTTCTACCAGGAACATTGTAAATGATAATTGGCAAAGGAGTTACTTCACATAATGATTTGTAATGTTGGTAAATGCCTTCTTGGTTTGGTTTGTTATAATATGGGCTCACCGATAAAATGGCACAAAAACCAGATACGTCGGTGGTTTTTAATAGGTGACAAACCTCAGCAGTGTTGTTTCCGCCAATACCCAAAACCAAAGGCAATCGGCCGGCATTTGCAGTTTTAATACAATCAATTACCGCGGTTTTTTCATCTGATGATAATACTGCACTTTCTCCAGTAGTTCCAAGAACTACCAAATAGTTGGAGCCTCCAGTAATTTGTTGCTCAACAATGCTTGTTAATGCATCGAAATCAATGCTGTAATCGTCTTTGAATGGAGTAATTAATGCAACTCCGGTGCCTATAAGTTCTTTCATTGGATATGTTTAAAGCAATCTTTTAAATCGCAAAGGTACTGATTCAAATTGGGTGTTTCGGGTTGTTTGAGCAAGATGTCAAAAAATGCAGGGTAATTGTCTTGAAAATTAGATACTTTGGCATAGGCACTCGACAAATTTGCCATGGCAATGCTTTTGTAAGAAAAATCCAAGTCTAAATTAATAAAGAAATCTGTTTGTTGCTTTAACACCCTAAGTAAGCCGTCTGCTTTTGGATAACCAAAACGATTAAAATCCGATATGCAGAAATTCCATCGGTTTCTATCTGAAGGCACTGGAATGTTTTTGGTGTCTTTACCTGGATAAATTACAACACTGATCACCGTTTTGCCATTTTGCTCGAGGTATTCGGTAAGATTTTGAATTTCAAACAATTGATTGCTATCGTTTTCATTGATGTGGTACACCAATAAAAAGTTCTTCGCAAAGCGGAAATTGATGTTCCCTTTAACACGTTTAATGCCTTTTGCCTTCATATTGAGGTAGGCCATTACAAGTTTACTTGGTTTGAAATTTTCGCTCATTCTTGAATCATATTAATTAACTCATCTTCCGACAGAAAAGTTACGCCTAATTGTTGTGCTTTTTCTAATTTTGAGGGACCCACACCGCTTCCCGCTATCAAGAAATTGGTTTTAGAAGTAATGCCAGACGCCATTTTTCCTCCGTTGTTTTCTACCAAATCTTTCAATTCATCGCGGCTGTGGTTTTCAAATACTCCGGAAATCACAAATATTTTACCTGCCAATTTTTCACTGGCTTTTTCAATCTTTTGGGTTTCAAAACGCAATCCTGCGGATTTAAATCGCTCAATTTCTTGCACAATTCGCGGATTTTGTAATGTTTGGAATAAGGTTTGTGCAATGCGGTCGCCAATTTCGTCAACGGCCAACATGTCTTCAACACTTGCCGCCATCAATGCCTCAATGGTTAAAAATGCCGCTACCAATTTTTTTGCTACCGTTTCTCCGATATATCGAATTCCCATGGCAAACAATACCCTTTCAAACGGTTGTTGCTTGCTAGCATGAATTCCATCGATAATGTTATTCGCACTTTTTTCGCCCATTCGGTCAAGTTGGATCAATTGCTCAAACGTAAGGTCGTATAAATCGGCAGCTGTTTTTACCAACTTATTTCGGTACAACGTTTCTGCCATTTCAGAACCAATACTCTGAATGTCCATGGCTTTTCTACCAACAAAATGTTCAATTTTGCCAATAACTTGTGGTGGACAAAGTTGGTCGTTGGGACAGTAGTGTTGGGCTTCTCCTTCGGCTCTTACCAATTCGGTTTGGCACTCAGGGCAATGGGTTATGTAGGTTTCAGGTTGTGAATCAAGGGCTCTTTGTGAAAAGTCGATGCCTACAATTTTAGGAATAATTTCTCCGCCTTTTTCTACAAACACCATGTCGCCAATGCGCACATCCAATCTTTGCATTTCATTGGCATTGTGTAAACTGGCTCTTTTTACTGTAGTTCCTAAAAGGGATACTGGTTGTAATTCGGCAACGGGAGTAATGGCCCCTGTTCTGCCAACTTGATAGGTAATGCCTAGCAATTTGGTGGTGGCAGTTTCGGTTTGAAATTTATAGGCAATGGCCCATCGCGGTGTTTTTGCGGTAAACCCGAGTTCTTCTTGTAAGTTTTTATTGTTGACTTTGATTACAACACCATCGGTATCAAACGACAAATCGTGGCGTTTTTCATCCCATTCGTGTAAAAAAGCAAGTACTTGGTCAATGCCATTGCACACTTTTGAGGTTTCAGCAATTTTAAGTCCCCAGCTTTTTGCTGCTTCTAGCGATTCGGCATGATTTTGAAATCTGCCTTCATCTTCCAAAAGGTAGTATAAATAAATATCTAAAGGGCGTTTTGCCACTTCCGCGGTGTCTTTTGTTTTGAGGGACCCAGAAGCTACGTTTCTAGGGTTAGCGTATTCTGCTTCGCCGGCGGCTTTTCTTTGCTCATTCAATCTATCGAAACCTTTTCTATGCATGAAAATTTCGCCACGCATTTCAAATTTTTCGGGGTAATTGCCAGAAAGGGTATGGGTTAGGCTGCGAATGGTTTTTACGTTTTCGGTAACATCGTCGCCTTGAATGCCATCGCCACGGGTGATGGCTTGTACAAGTTTGCCGTTTTCGTAGAAAACAGAAATTGCCAATCCATCAATTTTTAATTCGCATACATATTCAATGTTTGAAAGTCCGGTTGCTTTGCAAATGCGATCGTCGAATTCGCGGAGTTCTTCCTCGTTATAACTGTTTGCAAGCGAAAGCATTGGGCGTTGGTGTTTCACGGTAATAAATCCCTCAGAAACACTACCGCCTACTTTTTTTGTAGGACTATTGGGGTCGGCAAACTGCGGGAATTGCAATTCTAGGTGCTCCAATTCCTTCAAAATTTGATCAAATTCAAAATCTGAAATTATAGGTTCTGCCAACACATAATAGCGGTAATTATGGTCTTTTAAGGTATTTGTAAGTTGTTCAATGCGGAGTTTTGCATTTGCCAATTCCATAGGTCAACGAAACTACAAAAAATTATTTGCTAGGAGTGAATGAGAAATATTGATTTTACTTTGAGTTATTCACAATTGTATGTTTTTATTGAACAATTGAAAATTTATTGACAGAATAATATGTTTTTTGAAACATGGAATCTCAAAAAATCGCCCCAAACAGAGTGGTTAGTTTAAGCTATTCTCTGGCGTTGACAAATGGACAAATTGCCGATGAAGCAACATCTACTGAACCATTGGTATTTATACATGGCATTGGTCAAACTTTACCAGAATTTGACGCAAGAATAGAAGGATTAGGTGTTGGCGAAGGATTTTCGTTTACGTTAACCCCAGAGCAAGGATACGGAGAATTGGATCCTCGTTGGGTAGTTGAAATGGCTAAATCTATTTTTGAGGGACCAGACGTTCCTGCAGATATTCTTCAATTGGGCGCAATTTTACCAATGCAAGATCAAGATGGCAATCCAATGGATGGCAAATTGGTTGAAATTGGTGATGAAATGGTAAAATTAGATTTCAACCATCCTTTGGCTGGCGAATCATTGCATTTCACCGGAAAAGTTGAATCTGTTCGTGAAGCAACTGCCGACGAATTAGATCACGGCCATGTTCATGGTCCTGGTGGGCATAATCATTAATATTTGGATTAGACGGATTAGACTGGTTAGACAGATTAGACGGGGTGGTTGACGCTGCGCTGTTTAGGTTTAGAAGCACTTCGTGCGTTTAGAGTCCTTCGGAGTTTAGAAGCATTGCCATGCGTTTAGAAGAGAGTTGACGGCTGTCGCCTGTTTATGCTTCGCTAGTTGATGCTTCGCTAGTTGACGCTTCGCTGTTTATTTTTTGGTAATTGCTGAAACTAAACCCTCATTAACCTTCTCATCCCAATCTGTCTAATCTGTCTAACCCGTCTAATCTGTCTAACCTCAATTTAAACCCTCGGATCAATCAGAACCCCTAACTTTTCCATTTTACTTACCTCAATGTTGTAAACACCAAAGTCTACGGTGATTTGTCCCCATATGCGGTAAACTCCTCTGCCTTTAAATGGGTATCTAGAAACAATTTGTGGAAAATGGATGCTGTCGAAAAAGTAGCCATCCCTGTCTATCCATGTGCCAAAGTTCATTTCTTTGCCACCAATCGTTCTCGTTGGTTTTACCGTTACCAAATATCCCTCAATGAAAATACTTTTGTTGAGTAACCTTTTGAAATGTTTAGCCCTCACTTCTGAATTGGGAATGTCTTGTTCAATTACCAAATCAAACGGACTACAAAGCGAAAAGCCAAGGAATTCACGTTGGTCAATGGCAATTTCTATCCAAGAATCTTCCAATGGAGGCAGGGTGTAAGTCTTGGGTTGCTCTTCAAATAATTTGGTGCTCACAGTGGTCACTTTCTTTTGCCCGTAATAAGAATGCGCTTGCCATAAAAGTTCCTTGCGAGATTGCCCAGTAAATCGAAATGCCCCAATTTGAATCAAGAGTTTCAATTGTTCAATTCCTGGTTCAACGCGTTCTTTAAAGTCGAATAAGCTTTCAAAAGGCTTTTCGCGTTGCGCCCTAAATAACTTCTCGGCACATTTTTGTTCCAAACTTTGAATTAAACCCAGCCCAAGCCAAATGTTTTTACCTTCAATTCTCGTGAGAAACCTGCTGTGGTTTACACAGGGTGCTTCAATGTTGCCTCCACACATTCTGGCAGCATGCACATAGAACTCTGTTCTATAAAATCCACCGAAATTGTTAATTACCGCCACATAAAATTCTAAAGGATAATAGGCCTTTAAGTGCAAACTCTGGTAACTTTCTACGGCATAGCTGGCACTATGTCCTTTTGCAAAACTATACCCTGCAAAGCTTTCAATTTGCTTCCATACTTCTTCAATGAGTTGGCGGGGATGTCCCTTTTCTTGAGCCTTTTCATAAAATTGCTCTTGTACTTTAACGAATTCGGCCTTGCTTCTGAATTTTCCGCTCATGCCTCTTCGAAGCACATCGCTTTCCGATAAACCCAACCCGGCAAAAATATGCGCCACCCGAATCACATCTTCTTGATACACCATAATGCCATAGGTTTCAGGCATGATTTCATGCAAAACGGGATGCGCTTCTTTGCGCTTTTCTTCGTGAATGTGCCGCTCAATGAAGGTACGCATCATGCCACTTCTGGCTACACCAGGCCGAATCACGCTGCTTGCCGCAACCAATGTCAAATAGTCTTTGCACCTCAGTTTGGTAAGCAATTGCCGCATGGCAGGACTTTCCACATAAAAGCAACCCATGGTATGTCCTGTTTCAATAATTTTTGCAATTTTAGGGTCGTTTTTAAACGTCTGAATTTGATGTGCATCAACATCTATTCCTTGATTTTCTTTGATATAGATTACCGAATCTTTGATGTGGCCAAGTCCTCGTTGGCTTAAAATATCGTATTTCGCTAAACCCAAATCTTCGGCTTCGAGCATGCTAAATTGCACGGTAGGAAATCCTTTTGGAGGCATTTCTAACGCAGAATAATGGTACATGCTTTTTTCGGAAATAATAATTCCCCCAACATGAATGCTTCTATAATTTGGTAAGTTGTGAATTTTCTGGGCATGCCTGAGTAGCTCTGTATAAAGCGATTCTTTTTCTTCTGGAGGGATTTCTCCGCTGAGCGCTGTTTTGGGTTTCCAGTCGCGGTTTCGTTGACCTATACCCGGAGTGCTATAAATGGAGTCGCTGTTGGTGGAATATTCCTCAAAGTTTGCATTACCATAATACGTAGGACGTTCAAGCAAACTGTCAATTTCGGCTTTGGGTAATCCATACACCTTTCCAAGTTCTCTCACCACGGCATTGCTTTGAAAGGTATTGTAAGTACCCACCAATGCCGCATGGTCTTTTCCGTATTTGTTTATGATATAACCGGTTACCTCGTCGCGGTCTTGCCATGAAAAGTCAAGGTCAAAATCTGGAGGACTACTTCTAAACGGGTTAATAAATCGTTCGAAATATAGGTCCAAATCAATGGGGTCAACATCGGTGATGTTTAGGCAATAGGCCACCATGCTATTGGCGCCGCTTCCTCGTCCTACATGGAAAAACCCTTTTTCTTGTGCAAAACGACAAATGTCCCAATTAATCAGAAAGTAAGGCGTAAATCCCAACTCATAAATGAGTTTCATTTCCTTTTCAAGCCTCACTGTTGTTTCGTAGGTATAATTTGGGTAGCGGTATTTGAGTCCCTCAAAAGCCAACTCCCGCAGCATTCTATAATCTTTGTCGGTATCTCCGGTAAAGGATTTTTTATTTTGGGGGACAGAAAACTCAAATTGCCAGTGGTTGTTTTGAATTAACTCATTGGCGTTTTGCAAGAGGATGGGGGTGTCGTTAAAGTCTTGAATGAGGGACGAAACGGGCAAGAACAAATCGGTTTTATGTGCTGTTGAATAAGGTTTTAGTTTCGAGATGAGGCAATTTTGATCAATGCATCGAAGGAGGGTATGGGTGTGCAAATCGTCGATATTGCGGAGGGTTGCTCTTTGGTAAGCTAACAAACGTTTGTTTGAGTTTTTCCATGGCGACATTCGCAGTTTCCTTAAGTCGGGTTTCGAAATCCCAATATGTGCATGCGCAGGTATGTCTTTGGGACGAAGTCCCTCTACCTTAAAAAACGGATAAATACAATCTACGTCGTGTAATTTGGGGGCAAGCAGGGGGAAGGGTTGGTGCTGAAGGAGGTATTCGGACAAGAAGGCGTTGATGCTGGCAAAACCGCTGTGCGATTTAGAAATTAAGAGGTAGAGAATTTCATTGTCGTTTCGCACTTCAACCCCAAGCAAAGGAATGACATTGGTGTGTTTTTGTGCTTCGTTCATAAAATTGCAGGCCCCACTGACGTTGTTGATGTCGGCCAGTAAAATGGTAAATTTATTTTTGAGGGATTCTGCTTGCGTTGCTGCCCATCGAATAATGTCTTCCGGACTAACGAGTCCGTACCGTAAGCTAAAATAGGAATGTGCGTGATAAATCATTTTGTTAATAATATTGACAATTAATTGGCAACAATGTACGCAAAATTTTGTGAAATTTTGCAAGATTATCCCGAAAGCTTTCGGGAGGATTAGGGGGTAGGAATAAAAAAACGGGTGATTTTTGGTTTAATTGAAGAATAATAATTACCTTAGCGTACTTTTCTAATTTCCCAAATCAATCAAAGAATTGGGATTTTAAAAGATAACTTTAAAATAATAATAAAATTAATTTTGAAATTTGAATATGACATATTGATTTCGTTTTCCTCTTTGGATAATCAACAAACATTTTCGGGAGAAGATGGATGGGTTTCGGAGTTTAAAAAATCCCTTGAAATGCGATTATCGCAGTTGTTAGGGATGAAACCCAAAATCATAATGACGAATTCTAAGGAAGATGAAGTGGTTGAAAATCAAAATGTTGAAAATATAGATTATTCAAAAGTTGCAATTTTTATTCCCATAGTATCTAAATTTTATTTAAAGTCGGAAAGCAATTTAATTCAACTAGATGAGGCTTGTAAAATTCGAAATGAAAATAAGCCAATTACAGAGGGGAGTTTGCCATTTGTTTTTAAACTATTAAAAAACCCTTCAAATAAAAATATCCATCCGCTTACAATACAGCAAAATATTGAATATCAATTTTTCGATAAAAACATTGAAGACAATACGATAAAGGAATTATCGCCAAGTTTGCTAAATCAAACAGAAAAATTATACTGGAGTAAAATTGACGATATCGCAATTGATATTTTTGAATATTTCAAGGCAATAGGTCATTATACGGAAAGCAAAAAGGAAATCAAAAAGCAAAATGGAATTAATATCTATTTAGCTGAATGCTCAAGTGATACGGTTTCTTATCGCGATGTTTTTAAAAGAGAATTATCAGATAATGGACATCAGGTTTTTCCTAAAAAACCATTATCAACCCAGATGCCTGCAGTATATTCTGAGATTGTTCAAAATCTAAGTCAAACGTTACTTTCAATTCATATTCTTGGTTCAGATTACGGAGTTGTGCCAGAAGGTTCAAATCGATCGTTGGTTGAACTCCAGAATGATGTTGCAGATGAATTGCTTTCTAAAAAGGGCGGTAATAGAATCATTTGGATACCTGAAAATGTGATACCATCAGATGAACGTCAGAAAATACTCATTGAAGATATTCGTATTTCAATGAAAGGCATTGGTTCTGCTGAGGTAGTAGTTGGTGATTTGGAAGTATGCAAATCGCTCATTGAAGATACAATATTAAGAATTGAAAACAATAAGTTGAATAGCATAAATGATGGACTCACCAATTTAGGTAATTCTACAATTTATTTGATTTATGATTTTTACGATAAGGCTCAAATTCCAAATTTAGTAAATTATTTAAAATCATTAAACTGCGATGTTGTTACATCTACAGATGGAATAGATGAAACAGAGATTAGAAATAAGCATGTTGCAAATTTGAAAAATTGTGACGCGGTGATGATCTATTATGGAAATGGATCTGAGTTGTGGTTAAAAACCCGCTTGCTTGATTTATTGAGGATACCGGCTTACGGTAGAAAAAAATCAGGGCCGCATAAATCAATAGTTTGTGCGTCACCACGATCGGATGATAAGTATAATTTCAATTCAGTGGATGCTGAAATATTTTATTGCTTTGATGAAATAGATACAGAAGGAATTAAATCATGGATAAACAGCTGGATAAAATAATCATTGATAATTTTCAAATATCGAATCCGTTTCCAGGATTACGATCATTTGAAGAGGATGAAAACATTCTGTTTTTTGGTCGTGAAAAGCAGGTAGATGATTTAATACGAAAACTAAGGAAGAATAGATTTTTAGGGGTTATAGGAACATCGGGAAGTGGAAAATCATCGCTTGTTAAATCTGGTTTATTGCCATCTCTTTACGGAGGATTCATGGCAGGCGCTGGGTCTAATTGGAGAACGGTTACCTTTAGACCGGGAACAAACCCAATAGGCAATATGGCAAAAGCACTGAACAAAAGTGGCGATGGTATATTGGATAAAATTGGCGTAGAATCAATTGAATATTCAGATTTGATTGAAACAACATTAAGGAGAAGCAATCAGGGTTTAGTTGAATATTACAAACAAAATAGCATTGATAAGAATGAATATTTACTTATTCTTATCGATCAATTTGAAGAAATTTTTAGATTTTCAGAATTTGAAAAATCGGTAAAAGACGGCCATAGAGACTCTACGGCATTTATAAATTTATTGTTAAAAACGGCAGAGCAATCTGAGTATCCAATTTACATTGTTTTCACAATGCGTTCGGATTTCTTGGGCGACTGTACTGGATTTAAAGGGTTGCCTGAGGCAATTAACGATGGTCATTATTTGGTTCCAAGAATGACAAGGGATCAATGCAGAGAAGCCATTGAAGGTCCAATTGCAGTGGGTAGGGGAGAAATCTCACCTGGGTTGGTGAATAGATTGTTGAACGATGTAGGGGATAATCCTGATCAACTTCCAATTTTACAGCATTCGTTGATGCGTATTTGGGATTATTGGGAGAAAGTAACTTTTAGAAATGGCCCAATTGATATATCTCATTACGAAGCAATTGGAACAATGAAACAAGCCTTGTCGTTGCATGCAGAGGAAGCGTTTATTGAATTACCAAAAACGGCCGATGCAAAATACGAGAACTTATGCAAAGCCATATTTAAATCGTTAACAGATAGTGGATCAGATAATAGGGGAATCCGCCGTCCAACAAAAGTTTCTGAAATAATGAATTTAACGCAAGCATCTTTTGAAGATGTTTGCTTGGTTTCGAATTTATTTAGAACGGATGGACGTGCATTTTTAATGCCTCCTTTTCAATATGAATTAACTGAAAATAGCGTATTAGACATTTCTCACGAAAGTTTAATGAGGGTATGGAAAAGATTGGTTGGTTGGGTTGAGGAGGAAAGTGAATCCATTCAAATGTATTTGCGATTGTCTGAGGCTGCGAATCAATATGAACAACGAAAAGGTGGACTTTGGCGCGATCCAGAACTTTCATTGGCAGTGAAATGGAAAACGGAAAACAATCCTACTGAACTATGGGCAGGTAGAATTAATAACGATTTTAGTCACGCAATGCTCTTCTTTGATTATTCAATTGATCAACAGTTAAGAGAGGATAATTATAAAGAATACCAACAAAAATCCAGACTAAGACGAGCAAGAATATTTGCAATATCTATTTCTGCTGTTGCGTTGGTTGCGGTTGGTTTGGCCTCTTGGGCATACAAAGAGAAAGAAGCAGCGGCAAAAGCGAGAATCATTGCAGAAACTGAAAAAGCCAAGGCAAATAAACAAACGTTATTGGCGAATGCTGCAAAATTAACCGCAGAGTCAGCGAAAAAAGATGCTGATATTCAAAAGGAGAAGGCAGAACAAAGTGCAAAAGATGCAGAAAAAAGCGCACAAGATGCGTTGATCAGTGCAGCAAATGCAAACAGGAGTGCGGTGGCTGCTGAAAACGCATTGGCATCTGCAAATACTGAGAAGAAGAGAGCTGAAGATAATGAGGTTAAGGCAAACGACGCCGCTCAGAAAGTTACACGACTCAAAACAATAGCCGATATTGACGCCAAGGCTTTGTCATCTATAAATAGTTACGTTCAAAAAGATTATACCAGGAGCAAAAATGACGCTATTTCATCATATGAATTATCATCAGCAAGCGGAGATAGACTAAACAATAGTTCGTTAGTGGTGGCTTTATGGTCAAATTGGAATAAGCAAATCAATTATTCAAATGTTTTAGATAAACATCAGACTTCAATTAAACACTTTACATATTTGAATAAGAACCACAGGGTAATTTCAGTTGATGAAAAGAATGTTGCTTGGGTTTCTAAAATTAATGATGGTAAAATCTCTGAGCTAAGTTCACACAAATTCGCACCTGAAAATGTTTTGGCACTTTCTGAAATTGATAATTCCAAAAGTGAATTTGTAGTATTGTTTAGTGATGGTCGTTTAGATCAATTTAAACTTGATGCAGATAAAATCAACTTTGTTAGACGTATTACTGATAAAATTGCTGCAAAAGGGTTAAGTCAGATAAAAATATTAGGT
>CANFLS010000017.1 GCA_947447955.1 Flavobacteriales bacterium | reverse complement strand
TGGTCCAGTTTTAGCATAATCAAATTCAACAATTTTGAATGATCCGCCATCTCCATCTTTACCTTTAACGCTATTTACCAAAACATTATCATATAAATCAATGGTATCCCAGTTTACACATAACGGATTTGGAGATATAATTTTAATGGTTGGTTCACCAATAATTTTAATCAGCGTGGTATCACAACTTTTACACTTAGTTAAGATATCTTCAATACAAAGTTTGAATTTATAATTACCCATGTAAAAATCTTCTGTTGGATTTCCAAACAAGAAATGATAATCAGGAGTACCTAAAGGATTGTTATTTACCAAAATCTTAGCTGAATCAACACCACTTGGCATTAATTGTGGAGTCCATTGGAAATTAACCCCTGCTTTAGTTTTAGGCTTTACTACACTACTATCCATGTATGCATCACCTTTATCTTGGCAATATGTTTTATTTGTTAATTCAAGAATTGGGTTACCGTTAATACGCTGAGTAACTGAGTCAACATTCACACAACCGTTGGTATCTTTAAACCAACCGTAAATATTGGCATTGTAGTTCTTACCGTTTTGAAGCTGCGAGTTATTTAATTTGGTAGTTTTAAACATATGACGCGTTGCATTAACACTATCAATATAAATATCTGCTGCAAAACGCTTACCACTCCAAATTCTAACACCCGAAACTTTACCTCTATTGAAGAAATTATTTACTTCAATATCACCGTAAGCAAAACACTGTGCTTTCAATGGTTTTGGATCCCACTTAACAAAAGGAAGTGTATTCACTTTTAACACCATGGTGTCATAATCTTCACAAGTATGATTGCCTTGTTTCACTGTTACGTATAAACTGTAAGTAAAGAATTGAGCCAATCCTCCTGGATTATTGGTATTCTTTGGTGAAACGGTATAGCCCATATTGGAACCTAATACTGTATTCTTTGTAACATCCTTCCAACTATACACACCTGTTAAAGCTGCATTTCTATGTTGCCCTGCAATTAAAATTGATTGCAAGTTACATATTGTAAGATCAGGACCAGCAATTGCTGTCACTGTATCGTTTACAAATAATGTAGCAGTATCGTACATGATACACTTGAATTTTTTCTCCGTTACCTTAACAATGTAATCACCTTTTACATGTTTGGTTATTTTTTGAGTAGTATCACCGGAATTCCAAAGATATTTTACCGAATCATTATTTTGCGCATCAAATGTTGCTTTTTCGTAAGTACAAATTCTTTGATCTGGACCCAATCCAATTACTGGAAGAGGTTTTACATAAATAGTAGCGGTATCATAAAATATACAGCCGTCGCCATCTTTTACCTTAATTCTGATTGTACTATCTCTGTTAATACCAGGAATGATTAAGTAATCAAGGGTATCACCAGAAATATGGTATTCGTTTTTCCAAATTTTCTTTGCAGTATCTACGGTAATACGTGTCCAATAATAACTATAATTTGGTTTACCATTTGAAACTTTAGGCAAAATTTTCATGGTAGTATTCATACAAGCAAAAGTATCTTTTGTTGCAAGAACTACCTTTGGTGGCTCTGGTAAAATTACAGTATCTCTAAAAATGGTAGGACAGTTAAACGTATTATTTACTGTATGTACAATAATATATTTACCACCTTTAGTTATTGTTATCGTATCTGTTTTCTTAGCACTAAAATACAATTCTTTTTTACCTACAGAGTCTCTAATACTCCATTGGTAAGTTGCATTTCCTTTAAAGTTTGCAGCTAGTTTTGCTGCAAATGAAAATCTACCACATTTTAATTTGCCACTGGCCAAAGAGGCGCCTTTGTATCCATATAATACACCTTTATCAACTGTTGTATATATACGTTCGTCTTCAGCTCTAGGTTGAACTTTTACCTTGAAGCTACGAATTGAAATAACTGGAGGAGTACAATGTTGATCAGTAGCCGCTACAGTAAACGAATAAGATACTTCGCTTGCTTGACCACGTTTTGTTTGCCAACAAAATTCGTATTCTTTTTCTCGTTTGGTTTTATCTACAACTGTAAATGTTGCACCGGGGATACCACCATTCCATTTAGCAACAACAGTATCTGGAACAGTTTGATAAGGAGTAAACGTTTCATCGGTGATTTTGATTTTTTTACAAATCTTATCACCCTCACAAATAATCCAACTAAATGGTCCATTAATTACTGGCGGCTTGTTATATCCGCAGTCATCCAGAACCCACATCTGCATATCACGCCGCGTTCGCCCGACGACTATGTATTTACCTGACGCACTATCGGCTCGCCACTCTGTTTGTTCTATGACTATAATGGGGACCTCATCGCATTTTGTAGGTGTTACAATAATATCTCCATTCGCTGTATCAAAATAAAATCCACGCGGTGGATTGGTACTTGGATTCGCTGTACACTTAATGGTTGTTGGTGGCACACAAAAAGGTGTCATTGGATAAACGTATGTGAAAGGACTAGAATATGAAACCGTTGAGGCAGGGACACCATTTAATCCATAGGCTAATCTATATGAAATTGAATCATAATCAACAGTATCTAACGCTCCGTTATTATAGTACCAAGGAATATTACAACATAAAAACCCAACTGGATCATTGGTTAGCGTTGGGGAACTGTTACATTTGTTAACACATTTTTTTAAGTTACAAATGTTAATCATACAGGTGCTATAAAAATCATTACCAGCAGGTCCAGTGGTAATATTACCATTTCTACAACACTCATTTACGTAGAAAGTAACTTCACAACAAGTACTTTTATTTACAAAACCACTCAAAGGTGATTTCGAGAAATCTATTGTTGCTTCGAAAGTATGTTCTTCGACACCTTTACCTGTTCCACCTGTATTTTTAGGATTACAAGGGCTATTTGCAGATGAGCAGCGCGTAGTTACATCTCGTATTCCAGTTCTTGTTAAACCACCAGGAGAAACAGTACCACAACCATTTGAACCATTTACACCAGCATAGGCTGAAAATGATACAATTCCCATTGGAATACCACGACAATCTCGGTAAACTTTGGCCGTTATTTTGTATTTGCCATTTCCCAGACATTGGTAAGACATGTCTGCACCCATCATGTGAGATGCCTTGATGTCTTTAACCGTTAAAGTAGCTACAATAATTAAAAAAATTTGTAAAAGTCTTTTCATATTTTGACAGTTTTTTTGTGTTGTTTGTTTTATTGACACTTATCTTTAAGAAAGTGTTGCCTCAAAAATAAATGTTTTGTGTCTTTATTCCAAAAAAAAATAATTAACGCCCTTGTTTTTAAAGGAAATATTGAAAATTTAACATTGAACCATTTAGAAAAAATACTTTTTTTTTGAAGATTTCCTCTCTGTTGAAAATAAATCATTCAAGATAATTAAAGCACAATTAATTTATATTCAATTGTTTAAAAGCAATTATTAACAAGAATGAATTTTAAATAATTATCTAACCCATGAAATTTACAGCTTGCGTTTACTATTTTTGTAAAACTTTTTGACAAAACCATGAAATACGACAGAATTAACTCCGCTTTATTTGTAAAAAACCGCAAAAAATTTGCCAATAAAATGGCACCTGGTTCTATTGCCGTATTTCATAGTAATGACGAAATGCCAAGAAACGGGGATGCCTATTTCACATTCAAACAACAATCTGATTTGTTTTATTTAACCGGTGTTGACCAAGAAGATACAATCTTGGTTTTATTCCCTGATTCTCCAAATCCATTGTTTAAAGAAATGATTTTTGTAAAAGAAACTTCCGAGCAAATTGCCATTTGGGATGGTGCTAGATTGATGCCAAATGACGTTTTTGCTGTTTCAGGAATTTCAAGTGTTTTTTGGTTTCATGAATTTTGGAAAACCATCCACTCAGCTTTTTTGCTTGCAGACAATATTTATGTAAACCTAAATGAAAATGATCGTTTTACCGATAAAGTTTCTTATGCCAATTTGAGATTCGCTCAAGAAATTATAGCAAAATATCCCGCACATCCAATAAAAAGAAGTGCTCCTATTTTGGCCAATATCAGAATGGTAAAAGAACCAGAAGAAATTGAACTTTTAAAAGAAGCAATTCGAATTACTAAACTTGGCTTTGAAAGATTGTTAAAATTTGTAAAACCTGGTGTTTGGGAATATGAAATTGAAGCCGAACTGATTCATGAATTTATTAGAAATAAAAGTCGTGGGTTTGCATTTGATCCAATCATTGGAAGCGGCAAAAGTGCATGTGTACTGCATTATATAGAAAACAATAAACAATGCAAAGACGGAGATTTGTTATTGCTCGATTTCGGCGCAGAATACGCAAATTACAATGGAGATCTATCGCGTTGTATTCCAGTAAACGGCAAATTCTCAAAGCGTCAAGCTGAGGTTTATAATGCAGTTTTATCCGTTCAAAAAAAGGCAAAAACTTTATTAAAAGTTGGTGTGTCTATACCAGATTATCATGCGCAAGTTTGTGAGTTCATGTCTGAAAAATTGGTTGAGATTAATTTACTAACTACCAAAGAATTAAAAGATAATCCTAAAGCGTTTTTAAAATATTACATGCACGGTACAAGTCACCATTTAGGACTTGATGTTCACGATGTAATGCACAGATTTGAACCCATGCAATTGGGTAGTGTTTTAACTGTTGAACCTGGAATTTATATTCAAGAAGAAGGTATAGGCATACGAATTGAAAATGATGTAATTCTTACAGAAAATGGAGTAATTGATTTGATGGAGGGATATCCTACCGAAATTGATGAAATTGAATCCATCATGAATTCGTAATCAAATTTCCCAACCTTGTTTTCCTTTTAAAGGAACAAATTTGAAATCGCCAAAGTTCTCTTGTTGAAATTGAGTTTCTGAAATTCTCGTAATTCTTAACATTTCTTGATTTTCTTTTTCATTGCCAACAGGAATAACCAATCTACCTCCTATTTTTAGTTGCAATTTTAAAGTTTCTGGAACTATTGGTGCACCAGCTGTAACTATAATTGCATCAAATGGTGCATATTTGGGCAACCCCAAACTACCATCTCCATGGAATAATTTGATTTGAGGATTTATTTCCGTCAAAATTGATGCAGCTTGCTCGAGTAAAGGCTTGATGTATTCTATACTATACAATTCAACCCCTATTTTTGCTAAGATTGCCGCTTGGTAGCCACTACCCGTTCCTATTTCCAAAACTCTACTATTTTGTTTAATATCAATTAATTGAGACTGAAATGCAACCGTATACGGTTGAGAAATGGTTTGTCCATGATCTATAGGAAATGCAGCATCTCTATATGCAAACTGTTCAAAATCCTTCGGAAAAAACCAATGACGAGGTACAACCCTAATAGAATCAAGGACTAACGGATTATTGATCCCTTTTTTGATAAGCTCTTCTACGAGTCTTTTTCGTTTGCCTTGATGCACTAAAGTATCGGTTCTATCTAGGTTTGTAAACATGGTGTTAAGAATGCCTTGTTTTATTAATGACAATAAAATCAAAAATTTGTTGGCGCTGCAAAATTAACCATATATCACAAATGAAAAAAACAATCATTCTTGGATCAAATAAATCGGTCGACGAATATGCTGCTTTATTGAGAGATTCAAAGGATGTTGAATTAACTGGATATATTGATCCAGATGATTCATTAAATTATAACATGTTTGGTGATTTTATTAAAATTTTGGAAATCATCCAAACCGGCGATAATTTCATTATTGGAAACCAAGTGAATAATGTATCATTTGATGTGATTTGTCAGATGATGAAGTTTGGTAAGAACATTTTTATTGATGGTTATAGAAACTGGTCAGCGCACGAATTAGATACACTTCAAAAATTGAGAATGGAATCTGAAACCATTTTTCAATTTGGAAATACTTTATACAGTTTACCACTTTTTACAACGTCCCTCCAATACCTTAAAAAACCACGTTTTATTAAGCTTGAAAAACATTGTCAAGCACCAAAAACTGGCGAATTCAACCAATGGATTTTCAATCAATTGGCTCAAGAATTAGACCTCATCAATAGAATCATTGGTAGCAATATTCGCAGTATTTCTGCACGACCTATGTTTTTATTTGGTGAACATACCGATTTGTTGAATATTCATATTGAATACGACAATGACGCAATTTGCCATATTTCATTGGGTAGGGCCATTGAGGAAAATACCCATAAATTGAGAGTATTTCAGCATGAGAAATTGTTTCATATCGATTTTCAAGAAAATCAGTTAATGGAATTTCGATTGGCTTCAAATACTGACCAATTGTCTTTAAATATTGACTTAAATCCACATCAAAGTTCTGATATACAGCAATTCATATCAATCGATAGAAATATCATGCCGTATGACGTTAAACGTATGGAATTGCGTAATTTTTTCGAGAATATCGATAAAAACTTAAGTCCACTTAATGGATTAGACCATTTAGAAACGGTTGCCATTATTTGTGAAACAATTTGTGAAAAGGTAAAACGCCGCTACCAAGCTGTTTAGGTTATTGTAAATTATTCGTCAGAAATTCCTTTTACAATATTTTAAATGTACTTTTGTATTTATGCGAAAGCATATAAAAAACGTAATCATCTCTTTATTAGTTGTTTTATCTTTTGGGGGATGTCATACTGAGAAAAATTTTATTCCTTCCTATTTGAAAATCGACAGTTTTAATGTTGATGCAAGTAGCATTGGCGGAAATAATATCCACCAAATTACTACTTTTCAACTTTACCAAAACAATCAATTTTTAGGTACCTATCCAGTGCCTTCCCAAATACCACTTGATGCAGAAGGGAAAAACAACTTTATTTTTGCACCCTATATAAAACGTAATGGGAATAGCCAAACCTATGCTTCATACATGGTTTTGAATCCGCTCGATACTTTTATATCACTTTCTAGAAATAAAACCACCAATTTTACACCCAAATTCGTTTATCGAAATAACGCTAAAATATTGTGGCAAGAAGATTTCCAAAATAGTACTTCAACACTCATTCCCATATCACTTACAAAAGGAGATACAACGCAAATTGTAAGTAGGCCTTTTGAATTAAACAAGAGATTTGGCGGCACTACCAAGTGCTTTGCTGCAACTTTTGCAAATAACGATAGCTTCAAATCGATGGATTTAGGTTGTTTTGATATTTTCAAAAACTTACCACTTAACGGAGTCAGCATTAATTTAGAGTTTGATATAAAAACGGATTTACCAGTTCAATTGGCACTTAAAAGAAATAGCCCAACAAATGGCGCTGAATATGTTCCTTATTTATTTATAAATCCTACAGGAGATGTTTGGAAAAGATTTTATGTAGATTTAATCTATGAAATACAAGGTCAAGCAGCAGGTACAACATTTCAGATTGTGTACAGCATAGATAAACCTGCATCATTTTCCGGCTCTCGTGAAATATTATTTGATAATATCCGTTTATCTCATTTGAACTAGATGCGTAAAAAATTCAGAATATTTTGGCATGTGTTTTTTGATTGGCTAGCGGCTTCTTTTAGTTGGTTGGTTTTGTTTTTATACAGAAAAAACTACGTAGAAGCGGTAAAACATGGCTATACCATCCCTGTCAACCAAGATATAAAATTATATGCTGGGCTAGTTATTATTCCATTATTTTGGGTGATGCTCTATGCCATGTCTGGCTACTATCAACATATTTTACGTAGATCGAGACTGGTAGAACTTGAAAACACCTTCGGAAATAGTGTATTGGGTGTAATTATATTGTTTTTCGCTTTAATTCTTGACGATAGCGTATCCAACTATTATGATTATTATAGCTCATTAGGAGTTTTGTTTGGGTTTCATTTTTTCACAACCTTGATTTTTAGGTTGATTAATTCAACCTATACCATCCATAAAATTAGAAGTAAAAAATGGGGTTATAATACCTTGTTAATAGGAACGGGGCCAAAAGCAATACAACTTATTTCTGACCTTGAATCGGCTAAGGTTTGGGAAGGATTTAACATCAACGGAATGGTTCAAATTTCAGAACAACCTTTGGTTGATATTAAAAATGCCAATCTTTCGGTTATTGGTAATTGGAATTCCCTTCCACAACTTATTAAAAATTACGACATTGAAGATATCATTCTTTGTAATGAGCCTGAAGAATCTGAATATGTCCCTCAAATTATTGACATAATTCAAAATGAAAACATTCATTTAAAAATGCTTCCCAATGAATATAATTTGGTTTTGGGTATGGTAAAAATGAACAATATTTTAGGGACTATGCTTGCTGAGGTTGATTTTGAAGTTATGCCGTATTGGCAAAAATTCATCAAACGCGGCATGGATATTTTCATTTCATTTATTGCATTAGTTTGCCTATCTCCTATTTTATTATTAATTGCATTTTTTGTAAAAATGGATTCAAAAGGCCCCATTTTCTTTTTACAAGATCGAATTGGTTTTAGAGGAAATTCTTTTAAAATAATCAAATTTAGAAGCATGCGCGCAAATGCAGAGATCTCTGGTCCTCAATTAAGTAGCGATAATGATGATCGCAGAACAAAAGTTGGGATTTTCTTAAGGAAAACCAGACTAGATGAATTGCCACAATTCATGAATGTGCTAATGGGACAAATGAGTTTGGTTGGTCCTAGACCTGAACGACAATTTTTTATTGATCAAATTGTTGCCAAAGCACCAATTTATAAAAGATTACACAGGGTTAAACCAGGCATTACTAGTTGGGGACAAATTAAATACGGATATGCAGAAGATGTATCGGAAATGATTGACAGAATGAAATTCGATATTTTATATTTAGAAAACATGTCGTTAGGCTTGGATATTAAAATCATGTTTAATACTGCATTAATTATGGTTCAAGGTCGAGGAAAATAAACTTTTTGATATTACATTTGTTATTATTTAGAAAGGTTCTACGTAATGGCAAATTTATATAATTCAAATCCCCATCATACTCCAGAAAACAATAAGTTAGCGAGAGAAAAAATACAATTCGCTTTGCAAACCCTATTTCAAATTATCAAGTTTGAAAAGAAAAGTGTTAAGTATTTGTATATTTACGCAGCTTTGGCCGGAATTATTAGTTTAACAATTCCTCTAGGAATTCAAACAATTATAGGATTTGTATTGGCTGGGCGGTTGTCGAGTAGTTGGGTAATATTGGTTGCCATTATTACTGGGGCAGTATTTTTACTAGGCTTATCTAGAATTGCGCAACTGAGTATTATTGATAGTTTTCAAAGAAAGTTATTTGTTCGTTATACGATAAAATTCAAAAATTCCATTACTGAATATTCTGGAGATAATAACCCTTCAGTTTTTTCTGCATCTACAAAGTTTTTGGATATAATTACCCTACAAAAGAGTTTTTCTAAGTTAATTACGGATTTTACAGGGAAGTTGTTACAGGCTGTTTGTGGTTTGATTTTACTCTGCTTTTATCATCCATTTTTTATCATTTTTGGTATATTGGTTGGATTTATTGTTTATTTTTCATTAAAATTCACATGGTACCGAGGGTTTAATACTGCCAGATCTGAAAGTTATTTCAAATTCAAAACAGCCGAGGGCATTCAACAATTTGCAAAGGAAAAAAATGATGACAATTCAAATAAAATTGACCAATCATTGGAGGACTATGTAGTTTCAAGAAACAACCATTTTTTAATATTATTAAAACAAGCATGGCTTGGTGTTGGAATAAAAGTAATATTAACGGCAACGATGTTAATTATAGGAAGTTATTTACTTGTGAACCAAAGTATCAGTTTGGGACAATTCCTGGCCTCTGAGATATTGGTTTTCACTTTAATAGAGGCCATTGAAAAATTAATTTTAACAGTTGAATATTTGTATGACGCTGGTATTTCAGTCGAAAAACTAAACGAAATCAACGAATTATCATGAATAAATTAGAATTTCTTACCAGAGATAGCAACTGGACAAATAACAGGTTTGGCAAACTCATATTTATCATTTTCTTGATTGTAATTTTGATTTTGTTTTTACCTTGGACACAGAGTATTCAATCAAAAGGCAAGGTCACTGCATTTGGAACTAATGAAAGGCCTCAAGAAATTCAATCTGTAATTGCCGGAAAATTAAATAAGTGGTACATAAACGAAGGCGATTATGTTCAAGCCGGTGATACTATTGCCGTAATTACTGAAATCAAAGGTGAATATTTAAATCCTGATCTCCTACAGCAAACTGATATACAACTCAAAGCGAAAGAAAAATCAATTCTTTCTTATAGTTCTAAAATAGATGCCATAAACAACCAGATAAAACAATTAGAAATTAGCAAAGAATTATCTTACAATAAAATAAAGAATAAACTCGACCAAGAGCAATTTAAATTGCAGGCTGATTATGCAGATTTAGAATCAGCAAAAACAAATGCAAAAATTTCTAAGCAGCAATATGAACGAGATAGCATTTTGTATACACAGCATATAAAAAGCCAATTTGATGTTGAAAACAGAAAAAACAAATTGCAAGAATCTGTTTCTAAACTACTTGGTATAGAATCTAAAATTAGACAAACCAAAATAGCAATAGAAAATATAAAAATCGAATTGCAAAATGTGAGTGCAGAATACGGTGAAAAATTATCGAAAAGTGAAAGCGAAAGATATTCTGCCATTTCCGGACAAATGGAAACAGAAAGTGAAGTTTCCAAATTGAGAAATACGTATTCAAATTATAGCATTAGAAATGGTTTCTACACCATTACAGCCCCTCAATCTGGTTTTATTACTGAAACCAAATTGAATGGAATTGGTGAAACTATTAAAGAAGGTCAATCTATTTGCAAAATCATTCCTAATTCAATGAATCACATTGTTGAGTTATTTATTGACCCAGTTGATATGCCATTAATTTCGGTTGGAAATCATGTGCAATTTATTTTTGACGGTTGGCCAACAATGGTGTTTTCTGGATGGCCCAAATTAACTTATGGAACCTTTCCAGGTGAAGTTTATGCAATTAATTCTGTACCGAATGAAAATGGCAAATATAGAATTTTGGTAAAGCCCAAAAGTGAAATTAAACCTTGGCCCAATGAACTTCGAATTGGGGTTGGTGCAAATGGATACTTATTGCTAAAGAAAGTTCCAATTTGGTATGAAATATGGAGAACTATGTGTGGATTTTCCCCAGATTATTACAAACCAATAATCAAAAATGAAAAAAAATAATTCAACTATGCGTTTAAAGTTTTTAGGAATTTTATTGTCTCAATTATTCATACTTGCATTATCGGCTCAAAAACCCGACACCTTTCAATTTTTAACCATTCATGATGTATTTGAAAACATAAATAAACATCACCCTATAACCTATTCATCGTTTTTGCAATTGCAATATGCCATAGCCAACCAACAAAAAGCTTCAGGTAACTTTGATCCCGTAATTCAATATGATTTTAAACAAAAAACCTTAGACAATAAAAAATATTATCAGAATCAATTTTTTGAAGTCGATTTTAATACAAAATCGCCCATAACTCCTCTTATTGGTTATGAAAATAATAATGGAACATACATAAATCCAGAATCAATAACAGGGAATTCGGGATTATCTTATATGGGTTTCGAATTTTCTGCATTGAAAAATCTAATTACTGATCAAAGAAGAACGGCATTAAAACAAGCAAAAGTATTTCAAGTTCAGTCTGAAATTGTTCAAAGGCAAATGATCCAAAATTTACATTTAAACATTTGGAACCAATATATTTCATGGTATGTTTTTGAAGAACAAAAAAACATCTTAAGTTCTTCTATTGCACTATCAAACGATAGACAAATTGCCATTCGAAAATTGTTTGTGGCAGGAGGATGCAGCGGGTTCGATACTCTTGAAACCTCTGTGCAATTGAACCAATTTGTAACCAAGCAAAAGGAAGTTGCTATTTATTCAGAAAAAACCAAAATACTGTTTACTGCTCATCTATGGAATTCTGTAAAAACCAATCAAGAAATTGAATTCACACCCATTTCAATAAAATCTAATATCCTTCCCTCAAATAAATTTTTCGAGCAATTAGAAACCAAATTCTTGGCGCAACTTGAAAATACAGACAGTTTCATTTCTAATCAGCCCGATTTGCAGATCTATTTCCAAAAAAACAATTCACTCAAACTCGATATCCAATTAAAACAAAGTTATGTCCTTCCAAAGTTAGATTTAAAATATCAATACCTAAACAAAGATATTTTGCCTATCTATGGAAGCAGTGCTTTGGATAATCATCGATTTGGAGTTTCATTTTCTACGCCCTTGTATTTTAGGACATCTAGGGGAGAATTGAAAACAGCCAAATTAAAGTTATTAGAAAATCAGTTTGAAACTACTTTAAAGCAAAGAGAAATAGAAACCAAATTACTTGCCCTAAAAAAACAGACATTGGCATATAAAGAAATTTTGGATATGCTCAAAAATGTAGAAACAGGATATTACCAATTATACCAAATGGAGATTAAAAAATTCGAAAGTGGCGATGGCACTATATTTCTGTTGAATTCTCGTGAAACCAAATATCTTGAAGCCAAGTTAAAAACCATTGAACAATATGGTAAATATATGATTTCGCTAACTGAATATTTCCGGATATTGGGTACAATTCAATCTGTAATTTCTTAAACGTTAAAAAAACGTTGTTATTATGTGGAAAATTACACCTTAAGTTTATTCTTAAGGTTGTGATTTATTAGTAAATTTACCACATTATTAATTTACACAACTGTAGATGGACGAGAACAATAAAGGTAATTATGGCGCCGACAATATCCAGGTTTTAGAAGGATTAGAAGCTGTAAGAAAAAGACCCGCAATGTACATTGGTGATATCGGCCCTAAAGGGTTGCATCACTTGGTGTATGAAGTTGTAGACAACAGTATTGACGAAGCTTTGGCTGGTCATTGTAATACAATTCACGTAACAATTTTAGAAGGTGACGGTATTAAAGTACTTGATAATGGACGTGGTATTCCAACAGGATTACATACCAAAGAAAATAGAAGTGCTTTAGAAGTTGTAATGACTGTACTCCATGCCGGTGGTAAATTTGACAAAGACTCATACAAAGTTTCAGGTGGTTTGCATGGTGTTGGGGTAAGTTGCGTAAATGCACTTTCATCTCACTTAACTGTTCGTGTTTATGGCGACGGTAAAGTACATCAGCAAGAATACCAGATTGGGAAACCAATGTACGATGTAAAAGTTGTTGGTGATTCAGATCTAAGAGGTACAGAAGTAACATTTTTTCCTGACAGAGATATTTTCAAAGAGTCTCATACCTACAATTTTGACACCCTTCAAAATCGCTTGAGAGAACTCTCTTTCTTGAACAAAGGAATCAGACTTACACTAACTGATGAACGTGAAAAACTTGAAGATGGTACGTTCAGAAGAGAAGAATATTTTAGCGAAGGTGGATTAAAAGAATTCGTTAAATTCATTGACGGAACCCGTGAAACCCTGATTCCTAATCCTATATATGGAGAAAGCGATAAACATGGTGTACCTGTTGAAATAGCTTTCCAATACAATACTGGGTATGCCGAAAATTTACATTCTTATGTAAACAATATCAATACCATTGAAGGAGGAACCCACGTTGGTGGTTTTAGACGTGCTTTAACAAGAACGTTGAAAGCTTATGCCGACAAACAAAAACTCCTTGAAAAAGTAAAAATTGAAATTGCCGGTGATGATTTCCGTGAAGGTATTACCTGTGTAATTTCAGTAAAAGTTCAAGAGCCACAATTTGAAGGTCAAACCAAAACAAAACTTGGTAATAACGATGTTGGTGGTGCTGTAGAGTCAACCGTAAATGCAATTTTAGAAGCCTACTTGGAAGAAAATCCAAAAGAAGCGAAGATTATTGTTGACAAGGTGATTTTGGCTGCCCAAGCAAGAGCTGCAGCTAGAAAAGCCCGCGATATGGTTCAACGCAAAGGAGCAATGTCTGGAATGGGTTTACCTGGTAAACTTTCAGATTGCTCTAAAACAGATCCTAAGGTTTGTGAAATTTTCTTGGTTGAGGGAGATTCAGCAGGTGGAACAGCCAAACAAGGTCGTGACCGCGAATTTCAAGCAATCCTGCCTTTAAGAGGTAAAATCTTGAACGTGGAGAAAGCCCTTGAGCATAAAATTTACGACAATGAAGAAATTAGAAATATGTTTACCGCTTTGGGAGTTCACATTGGAACAAACGAAGAAGGAAACAAAGAACTAATCTTAGATAATTTACGTTACCACAAAGTAGTTATCATGACAGATGCCGACGTGGATGGTAGCCACATTCGTACGCTAATTCTTACTCTGTTCTTTAGATACATGAAGAAATTGGTTGAAAACGGTTATTTGTACATTGCTACTCCTCCACTTTACTTAGTTAAAAAAGGAAAAGAGCAACGCTATTGCTGGACAGAAGACCAACGTATGGCGGCAATTAAAGAAATTGCAGCTGGTAAAGAAGAATCTGTAAACGTACAACGATATAAAGGTTTGGGTGAAATGAACGCGGAACAATTATGGGAAACTACCATGGATCCAACCCGCAGAACTTTCAAACGTGTAACGCTTGATAGCGCTGCTGAAGCCGACAGGGTATTCAGCATGCTAATGGGCGACGAAGTACCTCCAAGAAGAGAATTCATTGAGCAAAATGCAAAATATGCGAAAATTGACGCATAATTGATTTGCAATAATTACAACAAAAAAGACACCTTGCGGAGGCTTTTTTGTTGTTTAATAAATCTAAAAGTTCAAGTTATTTGAATTTCAATGCAATAATTGGATGGATTTTCTTGATATATCTTGCCGGAATATAAAGCGACAAATAGATCAACCCTATTGAAAATACATCAACCGTCAATACTTCAAGTAGATTGATCTTCATGGCTACATATTTAATGAAATATACTTCTTGATTTAATGTCAACCACTTGAAATGGTTTTGTAACATACAAATTCCAATTGCAATAAAATTACCAATTAATATTCCGGCAATGGCAATGATGGATGCTTGATAGATGAATATTTTCTGAATATCGGCATATCTAGCGCCCATAGACTGCATCAAACCAATGAATGCTGTACGTTCTGTCATTAAGATGAGTAAAGTTGTACAAGTGGCTGTAATTGCAACAATGGTAATTAAACACAATAAAATAATTACATTTAAATCTAAAATAGAAAGCCAATCAAAAATCTGTCTGTTGAATTCTTCCGCAGAATTCACCCTAACAGATTTTATATCAATTATTTTTTGAATTGATCTTTTAACTTCTGCGACATTTTTACCGGGTTTAACCCAAATTTCAAGTTGCGTTATAGAATAATTATCAGGCATCATGCGTGCCACAATACTCTCGTCTAATAACACCATATTCGCATCAACTTTGTCAACCCCTGTTTCGAACAAAGTTGTAATTGTTAATTTCCTTGCTCTTGGTCTGGTATTACCCGTTGAATCCTGAACAAAAAACACCAATCTCAAATTATCGTTCAATCCAACATTCAATCGCTTTGCCAACGTTTTAGAAATGGCTACCCAATGTTCATCTTCTGGAACTATCGTTTTTATAGCAAATTCTCCCAAATATGTTTTTAGTTGGTTCTTTGATATTCCCTTCGCAATAATTCCTTCTATTTCTTCATCTGATTTTACAATACTTGCTTTACTCGATGAAAACAATACCCTATCTACTCCGGGCAATTTTTGAATATGCTGCAAATTGGGAATTAACGAATCGTTTAAAGGAATGGGTTCACTATTTTCAACGTTCACTGCTGCATCAACAACCAGATCACCATGAACCATAGAAATTTTATGTTTAATTTCATCTCTAAAGCCCCTCACCGTTGCAAATGCAATAACAATTACAGCAACACTCAAAGAAACTGATAAAATTGCCAAAAAAAAGACACTTTTTGACTTGCTTTGTTGTTCCTTTGTAATGAATCTTTTTGCTATGAAAAAAGGCCAATTAAACATTCTGTTCAAAATTAAGTCGGAAACGCGTAGATTTCGATGTATTTCTGCAATTTTTATACTTTTTATTTCCAATTCACTTAATGGCGAAATAATTACAGGTGCAGAACAAACTTATTTATATGTAAATAAACTCAAAGGCAAAAAAGTTGCCATTGTTGCCAACCCCACGTCTATGATTGGGCGCACCCATTTGGTAGACAGTTTATTTTCCCTCAAAATAAATATTAAAAAAATATTTGCTCCAGAACATGGTTTTCGTGGAGAAGCTGCCAATGGCGATCATATTGATAATTCGGTAGACCCTAAAACAAATATTCCAATTGTTTCACTTTACGGAAAAAACATCAAACCTTCCAAGCAAGATTTAAAAAATATTGATGTTGTTATATTTGATATTCAGGATGTTGGAGTTCGTTTCTACACCTATTTAACAACATTGCATTATGTAATGGAAGCCTGCGCAGAAAACAAAAAACAGCTGATTGTTTTTGATCGCCCCAATCCAAATGGATATTACGTTGATGGCCCAATTTTAGAAGAACAATTCAAAAGCATGGTGGGAATGCATCCCATACCTTTGGTTCATGGAATGACGTTGGGTGAATTGGCTAAGATGATTAACGGTGAACATTGGTTGCCAAATAACTTAACCTGCAAGCTTGAAGTAATTCCCGTTCAAAACTATTTCCATAATTTATTTTACCCCTTGCCTGTTGCTCCTTCTCCCAATTTACCTAACTCAACATCTATCGTATTATATCCATCATTGGGTTTGTTTGAGGGAACTCAAATTTCGATGGGTAGAGGTACCGAAAAACCCTTTGAGTGTTTTGGTGCACCTTGGTTAAAAACGGGCAATTATCAATTTACTCCGATTAACATTCCAGGCAAAGCTGTGAATCCTCCGTTTCTCAATCAGAAATGCAGAGGTTTTCTCCTAACCGACTTTGCCAACGACTATATCGTTACCTATAAGCATATTTACCTCGATTGGTTGGTGTTGTTGTATAAAGATTGTCCAGATAAAAGTAAGTTTTTCAATTCGTTTTTCGACAAATTGATAGGCACGGAATCTGTTCGCTCTCAAATTATTGAGGGAAAATCGGCCGTTGAAATTAGAAAAACTTGGGAACCAGGTTTGAAAACATTTCTGGAAAAAAGAGCTCCCTATATGATTTATACCTACGATGAAGATTTGGGATTAATGGGCAAAAAAGAAAAAAAATAAACTAAATTTGAACTATGTATAAAATCATTCTCTCTTTAACCGCGGCGACGCTTCTTTTTAGCTGTACGGATACATCAAATCATATTGGAAAAACCGTTGAAACCCAAACGGCTATTTCAGTAAAAGATGCGCTTGCAACCTTTACCAAAGACGGAAAAGCAACCGAGCAAGTAGTTTATGGCAAGGTGGTTGATGTATGTCAATCAGAAGGTTGTTGGTTTGCATATGAACTTGGCGATTCAACATTAACTGTTGATTTCAATGATGAGTTTACTGTGCCTAAAAACATCAATCACAAAGATTTATATGCAGTGGGACATTTTTACAGAGATACTGCAAAAGCTACTAGCGAAACAAAAGACAGCAGTTTGGGAACTAAAATGTTAATTTCCACAAAATTCAGAGCCCACGGGGTGAAGTTTAAGTAAGCAATTGTCCCGAAAGCTTTCGGGAGTTTATAAATGTTTGTGAGCGATTATAAAAGTTTATAAAGGATTATTGTGACTTTTATTATTGTACACCAACCTAACTATGTTTAACGTTGCAAAAACAGATTAGTAGTTAAAAAGTTAATCCTCAAAAATATTACATAACAAAAAAAAGGCGCCGTTGGCGCCTTTTTTGTTTATATTGTATTGTAACAATTATTGAATTTCAAAAGTATTCATGAATGCTGTTGTGAAGTTACCCGCACGAAAGTCAGCATTTTTCATCAATTGTTGGTGCAATGGAATGGTAGTATGAATTCCTTCAATAACAAACTCACTCAATGCGCGTTCCATTTTAACGATAGCTTCTTCTCTGGTTTGAGCAGAAACGATCAATTTAGCAATCATTGAATCGTAATATGGAGGAATGGTATATCCCGCATAAATATGAGAATCTACCCTAACTCCATGTCCACCCGGTTTGTGTAAAACCAATATTTTACCTGGACTAGGACGGAAATTATTGTGAATATCTTCAGCATTGATACGACATTCAATAGCCGCTTTGGTAGGAATATAATCTTTACCAGAGATTGGCACACCCGCTGCAATTAAAATCTGCTCTTTAACGAGATCATAATTAATTACTTCTTCGGTTACTGGATGTTCAACCTGAATACGTGTATTCATTTCCATAAAATAGAAATTTCTATGTTTATCTACTAAGAATTCAACAGTTCCTACACCTTCATAATTGATAATCTGAGCGGCAGCTTTTGCAGCGGTACCCATTTTCTCTCTTAATTCTGGTGTCATAAATGGCGATGGCGTTTCTTCCAACAACTTTTGATGACGGCGTTGGATTGAACAATCACGTTCAGACAAATGGCAAACTTTACCATATTGATCTCCAGCAATTTGGATTTCAATATGACGTGGGTCTTCAATGTATTTTTCCATGTACAAACCATCGTTTCCGAAGGCTGCACCCGCTTCTTGTTTCGCACTATTCCAAGCTGGTTCTACTTCTTCGTCATTCCAAACAATTCGCATACCCCTGCCACCACCACCGGCCGTAGCTTTCATAATAGCAGGATATCCAATTTCATTGGCTATTGAAATTGCTTGTTCAACGCTCTCTAATAGTCCCTCAGAACCAGGAATACATGGAACACCTGCCTTTTTCATAGTGTCCTTTGCGTTACTCTTGTCGCCCATTTGGTCAATTTGTTCTGGAGTAGCTCCAATAAATTTGATACCATGGTCGCGACAAATGGCGCTAAAACGACTATTTTCAGACAAGAAACCATATCCAGGGTGAATGGCATCGGCATTGGTAACTTCAGCAGCTGCTAATATTCTAGGAATATTTAAATAGCTATCTCTACTTTGTGGAGGACCAATACAAACTGCTTCATCTGCAAAACGAACATGTAAACTTTCTTTGTCGGCAGTTGAATAAACCGCAACTGTTTTAATGCCCATTTCTTTGCAAGTACGAATAATTCGCAAAGCAATTTCACCGCGATTCGCGATTAGAATTTTCTTAAACATAACGTTTCAGATTATGCAGGTTCAACCAAAAACAATGGTTGGTCATATTCAACTGGAGAAGCATTGTCAACCAATACTTTTACAATTTTGCCATTGATTTCGCTTTCAATTTCATTGAAAAGTTTCATTGCTTCAATGATACAAACTACTTTTCCAGATTTAACTTCATCGCCTACATTAACGAAAGAAGGAGTTTCAGGATTAGAAGAGCGATAGAAAGTTCCAACCATTGGAGATTTGATGGTAATTAAATTGTCAGCAACTGGAGCTGCAACTGGTGCAGAGGCAACAGGTGCTGAAGCAACAGGAGAAACCGCAGGCGCTGAAATTACTTGTTGAGCTACTGGAGCTGCAACAGTAGCAGTAACCACTTGTGCTGGGTTTTTACGAATTAATAATTTAAAGTCCTTACGACTAATTTCGACTTCATCAACCGCGTTGGTTGAAACGAATTTTATTAATGCTTGAATCTCTCTTAAGTCCATATAGATTTATATTGGGTAGGCAAAGAAAAAGAAAAAATGGCAAAAACGGCCAAAAAATCATAAAAAAAGGTGATTTTTTGCCTAAAAATCGCAAAAAATCACCTTTTTCGTTACAATTCAAAGAATTATAGTGGAATATTTCCGTGTTTTTTGCGCGGTAAATTTACCACCTTGTTTTCTAACATTTCAAATGCGGTAATTAATCGTTGACGGGTTTCCTCTGGAAAAATAACTTCATCAACAAAACCTCTTTCTGCTGCTCTGTATGGATTGGCAAAAAGATTCGAATATTCCATTTCTTTTTCTTTCAATGCGGCTTGTTTGTCATCGGAAGAATCGATATCTTTTTTGAAAATAATTTCAGCGGCACCTTTGGCACCCATCACGGCAATTTCTGCACTTGGCCAAGCGAAATTCATATCTGCACCAATATGCTTTGAATTCATAACATCGTAAGCGCCACCATATGCTTTTCTTGTAATTACCGTAATTCTTGGAACTGTAGCTTCACTAAACGCATATAAAAGTTTAGCGCCGTTGGTAATAATTGCATTCCACTCTTGGTCAGTTCCTGGCAAAAATCCAGGTACATCTTCAAGTACCAACAATGGAATATTGAATGCATCGCAGAAACGCACAAAACGTGCTGCTTTTTGGCTGCTATGAACGTCTAATACCCCTGCCAAGTTTGCTGGTTGATTGGCAACAATACCGATACTTCTTCCTGCCAAGCGAGCAAAACCAACAACAATATTTTCTGCGTAATTTTTGTGTACTTCGTAAAATGAACTATCATCAACAATATGTTCAATGACTTCTTTAATGTCGTATGGTTGATTTGGATTACTAGGAATAATGTCCTTCAAAGAATCACGCATTTCATTCGCCATGTGATATTCAACCTTAGATGGTTTATCTTCACAATTTTGAGGGATATAACTCAACAGCTTACGTAAATCTTGTAGACAAAGAATTTCATTTTGAACGGTAAAATGGGCTACCCCACTTTTTGTTCCATGAACTGAAGCACCACCCAATTGTTCAGAGGTTACATCTTCATTGGTTACTGTTTTCACTACATTAGGTCCTGTAACAAACATATAGCTTGTATTTTCTACCATGTAAATAAAATCAGTTAAGGCTGGAGAATAAACTGCTCCACCGGCACAAGGGCCCATAATTGCAGAAATTTGAGGTATTACACCACTACTTCGTACATTTTTATAAAAAATATCGGCATATCCACCCAATGAAACAACACCTTCCTGAATTCTTGCACCACCAGAATCATTTAACCCAATGATAGGTGCTCCATTTTGGAGTGCCATATCCATGATTTTGCAAATTTTCTCGGCATGTGTTTCTGACAATGATCCACCAAATACAGTAAAATCTTGGCTATAAACATAGGTCAAACGTCCGTTGACTTTTCCATAACCGGTAACTACACCATCGCCAAGCAGTTTTTGTTTGTCCATTCCAAAATCAGAACTTCTATGTGTAACAAAAGCTCCAATTTCGCAAAATGTATTTTCATCTAACAACAATGATATTCTTTCTCTTGCTGTTAATTTTCCTTTTTTGTGTTGTGAATCGATTCGTGCTTGACCACCACCCAATAGTGATTCCGCTCTTTTGTTATTTAATTGATCTCTAGATTCAGACATATAATTGCAAAGTTAATAAAGTAGTTAAAAAAATAGCCCCATTTAGGGGCTATTTCAAATATTTTTTATTTTATTTATCAGTTGGCGGTGCATCCTGAAGTGAATTCAAATCAAATAACAACGTAAAGCGCATTTGATTTTGAAGTGGATGGCGATTTGCCAAAGGAATTAAATAAGCCGCATCTACACTTAATGATTGGAATTTCAAACCAATACCTGTTGTGATGTATTGACGACCACCTTTTGTTTGTGATTCGTAAAACAACCCAGTACGCACAAAAAATGCGTTATCATAGATATACTCTAAACCAACATTCGTAATCCATTCTTTCATTTCTTCAGAAAATCCACCTGGAGCATCATAGAACGACTGTATCATTCCTTGAATTGGACTTACGTTAGGATCTTGACCAATGTATTGACGGATATTGTTTCTATCAACTGAGTCCTTAGAACCATCATAATTCCTAAGATAATAAGGTCTGGTAGGAACCAAAAGCTTATTGAAATCTAAGTAAACATTTAATTTATTATAATTGTCAATCTGTGTGCTGTAACCAACACCCAATTTTAAATTGGTTGGAATGAAATCTAATTTCTCTTTCGAAGAATATGTCATTTTGGAACCAATATTTTGAATATTCAATCCAAAATTAAACATACGTTTTTTACCAGCAATACGGATATCTGTTTTGTACAAAACATTAATATCACCCGCAATTGAAGTACCCGCGTTATAATCAATTCCATTTTTAATTCCACTACCAACAATATTAGAATATATATAACGTAAATTAACGCCCATTGATAATTGCTTAGAGAAAGCCAATGCATAACCACCGTCAATGGCCATTTCATTTGGATTAAAACTACCCTGAGGATTTCCGTCGTAATCGGTAAATTGAATATTTCCCAAAGAGAAATATCTAAAAGATCCACTTAGAACGCCTTTTTTACCAACCTTGGCATAACCAGACAAATAAGAAAATCCTACATCATTCACCAATTGACGCAACCAAGGTGCATATGAAATTGCGAATCCTGATGATTTTTCAGCATTTAACAAATTCGCATTGTTCCAACTTGCACTATTTGCATCTGGAGAAAACAATGCAACTCCAACATCTCCCATTCCAGCACTACGACTATCAGGCGTGATTGTAAGAAATGGTACCATTGTGGTAACAGTATTCAATTGCCCAGCTAATTCTTTAGACGAAATGGTGTTGGTTTGTCCATAAATACTTAATGAACTTACTGAAGCAATTATCGAAAATAAAATTTTTCTCCTCATATCTCTGTGGGCAAAAATAGGATTTGTATCGAGAGATTTGTAATTTTTTTTCAAAAGGTTAATCATTTTTTATATTTTTTTTTGTAATTATCGCAATTTTATAAATTTCCCACCAATGAATTTAGACAAACCATCGGATGTTTTAACATTGATTTTATAATAAAACATATTGCCATTCGCCGCAATTCCATTATCCCCTCTTCCATCCCAACTTATTGCATTAAATTTTGACAACGCAGCATATTCTAATTTTGTTCCTTTTGCCATTAACGAACCCACGGTTGAATATATTTCCCAATTCACAGTTAAATCCTCACCCGACAAATTATGTGATACCCATATATTCACTGTCTCTCCCAATGAAGGATTAGGAATAGCTCCATGTTCTGAAATAATTAAGTCTCTTCCCGGAACTACCTCAAAAGAGATACTATTCTCACCAGAATTATTATAAACATCCCAAGCCCTGCATTTTAATGTATGCTGGCCAGATGTTAATAATGGTAAAGGAAAATCAATATATCCAAGTTGATATGAATTATTTTCGTAAGTAAAGAAATTATTAACAACATAAGATTTTGCATTTTCGGTACCCTCATCCAAAATAATTTCCAAATCACGTCCAATACCAGCACCGGTAGCATTGATTCCACTTTTATCATAAATTCTAGCGAATGCTTTCGATTCTGAGGAAACTTTACTGTTGTTAATGAACATTGAATCATTTACAAATAATTGAACTTGTGGACCAACGGTATCAACTTCGGTAATCTGCTCACTTCCCCCAATATTAAAAACCCATGAACCACTTGCATCTGTTTCACCATTTTGAGCGTAAAACACTGCCCTTCCTTTTCCAATATTGTAGGCTATGTCTTTAGGCACACTAAAAACCAAGGTGAATTTACCCGCAACAACCGAAACGGACCCTTTATAAAGAATACTGGTTTCGTTTTTGAATGGAATTTGATAAGATACCTTATTATTGTTTAATGTGTATTTTTGAGTAGGCTTATCGTAAACCTCAACATCCAATGTACCATTGAAATTGGTCATGATGGTTTTTAAGCGCTCAGTAATATGACCAGACAGTTTAACAACTGAGAAAGCTTTTACCGTATCCTCGAAAACTGATACTGACTGACCATTAATAGAATCAACAGAAACAAAATTCTTAGGGAATGCAATTTCCATTGATGGGTCACCCAATAAAGCAAATTTGTTATCTTCCGTTAATTGCCAGCTTTGACTTGGTCTATTTTTTAAACGCTTGTACACTTCTCCCAAAGTAGGTATGGGTTGATTGGGTTTAGGGAACCCGTATTTTGTCCAAAACGCATCGTTTATAATTGTATTGCCAGAAACGAAAACCAATCTGGTTGTGGTCATTAGTCCTATAGCACCACCGTTAGGATTCAAAAGCGCCAATTCTCCACCACTTTGAAATTTAGGATCGTCATACCTAGCAAATTCACAAGTTGCGGTAAATAAAACTGGCATTTTATATTTATTACTCCATGAGTTGATCATTGGAATATCCAATATTTCCTCTTGCGCCCAACCCTTTTCTCCACCATGTCCTTGGTAGTTCATAAATAAAGTACCGTCATTTAGTGCACTTGTAATTGCACTACTTACCTCAGGGTATTTTTCATTATTGCCGTTTGTAACTTGCTTGAAAGCATCGGCATAAACTTTATTTAATCGAAGGTTCGGATAATTTTTGGCAATGTATGTGGCGTATTGTTCAGACTCTTCGGTAAATTCAGCTTCGTAGGATTTGTCCATATCGTCACAAACAAATGTTAACCGGTTTCGCCATGAACCCAATGCCTTTTTGTCGGAATAACGTTTTAATTTATTGACAACACCTTGTGCGTCAGCCAATGTTCTCGCGGGAATGCGACCTATTACTACATCCAAAGTGTCATTATGAATCAATGGATTACCGGAATTGGTTTGTAAATATCCCAAAAAATCATCCAAACAAAATAAGGATTGCTTATCTGTTCCGTTTGTTGACTGATAAATAGGAATGAAATTAGAATTGGGAGAAACCCTACCCTGCATATCGTAAGAAGCAGTTCCCATTAACAAAACATATTTTAATTGTTTGTTAGATTTGAAATATTCTGAACGGATATAATTTCTAATGGCAACGAGGTCATGTTGTCCCCCTCCATATTCATTATATATTTCATACAAATTGGCAACCTTGGTTGAGAAATGATCGTAATCTGTTCTGAATTTTGCCAAATCATTGGCGGCCGTTATGAAATCAGGATGAGAAATAATAAGGAAATCAAGATTAGCACCTTTCAATATGTCTTGGTTTTTAATTTCACCTATGAATTTTGGGGTAAACGAAAAATTATCATCGAATGCCCAAATTCTTGAAACTTTTTGATTGCTATCGATAATAAATTCTAAGTTGCCATTGTTATTTGAATAAGGTAATTGAACAATTTTGGAGGGATTAGAAACGTTAAAAAACAAATAATTAGAGTTAGTACCGTTGAATTTGTATTTAAATTGTCCTCCGCCTATTGCAACACTTGTATTTTGAATAGGAAATTGTTTTTGAATAAAGCTCAATGGTTCTTTATACGTGATTTCGTAGTAGTCTAAATTGATACCATCTTTACTATTGCTTCTAAATAGTTTCAAATTCAATGATAAATTTCCAGATAAAACTGGAACATTCAACATTTTTTTTATTGAGGGATATAATGTTTCGTATTCACTGTTTTGCCTCAAGGAAATACCGGCACCTAAATTATTCGCTTTTATAATTACCCTTCCGGTATCGTTATTCATGCCAACACCAATTGAAACTTTAATATTAACCGTATCAATTCCTGCCGGAATTTTCTCAATAAAAGTTCGGTCTAATGTTTCATTACCCAATTTTTCACCTACCCAAAATCTACCCATATTGGTTGGATTTACGAGATCGGTATCGTGAAAAATCATCGATTCATTGTAATTAAAAACTTTAGGATTTTTTTCTACAGGAGTATTGGCAATTTCAATGCGTATTCCTTTGGTATTGTTATATCCCAAAATACCAAAAGCTTGATTGGAATAAAAATTTACAAAGTGCTCATAGTTTTTCCCATTGAAAATGATGTCTCGGACTGATTGCTTATAGATTAATATATAATCATTTTGATCGAAAACCCCATCATTCTCACCGATGACTTTAATGGGTATCTCCAATAATCCATTACTCAAACTATCATTAGTTTCAGACAATTCTTTTCCTTGGATCGAATAAAAATGGATGTTTTGGGGATTTAAGTTGGTTGGATTTATTCCAAACTGTACGAGTTGATTATAATTAATTTTATACACCCCTGTATTTGAGAATTCCAATTTCACCCATTTCCCAGAAGATAAAATCCCATCTGCAAATAATGAAAAAGGCATTAATAACGAAAGGATCAAGAGAACAAATGTTCGCTTTATTTGCATCATTAAAAAGGAGTATGTTTTATGCATGAATTCTTTGAATCAAAAATAAAACGTAAATTTCGTAAATAAATTTCACATAAACCATTTTTTTAAGGTTATAAATCAATAAAAAAACAAAATATTACAACTTGAATTTGCATTATTAAGAATATTTACGAAATTTTTTTTTGAATTTTGCGTTTTATACTTACTTTTGTTTCAAACTATAAAACATGAAAAGAGCATTACGCACTATTTTATTTGGTTTATTATTCAGCAGCAGTGTTACTGTATTCGGGCAAGATCCTGAATTGACGCAGTTTTATGCAGCTCCTGTTTATACAAATCCTGCATTGGCTGGTTCTGCAGTTTGTCAAACTGGCGCAGCCGGTCGATTGGCATTAAACTACAGAAACCAATGGCCAAATCTTCCTGGAACTTTTCGTTCATTTTGCGCTTCATGGGATCAACATATCCCTGCCGTAGGTGGTGGACTTGGAGCAATGGTATTTCACGATATCGCTGGTTCTGGATTATTAACTTCAACAACAATTTCTGGTGTTTATAGTTATTTATTACCTATTGGTAGAGGCGGTGGACGTGTTTTCATGCGTTTTGGTTTGCAAGGATCAATGGCGTTTAAAAGCATCGACTTTAACCGTTTGAAATTTGGTGATCAAATTTTGCCTACACAAGGATTTAAAAACCCAACAGGTGAACAAGTTCCTGCTCAAAGTATTTCTTATCCTAATTTCAACGCTGGTTGGATTATGTATAACAGCAAATTCTACATGGGTATTGCTGTTCACAATATCAACCAACCTAACTGGAGCTTTTACAACAACCCAGATGAAATTCTTCCAAGAAGATATACCGTTCATGCAGGTGGTGTAATTAAACTATCTAAGAGTCGTTATGAAGAAAATACATTCTCTCCTAACGCTTTGTTTATGATGCAAAGAAATTTCACTCAACTTAACTTAGGATTCTATGCAAATAAAGGTCCTTTGGTTACAGGATTATGGTTCCGTCAAACATTTGGTAACTACAAGAATTCTGATGCCGTAATTATGTTGGTTGGATTTAGAAAAGACAGATTTAAATTTGGATATAGCTACGACTTTACTGTAAGTGATGGTAGAAGTGCTATCCCTTCAAGTCACGAAGTAAGTGCCACTATTGACTGGTGTGTTCCTCCAGGAGGAAAGCCATTCAAACCTTTGAAGTGTCCAGAGTTCTAAACACAATTCAAAAAAGTCCGATTAATCGGACTTTTTTTTTGGAATAAATAAAAATTTCACTATGTTTGCAAATAATACGGTATTTCTGTCGTTATAATAATTCAAACAATGACAACTGTTAAACAAATGAAAAACACTTGGTTATTGGCAACTATTGTTGCTATGGGCTTCACAGCATGTGGACCTAAGAACGTAAGTAAAACTACTGGCCAGTCGTATAACGATGCGAAATGGGGTGGTTTTGCTAATCCTAAGTACAAAGGGCAAGAAACTGGTCCTGGTTTGGTTTTGGTAGAAGGTGGCAATTTTGTCATGGGTAACACTGAAACTGATCTTCAATATGACAACAACAATGTTGAAAGATCTGTTACAGTTAATTCATTCTACATGGACGAAACTGAAGTTAGTAATCTCCAGTACAGAGAATACACCTATTGGTTGATGCGTGTTTACAACGCAGAAGCAGGTGGACGTCAAAACAAAATCAAATTTGCAGGTCAAACTGTGGGTGAAGAAGAACGTTTGTTTGAAAAAGCGTTACCAGATACCAACTGCTGGAGAAGCAAATTGGCCTACAACGAACCATTTGTAGAATATTACTTCCGCCACCCTTCTTATAAAGATTATCCTGTTGTTGGTGTAAACTGGCATAAAGCATCTGAATTTGCGAAATGGAGAAGTGATCGTGTGAATGAAGCTATTCTTGATAAAAAAGGAATTATAAAATTTGATGTTTCAAATGCTCAATTAAAAGAAGCTCCAAATAACCAATTCAATACAAGAGCTTATTTAGCTGGACAAGATGCAGGTATTTTCAGTGGTACTACTGAAGATGGTTCTGTAGCTAAACCAATCAAAGGTCAAAATATGTTAGGTAAAAAACCTTTAACCAATTTTGCTAAGGCGAAGAAAAAAGACCAAAAACGTTACAAAGTAAATATGGAAGATGGTATTTTCTTACCAGAATACAGACTTCCTACTGAAGCTGAATGGGAATATGCGGCTCAAGCAAACATTGGAAACACCCAATTCAGCAACGTTGACGATAAAAAAATCTACTCATGGAATGACTATACCATCCGTATTAAAGATGGTAATGAAAAAGACCGTGGTAAAATTAGAATGAACGTAATGCGTGCGAAAGGCGACAATGCCGGTTTAGCAGGTGGTGATTTGAATGACGCGGGTATGATTACAACTCCAGTGTTTTCATATTGGCCAAACTCTTACGGTTTGTATAACATGAATGGTAACGTATCTGAGTGGGTAATGGATGTTTTCCGTCCTTTGTCTTTGGAAGATATGGATGGATTCATGCCTTTCCGTGGTAACAAATTTGAAAATCCTAAGTTAGATCAAAATGGTCCTAACGGTTTATCTGAAAAAGATGAGTTGGGTCGTTTGGTATATGAAGATGTAACTGAAACCAAAATCAAAGAAGGTGGAAGAAGAAACTATTCTAAAGCCGACAATATTGGTTACAGAGACGTAGAAAACGATGCTAAATTGAAAGACGAAGAATTCAAATACGAATATGGTATTACTACCCTTGTTGACGATAAAGCCCGTGTAATTAAAGGTGGTAGTTGGAATGACCGTGTTTACTACGCTACTCCAGGTACTAGAAGATTCTTAGATCAAGACTTCGCAACTTCTACCCTAGGTTTCCGTTGTGCAATGATTAGAATTGGTTCACCAGTTGGTAATTCTTCTAAAAAATACAACAACTTGCCTTCAAGCGGTATTGATAAGAAAACAAAAAGAAAATCAGGACAATACTAATCCTAACAAACATATTTAAAAAAGCCCCGGAAACGGGGCTTTCTTTTTTTACAATTAACTTTTGTATCCATCTGCTCTGCTCGAACAATAATCAAACCTCATAGATTGACATCTTAATTTCCTTAACAAAATCAGCAATCATATCTAAAGATTGAGAATATTATATTTTGTAGTAACCCAAACCAATACTTTTGCAAAAAGGAGTTTTATAAGCTAGAATGATTTGCAGCCCATTTAAACGAGTTTCGATTAGCAAACCACAAATGAAGCATCCTTAGCTGTATGTTTTAATGTATAGCCTTTCTCTGACCTATTGGAAGCACTAAGGGCAGTTTGTAATCTATAACAACTTCTTTAAAAATAGAACCACTAATGCCTGGCTCATTTTTAAGCTTCCTCTGTTTAATAAGGATTATTGGATGATGTTAAAAGAATACAAAGTATTTAACGATATTGCTTGTCCTGCTTCCCGTAATTTGAACTTCTTTAGATTAACGAATTACATTGCATACAATACTTAACAGGTGTTTTTTATTGTTATTCGTTTTAATACCCTATTTCAAGCAATATACTCATTTAAAAAGCTATGCCTACTCCTTCCTGTCAAAAAAGAAATATTATATTCATTAGTCAAACCACTATTGAAATTGTAGCTATTTGGTGGATTTAAATAGTATAAGTACTTTAAAAGCCCTTAAAAAAGAAAAGCCCCGTTTCCGGGGCTTTTGTGTTTGAGCGAGAAACGAGACTCGAACTCGCGACCCTCACCTTGGCAAGGTGATGCTCTACCAACTGAGCTATTCTCGCATGAAAAGGATATTTATTTCCTCTTTGGTGGTGCAAAGGTAAGTGAAAAGGATTCACATTGTCAAGTAAAACCTGATATTTTTTTATGTTTTTTTAACAATTAATAAATAGTGACTGAGATTTTTAGCCGGTTTTGAAGTAATAAACTTAGTGAATCTCAATGCTTCATTTCATGAAAATGAATCACTTAAATTAAAAAAGGCAGCCCTATAAGCCGGGTTCTGTGCCCACAGTTTTTGCCGTGGTATCTATCATTTATCTAGGATATATTTCGCAATATACCTCAATCGACCTACCCTTCTGGCTTATCCGAAGATAATTGGGCGAGCCGCCCTTTGATCCAGGTTTATTTGGTCTTTCAACTCGCAAGGTTTATCCCAATTTTGATTCACATCAAAATGAGTGGGCTCTTACCCCACTTTTTCACCCTTACCCCCGAAGAGGCGGTTTAGTTTCTGTGACACTTTCTGTAACTTTGGTTGCCCAAAATCCCTTCCAGTTAGGAAGTGCGACGCCCTGTGTTGCCCGGACTTTCCTACTCACTTCCGTGAGTCGATAGATCAGACTGCCTTACCGCAAAGATAGGCACAAACTTAAATGCCACATGAAAAATTTGAATTGAAACCCTGTTAAAAAAAGTAAACCCATTTATCAATTGTGTAAATCTCTAATCCATTGTGGGCAAACTTTCACATCTTCATATTCTTTTATCTTATCTTTGTGAAAGTAAAAAAATCCATTTTTTATCCCTAAAAAATTATAAAATGTCTGAATTTGAAGCGGTTATAGGATTAGAAATCCACATACAATTACAAACAAAGAGCAAAGCTTTTTCAAGCGATAGCACGGAGTATGGTGCACTTCCAAATACACAGGTAAGCCCAATTAGCTTAGGTCACCCCGGTACTTTGCCCGTTCATAACCAATCTGCTGTAGAAATGGCCATTAAAATGGGATTGGCATTAGATTGTGATATAAGAAGGGTGAATCAATATTCACGTAAGAATTATTTTTATGCCGATTTGCCAAAAGGTTACCAAATTACCCAATTTGATACTCCCCTTTGCAATAATGGATATGTTACCATTAAGCTAAAAGACGGAATAGAAAAAAATATCAGATTAACACGTATTCACATGGAAGAAGATACTGGGAAAAGTATGCATGACCAAGATATGTACGATACGCTTGTTGATTATAACCGCGCTGGAACTCCCCTAATTGAGGTAGTTACAGAGCCAGATATCAAAACTGGCGATGAAGCATATGCCTTCGTTACCGAAATTCGCCGATTGGTGCGCTACCTAGAAATTTGCGATGGCAACATGGAAGAAGGTAGTTTGCGTTGTGACGCCAATATTTCTGTTATGCCAAAAGGTACAACTGTTTTTGGAACTAAAGTGGAAGTGAAAAACATGAACTCCATTTCGAACGTAAAACGTGCCATTGATTTTGAAATCCAACGTCAAATTGAAGTAATTGAAAATGGAGGCACAGTTGACGGCGAAACCCGGGGTTTCAATGGTTTGGCTGGTACCACCTTCTCAATGCGTAAAAAAGAAGCGGTAAACGACTATCGTTATTTCCCAGAACCAGATTTGCCGCCAACAATCATTACCGAGGATTATATTGCAAAAGTTAAATCTGAAATGCCTGAATTACCAAGGGCTTTATTTAAAAGATTTACAAACGATTACGGTTTGTCAGATTATGATGCGGCTGTATTGATTGACGATAAACTAAGTGCTTTCTATTTTGAAGATTTATGTAAACAAACTTCAAATTATAAAGCAGCAAGCAATTGGATCACGGTTGCAATTAGAGGTTACTTAAACGAAAATGCTTTGGATTTAAGTGATTTTCAACTTAAACCGAATCAAATTGCCGAAGTAATTCAATTGATCGACTCTGGTGTTATCAATCACTCTATTGCCAGCCAGAAATTGTTCCCTACCCTTTTGGCATCTCCTGAAAAAACTGCCAAACAAATTGTTGAAGAATTAAATTTGGCTACAAATTCTGATACTTCTTTCATTGAAGGAATTATTGATGAAGTGCTTGGTTTGTTTCCTGAAAAAGTGGCAGAATATAAATCAGGCAAAAAAGGATTATTGGGGATGTTTGTTGGTGAAGTAATGAAAAGATCAAAAGGAAAAGCTGATCCAAAAATTACCAATCAAATTATTTCTGAGAAATTAGACGCTTAATTCTCACACCCGAGGCATGATGAATTTTCCATTTTACAACAGAATGATGGCATTATTGCTATTTTTCGTTAGTGGAAGCTTATTGGGCCAAAATTGGACGCATATCAATGTAACTCAGTATCCATTTGTTGATACCCAAGCAAACATTATTCAAGTTCCCAATAAGGTTTTATTAAAACCTGCCTTTAGTAAGTTAATTAATTCAGGTAAGAAAAAAGCCACCATATTGCATTTGGGTGATTACCAAGTTCAACAAGGTACTTATTCAACAAAATGTAAATCACTCTTGCAAAGCTCTTTTGGTTATGGGGGATATGGGTATTTCTTTGCCAATTCAACAGCCAGAATTACAGGAGTAAACAATTACCAATCTTATCACAATGGCAAATGGATTTACGCCAAGAACTCAGAAAAATTCCCTGAATTGCCCATAGGCCTTTCTGGTGTTACTTCTAAAACTTTTGACGAAAATGCACAAATCAAAATCATCTTAAACAGGCAAAACATCAGATCTGATTATAAAAAACTTCACATTTATTGTAAGAGAACCCACAAATCATTCGACTTAAAAGTAATTACAAAATCCGATTCACAAAAAATTGATGTGTATACTTTTCCTAAGGATTCATTTACCAACGAAATTGTAATTGATTTAAAATCAGGCGAGTCTACCTACCTATTCGAAATCAAGAAAAGAGAGCCAAATCAAGTAAGTTTTGAATTGTATGGTTTTAGTTTAGAAACCGAAACAGACAAAGGAATTTTAATGCATACCATTGGCAACAATGGCGCCGGATATTCGAATGTAATGAGAGAATCAATGCTCAGAAATGATTTAAATACCTATAAACCAGACTTGGTTTTATTAGATTTGGGTGCATATGATTTTTTCACAACCGATTACGACGAAGCTTATATCAAAAGAAATATCATTTCATTGATTACTGTTTTAAAATCTGCAGCCTCAAAACCAGGTATAATTTTAATTTCTTGTCAAGATCAATTAAAAGGAAAGTATAGTTGGGACATTTTGGCTCAATATTCCTTGCTTTTAAGCCACATTGCCAAAACAGAAAAAGTAGGCTTTTACGATTGGTATCGGATTTCTGGAGGAAACAAATCAATGAAAAACTGGATAGACACCGGCTTGGCATTGAACAATGGCAGAGAATTGTCTGAGTTAGGTTATCAGTTAAAAGGATCACTTATGTTTCAGGCATTGAAACACACGTCGAATAGATTGTTTTCAAAGTCAGATTTAGACAATAGCATTTGGATTCCAATTCAAGACAGTGGATATTTATATAGAATTGATACAACCCACAAAGATGAAATTCAAATTCCCGTTACAGAAGTACCAATTTACGATTGGGTATATCATAAAGTTCATCGCGGGGAAACCATTTCTTCAATTGCGGGCCTATACGGCGTTTCTACGCTCCAAATAAAGCATTGGAACAAACTAAAGAGATACGCGGTTAAAAAAGGTCAGAAGCTCAAAATTTACACCAAAGTAGGCACTGAGATTAATACACCAACAAAAACAATTAAACCCAATCCCATTTTGAAGGATGACGAGGTTGTAATTATTGATCCCCCTAAAAAGGAAACCATAACCGAGGAAATTCCTAAAAAAGCGATGGAAGAGAAACCTTCTTTTGCAACAAAAAAACACAAAGTGAAACGCAGCGAAACACTCTTTAGCATTTCGAAAAAGTATCACATGACCGTTGACGATTTAAAGTCCCTCAATAAAATGAAGGGAAATAATATTGCAGTTGGTCAAACCTTATTGGTGAAATAACTAAATTTTACCCGTGATTTTATAGGAAAGTATTCCTATCCATTCATGAATAAAGTCATCTAACTTTTCAAATGCACCAGCTGAGGGAATGAAAAAGTTAGAAAATGAATAATTCCGTTGCATACTCGACGTATAATGTGCTTTGTATGGCACAAAATTCACTCCAGCTTTCTTGTAACAAGCAGCAGAACGATACATATGTCCGGCACTTGTAATTAAGCAAACAGGTTCATGAATGTTCAAACTATCTAACAAATGCTTGGTAATAATGGCATTTTCATAGGTATTGCGAGACTTTCCATCAACAATTATTTTATTTGAGTCTACACCCAATGAAATCATGTATTTGCGGGCTTCGAAGGCTTCGTAATAAACGTGATTGATAATTGACGAAGAGCCACCAGTTAAGATTACCCTATCGAATTTACCCAATTGAATTCCTTGGAAACCAACCATGAATCTGTCGCCGGCCGACATTAACCGGTATCTATGTCTGGGCATATCATAGCCCAAATAACCACCCAATACAATTGCTGTTCGTGGATAAGGCTTGTCTTTTGGTGTGATGTCTGATATTGATTTATTGGCATCTGTTCCTTCCCACAGCACATTAATTTCGTTCATTAGTACTGAATTGCCACAAACCATTAATATTACAAATGTTGTAATCAAGTATTTTTTTACGTTGATGTTTTGAATATATTTTAATAGAAATTTTCGGAATCCTTTTCGCTGTTGAACACGATCAAATGAAAGGGTAAATTTGAGAATTACCGCCAATAATAAATAGAAAATCCAAAACATTGGATTGAATAAAAATGCCAATAATTTACTTAATACAAAAAACATATTCAAATGTAATATATTGATTTAAAAATGCATGGATTGAAAGAAATTAAACCCGGTTTATTTGTTTCTGGCATATACAAATCCCTTTACATCTACAAAAAATAAAGTGTTATTTTCAGAATCTACGATTTCAAACAAGTTATCTGAAATTACATTCAAAGCATTATTCGTGTTTTCTGTTTCCTTAAATATCAAACTGAATCCTTTTTGCGTTTCGGCATAATACTGATTCATGATAGCCTTTTTAACACAAAAAACCGTTTTTTCAATGGCTCCAGATTTTGTTTCATTGGAATATTTTTTATCGTAAATAAATTGATTTTCAAATGGTATTACAAACCCGTTTTTGTCGTTCATGATTGCATAATTACCATTGTAATTTTGAACAATAAATTGATAATTCATTGCGTTTTTTACCGGAACAATATTTTTGTATTGGGGTGCCAATAATAACCTAAATGACTCATCTATAAATCCTATTTGATTATTTTTCGAAACTTTATACTTTGACGTTTCTTCATCAAATTCAAGTAGTACGTCATTTAAATCAGCGAGTATTTTTTTTGTTGCAGTTGAAAAATAAAATGTTTTGATAATGTTTGCATTTTTCTGTTTAAACACACCAATTTTATGTGCGTCGTTCAACCATTCAAATTCTCCAAATACTTTTAAGTCTATAACTTCACCATTTGAATTTATCATTGCATTTTGTTTTTTACCCAATAACAACCATGAGGAATTGTCGATTTTTTCAATGGTAAAATCTTCAATTTTAGCAATTAAATATCCAAATGAATTAATCACGACAACCTGGGTAAACGACAATTCATCTTGAATACGCTGAAAAGGAAAGTTGTCGGAACTGTGGTCAACGATATTGTAAATTGCTTTTTTTGTCATTGGGAAAATCCATCGTCCCTCAAAATCAAGAACCCCTGAAGAATCCTTGTGGTTAATCAACGCAACCCCAGAAATAATTCTCACACGCTGGTAGAAACGAGTCATAACCTTCTTGCCCTTCCCCAATACTTGCCATCCATTTTTAGATTTTACAGCAGCCATTAGTCCAGAAAAACCCTGCATACTGTCAAATTCGAATTGAGTAAATGGGTTTCCTTTAACATCAATAAATCCATATTTGCCGTTCATAGAAACGGGAGCAACCTTGATATCATCCACAATATTGCTGATAACAGGGAAATTTTGATTAAAACTCAAAGCCGCAGCATATTTTGGAGGGATAATAAATGTGCCAGATTCATTCACAAATCCCCATAGTTTTTTATCATTCGCAACATTAATTAATCCCACTTTGCTATAACTACCCATTGCTGCAAACAAAAAATCTCCCAATTGATGTTTTTCAATTGAATACAATGCCCATTTATTTTTCTTTCTAATGGCAACCACATTTGGCGAACCAATTTGCTTAATTTCATCGAAATCGGCAGTAAGTAGCATTTCTTTATTGGTGGTTAAACCGTATAAATTCTTGACAGACATGTAGGTATAGAAGCCAGGTGCCAATTCTTTCAATTCCGAGATTTCCAAATTCGACAACAACCTATTCCCATTTGATTGATACATTTCAATCCATTTTTTATCCCTACAAGTTACAACTTGTGTAGACTCAAGAAAGTTCAAGGTTATATATTTGGGTTCAACAATTTGTGCTGAATTTCCAAAATACAAACCCATTAAATCAGAATTTCCTTGAATTCTAAATATGGGTAGTTTGCAGTTTTCCAATTTTGATACAGCATTATAAATTGGTTTTAGCACCAATTGACCGTCGTTGTTATACAAACCCTGTTTTTGATCAAAATCAACAACGAAGTACTTTTTATTACTATTCGCATTAATTAATGCATCAACAACTTGAATTTGGGTGTATTTTGGAGGGACAATGGTTTTGCCTTGGGTATTGAGAATGCCGAATGATTCTCCAGTTGTTACCGAAAACAACCGAGTATTGAAATTTTGCAAATCATAATCGTGGTAGCCAATTGTTTCAAAAAAATCAACGGATATAGCAACCCTTGGTTTTGTATTTTGATTTAACCAGATTTGAATGAGTTGAACTTTTTTCTTGCCTTTTGGCGTGGTATAACCAAGTAAGTCAATTTGATCAAACGATGATGTCATTGACATTTTAAGTTTAGACTTCTCATCACCAAATTTCATAAGCTCAATGTTTTCAAATTGAATGGGAACAATTTCAACTTTTGATATACCTGAAACCAATCCAAACTTCCCTTTCTTTTTTACTAAATAAAGGTCTTTATTTTGCAGATAAGCCACTGAATCATACTCAGCAAAAACATACTTACCCATGGTGTCAATCCACCGCCATTTGTCGTCAATTTTTACTTGGGCATGTCCCAAATAATTAAACGGTTTTGCTTGTTGAAATTCCTCAGAAATGACTGCTTTAGATGATGCCGGTTTCACATAAATCCAAACATCATTTTTTATTTTATAAGGGATAAAGCGATCGGTTTGGGCTTTCAATTGAAGTGAAATACCAAAAAATAGCAATAGAAATTTAATTTTCATGATTCGTTGGTGAAATTACATGCAAGATGCAACTTTTCAATTTCACAGAAACACAACTTTCAAACATCTTTTCAAGGTTGAACCATTTACGTTGAATGAACCTGATGCTTTTTTACTAAATTGCCAATGGAATGACATACATCAAAGAAATTGAACTTTTATATGCGGTATTGCCTAAAATACTTTCTGCTACATTGTGCGGGGCAATTATTGGTTGGGACAGAGAAAAGAAAAACAAAGTTGCAGGATTAAGAACCATTGTATTGATTACAGTGGGTTCTTGTATTTTTACATTGGGAGCATTTTTAATTGAAAGTAGTACCCCATCAGATCCAAGTCGCATTATTTCAACCATCGTAACCGGCATAGGCTTTTTGGGTGGCGGGGTAATTATTCAGCACAACGACAAAATATTGGGAGTAACAACCGCAGCCTTTATTTGGGTGGTGTCAGGAATAGGAATTCTCTGCGGATTGGGACTGGTTATTTTGCCAATTGTATTAACATTGGGATTATTGGCATTGTCAATCATTTTAGGCAAAATAGAAATGAAAATGCCGAGAGAACGGAAGGAGTAAAAACCTTAATAATTATTACAATCAATACCATTCATAGTCAAATGGTATTGATTATAGGATATTGTAATGATTACTTTAAAATCATTATTTTCTTAGAACCGCTATTTTCAGCATTCATAATTTGAACATCGTAAATACCATTAGGTATATCTAAAATACTTAAGTCAATTAAATTAGTCCCATCTTGAATGGCAACTTCTTTGTTCATCAAAATCTGACCCAGTGAATTCACGAAATGAATCTGAATGTTTCCCTTTTTGAAATTTGGCAATTTTAAAGTTAAATTGTTTTGGGCTGGATTCGGATATATTTTGAACTGGTCATTGTCAATATTATTTACAGACACACGATTAATGATTGCTATTTTAGCTGTATAAGAAACACAACCAGTGCCGGTTTGAGTTGCCCACATGTGTGCCCAATATGAGGCATCAATTGGAACTTGATAAATTATTTTGGCGTTTACTCCAGAAGTATTTTGTGTATCCTTTCCTTGTAAAAACCATTTGTATTTAACTCCGTTCACACCACCTTCAACACCGTTGTAATCAATTGGATTAAGCGCTATTCCTCTGTAATATGCAAAGTAATCCGGCTTAGCAATAAAGTCACTCGTACTTGGAGCTCCCTTTATTGTAATTGTTTGTTCCGTTTCATTCTTACAACCATACAATACCGAAACCTTAAGTTTCACTTTGTACGAATTAACCGTATTTCCATATTGTTTAAAGAGATACGCTGGATTTGCAATACTCGTTGAATCAACATTCTGAAATACCCATTGATATGTCATCGGATTGTTTGCTGAATTGGTTGAGAGGTTTGTAAATCTGACACTATCTGTTGCGCACAAACTGTCTTTAAACTTCATTTTAGGGATTGGCAAAGGCAATACCTCAATTAATTTAGAAATACTGTCTCTGCATCCATTGGCCAATGTTACTTTCAAGGAAATAGTTCTATATCCTATTTGGCTCCAAGTATAATTAACATCCTTCCCAGTTGCTTTTACTCCCTTGTCCAAATTCCAATTGTAAACTTCCCCTGTGCCAGAGATTTTTGAAGAAGTTGATGTAAATTTAGTTTCTGATAAATTACACAAATCTGAATACATGAAGTTTGCAACAGGATTGGAGAGAACTTCAATTATTTGTACTGAAGTATCTGCACAACCCGTAGTTGATTTTGCAATTAATGAAACGGTTTTTATTCCATTTTTTGGATATTTATAGGTTGCATTTGTTGCAATAGAACCAACCAAAGAATCTAATTTCCAATTATATAACAAAGTAGTAGCATTTGTAATGCTGCTGTAATTTGTAAAATTCAACAAATTTCCTTCACAAAAATCACCATCCACAACAAAACTAGAAATTGGCATATAATTCACATTTATCGTTTGAGTCACTTCATTTTTACATCCCTTATTATTTGCATAAAATTTAAAAGTTTTAACTCCAACTGAAGGATACATATATAAAAATTGCGAATCTTGAATATTCACTATGCCCGATCCAAAATCGTAATCCATTTTAGAGTTAGAAGGCAATGTTTTGTTGATTACATAAAATGAAGTTCCTTCGCAAGCTGGAGTATTGGATAAATTGATTTGTGGTTTGGCATTGACAACAATGGTGTCGTACCACATGAATTTAAATTTATAATTGTCATTTGTAAGTAATCTACTCACTGCAATGATACCTGATGTATCGTATCTTTTTTGAGGGATATTTAATATAGATGTATCTCTCGGTCCTGTACCAAAACTCCATTTATATGTATTTAGTCCATATTTAGAGGTAGTTACATGATTAAATACAACGATGTCTTGTTGACAAATCACATGCGGAATGTTAACTTTTTGAACGGGAACAGGCCAAATATAAACTTCCTTATGATAGGCAGTATCACAACCATTTACCAAATCAGAAATTACTAGATCAAGAATAAACGTTGAATCTTGATACAACGTATCTGAAACGTTTAATTTCCATTCTGCGTTTATAGATCCATTTGGAGCGGTTAAAGTAGCAAATGAAATTGTTTTCCCTCCTTTGGTTTTGGCTGTTGCACTGGCTATCCATTTTCCCGCTATTCCATAATCAGAATTATAATATCCTGAAGGGGCTGGAATTGAAAATCCCCAAGGCAAGTTCAAAATTGTAACATCTGGTATATTGACTGAATAATAATATGGACTATTTAATTGGTTTGATGAAAGTTTCTTTAAAATACTTCCCGGTGACTTATTGCAAGTAATGGACAACGAAATGGTGTCGTTATACAAACTATCGTTGGGTACTTGAATGTAGATTTTTAGATTGTTTTTTCCGTTGTACCAAGTAATACCTTTGGTATCAAAAACACAGGATGTAGTATCTAAAGGATTAATGATAAAAGATTTGTCTACAGAAATGTACTTTTTATTATTTATAGAGTAAGCAATTTTTAAATTTTTGATGGTATCACTATGTAAACTTTTTACCTTAGCTGTAAAAGTCAAATTTGTGTTATAACAAATTGAATAAGGTGATTTATATGTAACCGATTTCAATTGAACATCAGAATTAGATTCCAATGCTCCAAAATCACTATTTGGATTTGCTCTTTTTCTACCGAAAGCATCTTCAGGGAAATCAGAAAGCGTAGCTACTGAATTTTGAGCTTGAGCAATTTGTGGGTAATATTCATTTTTTAACTGGCTAAAAAAACGCGGATCAGCGGTAATCTCGCGTATTGAAGAAACTGCAGTTTGCCAAGTTGATATTGTTGAATACGTGTTGGCTACCAACTTCCAACTGTATCCAGTTAAAGTAGAATAATAAAGATTTCCATTCATGACCACTTTTGCAGTTGCCGCTGTAGTTTCTAACAAATAATTTGTTGAAATCCCTGTATTTACGGTAATATTTCCATTCAAAGTTGCAGAATGGTTGGTGTTTAAATACCAACTCCAATGTTTTGTAACGTTGTTTTTGGCAGCATATAAAATTGTATTTTGCTGGTATACATGATCAAAAGTACCGGCAACATTGTCTAAAAAGTACAATGAAAAATGATTGTTTCCCCCTTGATTATTTGAAACAATATTAGAACAGAACCTGATATAATTAATTCTAGAATTGATAATACTAATAAATTCTGCCCCGTTGTTTACCATTGAGTTTGAAGTAACAATATTTCCGAACATGTAAACCCTTGGACATAATGTTACATTGAGCATATGTATTTTACAAGCTGAATTATTAGAATCAATAATATTCTTATTCACCATCAATGTATCAGTTACACTCAAAACATAAATACCAACACAATGGCCTGCAGTATTGGTGCTTAGCGTATTTCTCCTTAACTCATTTTCATTTACATAACTATTGGCAGCCCCTGTAACATAAATTAACTTATTTCCATTTTGTACCGAATTATCAAATAACTTATTTTTCAAGATGCGGGTATAAGGAGTAGATAGCAAATTAATTCCAGCAAAATAATTTTTTGTATTGCATCGTTGCATTAAATTGTTGGAAACAATAAATCGATGATATGCGGTTGATTTTCCTGAAACATATACATTACTCCCATTTACATAAATGCCATACAATGTATTTGTTACATTTGAACTACCTGTTGAATACCCTGGATATGGCAAATCATGTATGTAATTATTTTTAATCTCAAATTGCTTTTTTCCAATGTAACTGCTATTCACTGAAATTACATAAACCATTGTATCTAAAATAGTTGCAGATGTTGCGTCATTTCTTGAAATATTGTTACCCGAATAATTATCATCCATTGCATTCAAGCTATATATGGCTTGCGAATAAAAATTGGTGAAAATATTATTTACAATAGAAACTTCAGTTGGTTTAGCATTCGCATTACTACCAGCCAATTGAGTGGTAATAATTCCATATTTAGGACCAGGCGTTCCAGTTCCAGTGGTTTGAAAACGACAATTTCTAATGGTCATTCTCAAAGCCGAAGGAGTGGTAGTACTTACCGTTGTTAAACTTGTATTTGTTGGTGTGGCCGCAATATAAGCGCCTGTAGGCAATTGTGAATTCGTAAGAGCCGAAAATTCAAATACACAACTATCTATGATTAAATCAGTAGACTCATTGGTAATTCTTAAACAAATTCCAGAATTAAATGACCTCGTATTTTTAAATTTCAAGCCTTTAATATTTAGCCAATCAACCCCATTTAAGGTCATGATTTCATAGTAATTGGTCGTTCCATTTCCAATGATTGAATATCCATTTCCATGAATTGTAATTGTATTAGTTGAAGTTGTGGGATTCGCAGTTGGGACATTTAATGTAACAACATTTGATTCAGACAAATCGCTCATTACATAAACATCCGTTTTACCGCTTACACCATTACTGTTGAATGCGGTTGCAAAATTTGACCAAGAAGAAAAATTTGTTGATCCCGTTGAACCGCCAATTGTATACACACCGCTCATTTGAGCACGAACAGTATGACAAAACAAAATAATGATAATGAATGTTAATTTATTTAAACTTCTCATTTTATTTTTATTTTTTTTTTCAAAAATAAAAATAAACAACAGATTTCCAATAATTTAGAGAGCTAAAACCTCAAAATTGACATTGATTTTACCATAAATATTATTGGCAAAATCAATCATTCTAAGCAAAATAAATAGGAAAACTTATTTTCATCCTCAATGCATACAGCCCAAATACATTTCGCATTGTAAAATAAATGCTTGAGGGTAGTTCTTTCGCCATGCGGCAATACTTTTTTCGGCATCCATCGAAAATGAAAATATATTACTCACCAACATGAGTTTCTTGTCATTGCTTTTTTTGTCATACCAATACATGTATTCTAACGACAATTTATCTTTTTCGTCACCTTTACGCCGAGGGAAATACTGTCCCCTATAAATTTCATCACTAGACGATTGGCTTACACCCCAGATGTTGGTTTCAGGAAAATACGTTCTTTCGATAGTATCAAATTCAAGTTGAAATTTCTCAGAAGTGGCCTTGGCCAAATCATACATTTTATAAAATTGTTCAGAGGTGTCTAACACAATTACAAAGGCAGTTTCATAATCTTCGTTTTTTGTTTCAGATATTTCTTCCGAATTATTTCTTTGAATCGTTAAAACAGTATCCGTTTGTTGATTCGTTGTTTTTTGCACTGGTGATGTGCATAGCGTAAAGAAGCCTGTTGAAAATAAGATTAAAATTCTACCTTTTATATTACAAATCATCAATGGCTTTTGCTTTAATGATATCACCATTTATTTTATCAAAATACCCAAGTTGCACAAAGCATGAAGAAACACTTATATGGTCAATATATAATTGAATCGTGCCATTTGTAGTTTCCCAAATAGAAATATATTTACATTTATCAAATTGAACTTGATGAAATCGATCATTGTCGTTATCTGGTCCATATTCTGAATCAAATTTCTCCTGTTCCTCAGTGGGTTTTCCATATTTTTCCGTGAGCATGGTTTTAAGGTTTCTGTAATCTCCATATAGTCCAGACCAAGTTTGTTTGTTAGGAAATAAAACACCTATTTTGTAAACCAAGTTTTTCTGATTTAAAGTACTCACACCCAATTTGCAATCCTTAAAACCGGCAAAATCTCCTGTGAATATAGCTGTTCCATTTTGAGAACTTTCCAATTTAAATCCATTTAATTTCATATTTTCGGCATACATTTCCAATGTACCATCAATAGGCACGCCTTTGAATTTTAAATGTTCGGCAGTTTGCGCTTTCAAGGTAATTGTACCAATCGACAACATCAAAATAACCAATCTAATTTTCATGATTCTACTAAATTTAATGATTCAAAATTATTGATTTTTATTAATTTATGAAATAAACTTTCTAAAGGTGCACCTTTTAATTTAAATTAACGCCATTAAATAATGCAATATCTCTTACTAATTATCAATTGAATTCTAATAAAAAATTAGTCAATAATGCCAACTCATTAATAACTCAAACTCACTATCCAACCAATGAAATACATCACGGATCCTACGATTAATCCCAATATTGACAAACCTATTCCCATTATAGTTCCAATATCCGGATGATTTGAGGTTAAAGCCGCCGATAAGCCAAAAATCACAAAACCAATCAATGAATACATGATCAAATTAAAACCCCATGTCATTGCATTGTTTTCGCCTATGTAATCGAAAATCATTTTCTTTTTAGACTGGGTTGTTTTTTTGACTTCTGCTTTAGATTTGGGAATTTTCAATTTCGCTACCTTTTCCTTAATTAATGGAATTAAATGTTTATTATTCTCTCTCTTATGTGGATTTTCAATTTTCAATTCTTTGTAAACAATTGAATTAGAATGCGTTTCTGGATTTTGACATTCTAAAGATTCTTTTTCACCGCATTGCTTCAACATCTCACGTTTAATCAAATGTTGAGATCCATTTTGAACTGAGTAAATCCCATTTCCGCCAAATCCAACTTCCGTATACTTCGTTTGTTTGCATGAAGTAAAAACGAATACAATTATTGTAATGATATAAAATACATTTTTCATGAATTTTTAATTAAAATTATCCTTTAAATTATTCCATGTAGAGTTACATAAAATGGATCATTATCGTTATTCGGTATATAACTTGTTTCAAATTTCGCCAGTTCTTTAGTGGGTTTACCATATTTCTCTGTTAGCATTGATTTCAAGCTTTGGTAATCCCCATTAAGACCAGCCCAAGTTGATTTATCCAAGAATTTTACACCTATTTTATATACTAAGTTTTTTTGATTTAAAGTATTAACACCGACTTTACAATCTTTGAATCCTGCAAAATCACCAATGAACAATGCAGTTCCATTTTGAGAACTTGTCAATGTAAATCCATTTAAATTCATCTGTTTAGTGTATGCTTCCAAGGTACCATCAATAGGAACGCCTTTGAATTTTAAATGTTCGGTAGTTTGCGCATTTAACGCAATTGTAGCAAAAGACAACATCAAAATAAACAATCTATTTTTCATAATTCTATTAAATTTATTAGTCAAAATTATTGAATTTTATTTATTTATGAAATAAACTTTCTAATGGCACATCGTTTAATTTGAATAACCACAATCTTTTATTCAAATCCAAGCCAAACAAATGTCCCTCCTAAATAAAATTAGATCAATATAAGAAGCCAAATAACCAAAGAGGAATTTTTTGATTGAATCCAAACTCAATTTCATCGGCAGCAATAAATGCATTTTCTATGCCTTCAATTTGGTGTTTGGTTTTGCCTTTTCCTCCTATTTCAAATGTGTATTTTTCATCTACCAAAAAATCACCCTTTTCGGTATACAATAAATTATGCCTAAAACCCACTTGATTCGCGAAAAATGTCTCTCTCACATTCCCAATATTTACATTATTAGCCGATAAAATTTGCATCAAGTTGGTGTTTTCTAAGTATATTTTTTGTGGCTTTTGTAATTTACTGATCCCATTTGCCTCTTTAAAAAGATTATTGGTTAATCTTACTTCCTGAAAGTAATGCAAATACGACAAAATTGTTGATCTATTAATTGTTAATTTCTCTCTCAATTTGCTAATGTTTGGAGTAAACGGTACTGATGCCGAAATCACCGATAATAACTCTTTCAGCTTAAATACATATCCCGACTCTATTCCCCTCAACAATGGCAATTCTATTTCCAAAATCATATTCACTACTTCCGTTAACTTTATCTCATACAACTCTTTATCCTCTCTATAAAAAGGATAATAACCAAATTCTAAATATTTCGAAAAATACTGAAATGGTTTTATTTTCTGACCAATCTCTTGAGTAATTTCAACGTGTTTTTCCAGAATTTCATTGAGGGATAAAATAGAAAAGTTAATTTTGGTTTCTATGCCCAAGAATTCGCGAAATGAAAATCCCTGCATCTCATAAACAACAGCCCTCCTGCTTAAATCAGCCCTTGCATTTAATATTTCCAAAGCTGAAGACCCCGTAAAGACAACTTTTAAGTCGGGATAATCATCATAGGCATTTTTCAATTCTTGTGCCCAATTGGGATATTTATGCACTTCATCTAAAAATAAAAACTTCCCTCCTTGTTTATAAAAATCTTCAATTAACTCAGACAACGAATGCGAGGAAAACCAAAATGAATCCAAACTTACATAAAGCGTTTGTGCCATTTGATTAGACAAATGCAATTTTATGTATTGCAGCAACAAAGTTGTTTTCCCTACCCCTCTGGCGCCTTTAATGCCTACCAATTGAGCCCTCCAAGGAATTTCATCCATGGCAGAACGGGTAAAATCTAAAGACACATTTGATAATTTGCGTAAAAAACGACTATATAAATCTACCATAATGCTTAATTAACTAAACAAAAATAATGCATTTTGTTTAGTACAACAAACAAAATACGTAAATTTTGCTTAATACAATAAATAAAATCACATATCCGATACCAATCGAATTCCTACCATATTTCCTGAATAAGTTGGAATAACGCGATTTCTAAATGCCGTGCGGCACCGATAAGCAGGAGTCATATAGCTGCCACCTCTTACAATTTTTTCAGTACCTGTTGTTGGTCCTTTCGGATTAATGATACAGCGATTCACATCAGCGCCAATATTCCCATAATCACTGAACCCTGGTATATAATCATGCCAATCAAAACACCATTCCATCACATTTCCATGCATGTCATACAAACCCAAAGCATTGGGTTTGTAACTACCAACTTCTGCGGTTTTATTTAAAAATGCACCTGTTGGATTTTTTAAATATGGTTGAGTACCATCGTAATTGGCTTGATCTGATAATAATGTATCGCCAGTATTGAATGGCTTATATCTGCCAAAACTGAATTGCACCTTCCCATATTTGTTTTTATAGCTTTTCCTGCATCTACATGCATATTCCCATTCTGCCTCTGTAGGCAATCGGCAATTCATGAATTTAGCATATTCAAGTGCGTCATAGTAACTCACATTGATTACAGGACGCTTACCTCTACCCCAACCGTTATCATCTGGTTTTTGTTTACCTGTTTTTTCACAATAGTAATCGTACTGTTCGAAGGTAACTTCATACTTGCTTAATTTGAAAGAATCTAAAACCACAAAATGTAGTACTTCGTAATTATATTCATGACCATTTTCATTCATATCACTTCCCATCATAAAAGTATCGTATGGAATTGTTATCCAGTCAATTGTTGGAACAGTATCCGTTTTTTGAGGGACTTGTGTTTTGATATTGTCCTCCGGCTTACATGCCACAAATGCAGCAACCAGAAAGAAACCATAGAAGATTTTTGTGAATTTGTTTTCCATAACTTTTTCAATTTAAATTATTGATTTCCAATAACTGATTGCAAGAAACGGATTTTAATCAAAAAGTCACACAAATTGATATATTCATGACAAAAAACTTACAATCAATAGATTACGGAATTGAGTAAAAAAAGCCTCAATCTTTGAAAATTGACTTTCGATAAAGAATTTCAGATTTGTCATTGGTTATTGCAATGGAATACAAGCCACTCGATAAGCTTTCAAGATTTATAATGGATTTGGCTTGAGTAATTTGAGATTCCAATACTTTTCTTCCTAAATAATCGAACATAACAACTGAATAATTATTAGAAAACGAATCTTTAAAGTCAATGTGAAGGCTTCCTATATTGGGATTTGGATAAACATCCACCAAAAATAAATCAGGTTTCACAATTGATTTGATTTCTAGATTCGCTAATTGAGGCCTCAACGTGTTCAAACAATACCTCATTAAACTAACTTGTTGTTTGGTAAAAGAATTTTTGCAATTGTCGCCCGTGTAATCCATAAAATTTTCAAGCATATCAGGCAAATCATTAACGGGTTCAATGCAAGAATTTATGGTAGTATCACAGTAATAATTCTGATGTAAGACTCTAGGAGTATCAAAAATCGAATCATCGTATGTACACATTAAAGCGCTATCCAAGAATCCAGGTGGATCTCCTGAAACATGTCGCAAACCTAAATAATGACCAATTTCATGAGTTAATGTACTTGAACGGGCTGAATTCGAATAAACATTTTTTCCAATTACAATACCATCAATTAAACTGTCTGCAAAATAAATAGGCGACCAATGTGGAGCATTCTTGGGTGGTGTTGCAAAACCATTTACATAAGTTTTTCCAGTTTCAAAAGATGTTAAATTACAAACCCAAATATTTAAATATTTCTTTGTATTCCATGGTGGTGTACCTTCATAGGCCTTAAACTTCATTCTATGCATGTCTTTATATGGCTGATTCGGTTCAATACCAAAATAATTTAAACTATTTCGAATTGTATAACCCTTGCTGGGCTGTCCTTTTTCATCTTGTTCAACTAATACAAATCGAATTCTAGCATTCCCTGCTCTACTTTTAAATTTAGACCTAAGTTTTATAGAATCTGAATTCAAGCGCATAAAATCAGCATTGATTTCATTCATAATTTTAGGAATCTGTGCAATATCCAAAGGAACACGAAAAGGATAAATCAAATGAAAAACAACAGGAATGATAAATTCGGTATCCTTTGAAACCTTCCATCTTTTATTCTCTTTAGGTTTCCTTAATTCAGAAACGGTTTGTTGATACCAATCGCTGTAACTTGAACTAAAAAAATCACGGTTAAATCCACATTGCAAACTATCTTGAGCCTTCAAGACGTTAGATGTCATTAAAAACAACAGAGTGAATATGGAAATGAGTTTTTTCAAAATACGCTTAAACAAATATATCAATAATTTGAAATATTTCTAGGAGTTTGAAGCTGAATAAACCATTCGTAAGTTCCGCTCATTACAATTTCTAAATCATCATTCACCAATTCAATGAGAATTGTAACCAAAGCACGTTTACGATGGGTAAGATCTGTTAAAAATTGATGACGGGATTCATCGTTTACGATGGCACGAGCGCGAACCCTACCCATGGCTGGTTTTCTGAATTTAACTTCCGATTTGCGCAAAACAGGAATCACTTGTGTTGCGTACTCTGGAAAAGCATGAATCAGCCATTGTCCCGAGGCGAATTCTGCCAACGAAAATTGCGCAGCGGCAGCCACCGTTCCCAAATGGTTGGTATACTTTTCATCATCCGATAATTCAAATAAAAACCCGGAAGTACTATCTGAAACAGCAAGTAATTTTGCGAATGGAATTTCTTTTAAGTTCATAACTTCATGACTAAGGTATGTTAAATTGTCTTTTTTTACAGCATCCTTATAAAAATCTTCAGCCATAACTTCAACAATCTTGCCATTACGCACTACAACCAAAGGAGAATTCTTTTGTTTCTTAAATTCAAGAAGTTTTTGAAATGAGATTTCTAAGCCTTTCATGACTTTATCAGCAAACTCATTTTGACCTTTATTTAAATTTTCTGATTTCATAGTAACTCTAGATAGTGTTTTAAGTGTTAATACGAATTCAAATCAGATTTAATTCAAAAGCATATTCATAACTAATTACCTTTTTCTCTTTTTCATTTTTCTTCCAAGCTTCTTCTAAATGACTTAAATTGATAATGTCATTCGTGCTGGTTTCATTAAATACGGTTGCTACTTTTTCTAAAGTTTTCAATTCATTTTCTGAAAACAAACCCGCATTAAAATTACGATCTTTTCTGGCTTTGAATTGCTCTCCTGAATATCCATTAGGAAACTCCGTAGTTAAAATATCGATTTCATCAATATTATCTAAATACTCAAAAATACTTTGAAAATTATTGGGAACAGGGCCCATTTCAATGGCTTTATAACGCATTCCACTAATTGAAAAACAACTATGTTTAAACATTAAAAAATCGGCATAAAACAAAAGCTTGTTCATCTTCGTTTTAAATGGCGATAGTTTGTCGGAAAAATAAACCACCATTTCTGTAAACTTCTCAAAATTAGGATTCCGGTATCCCGAATAAATATCGGCCAAATGGTTGCCCAATAAATATTCTTTGAAATTCAAATTGAAAATATTTCGGTTCTTTTCGTCTAACAGCAATTGTGCTTTCTGTATTAATTTGTTTTTGGATTTTTCATCTAATGTACCGCACAATTCCAACATTTCAATAAATCTTTTTGGTTCGTCCACCATCTGAATTAATTTGGCATTTGCCACACTGGGCATCTCGCCTGCTTCATATTGTCGATAACTGTTTACACCAAAACCTAGAATTTCCGACATCTTAGCGGCTGATAAACTATACTTTTCACGAATTTTGATTATTTCGTCTGGAAATGGAATATTGAATTTATCACGGTATTGGTTATACACCTGATTCATATTCACTTCATCTAATGTCGTGGTAGTAAATTGTTCCGCACTATCCTCGCATTTGTAAAAATGAAATAAAATTTCAAATGTTTCCTTTCTAAAATCCATCGACCTCCGTTCTTTGGTCAATTTCATTTCTTTACCTGTAATTGGACTTTTCATAATGTTTTATTTTAAAGGATAGTTCATTTTATGCTGTGCTAAGTGAAATGAAATACAGATTACATTGCTACCAATTAATCCCATTGTGATTTTAATATACACTTCCTTTTTCTTTATAGCCTTACCAAACACCCACATATCAGAACCTCCGTAAAGTTTTTCAGCCAAAGGGCCTTCGCTGTAATCTTTAATATCTAAAGCTTCAAGAATTGCTTTTCTATCTATGGGGCGAAGTTCTAAATCCACCAGCGCCTGCGCATTCTTCCCTCTGTCGTCACGAAAAAGCACATCCCAAATATTCATCTTCTCTTTAAAGTCTTTTAAAAAGGATGCTACTTCCGCTTCTGTATTCATACAATTATTGGGCAAAACAAATTTACAACAAATTTACAAATAACACAACTACAAAGTTGATTTTTTGAATAAAAAATGCACTTAATACAATTTAAAAGTGCTTAATGATTATTTCATAGAATATTCTAAATTTCAATAATTAAAAATCACCAACAACAAAAAAGCCTCACATTTCTGTGAGGCTTTTCTTGTGATCCCGCTGGGACTCGAACCCAGGACCCATACATTAAAAGTGTATTGCTCTACCAACTGAGCTACGGAATCTTGTTTTGTTTAATTCTCAGCGTGTGCCTCGTTTCAAACGTGGGTGCAAAATTAAGGATATTATTTAATTTTGCAAGTACTTTCTAAAATAAATTTTTGAAATATGTGTGATGTGTCTTGGTGTGACGCGCACCCATCGACTTTAACATACTTAACATCTTGGGATTAAAGTCGCCAATCCATGCCAATTCCATTGAATCAATTTTTTTAGTTTTTCGCATTCCCTCGTAACATTTCATGATTAACCCCGTATCAATCCCCATTTTTTGGAAATCAGGCACAACCCCAAAGATAATTGCCTTCGCTTTTGCAATCTTTCCCCTGCCCAACAAAAAACGAATCTTGTTCCAAAGATTTAACTTCCCTCCGAAATCTTTGAAAAGTTGATTCAATTCCAAAATGCTTACAAAAAAACCAATCGGACGGTCTTTGCAATAAGCAAATACAGCAAACTCTGGATACATGGCCATTTTCATCGATTTAAAGCGCTTCAAGAGCGTTTCAGTGTTTAGTGCAATAAAATCTTCATGAAAGACCCAAGCTTCATTGTAAATAGCCACAAAATCGGCAGCATATTTTTCTAATTTGCCAAAATCCATGAATTCAAATCGATAATCCGCATTTCCCATCGCCCTTTTGGCAATCGCACCAAATCGCTCGTAATTAAATTCATCCAATGTTATATCATACGTTGTTTGCTCAATCTCCCTCTCATACCCCTGTCCCTCAATAAATTGCTGATAATAAGGAGGATTGTAATTTTCTAAATACGACGGATTTTTTACCCCATCTACAAACAAACCCCAAAAACTATCCCTATCTCCAAAGTTAACCGGTGCCTGAATTTTCTTACACCCCTGCTCAATCAACCACGCTTCGGCAGTCTTGATTAGCATTTGGGGATAATCAATATGCTCCAAAACTTCAAAAAATCCCCATGCCCCTGTGATTTTTCCGTTTTTATTTTCGTAAAAAGCCGCAATTCTTCCCACACATTCTTTGTTATCAAACAATAACCAGCGCTCCGCATTTCCATAGGCGAATCTTTTGTTTTTTGAGGGATCAAAAACTACCTCCACATCTTCAACTATCGGCAAAACAAAATGCGTATCAAATTGATATACTTTTTTTACCAATTCATGGAATTGAGAAACCTGACTGAAATTATTGCTGCTAATTTTAACGATTTCCATGTTCTAAAGAAAATTCTTCATCGCCAGGCTGATACCCAACGTAAGTGATAATAAATTGAAACATTTCATCCGTAGCACGCATGCTCGACCCTCCATATTCAAGTCGCTCAGCTACTTGCTTAGGTGGATTGTTCGGATTATTTGGATTGTTTACCGTGTTGTCAAATTCGGCAACCGCATAAATGGTACTTCCCCTCGGAATGTGAACCATCTTTTTAAACGTATAAAAATACTGCCAACGGAAATTCCATTTTGGAATATGAATCAATTTCACTGTGTCTCCGTTTGGCTTAATTGCATAGGCCAAAAAGGATTTCCCCAACAAATGCAAATGCGGATTGATGGTTAATACCGAAATATCTTGAGGCACAGTAAACTGAGTAACATGTTTGGTTTTTTGATTGGCTGGAATCACCAATGGGGGCACAATTGGACTCACACCATTGGTACCCAACATAATTTCTCCCGTTCCTCTTTTGGGAGGTATGTTGGTAAAGAAAATATTGATTTTGCTATTATCTAACAACGTTTTACGAGACGGCCCATAATGCACATCGTTTCCAATGATGCTAAACTTATCGGCAACCGCGTAGGTTCCAATGCCATCGGGATACATCACTCCTTTCACCCCCGGCAAATAGTTCACCACCGAATGAATCCTTTCTGGAATACTGCCGTCATCATTCAATAACCCTTTTTGAAAGGCCATTGCCAACTGTGTTTCTCTGGGATTTTCTTTTGCGTTATTGGCTTTGGGTGAAATTTCTATTTTTGAGGGACTAGATTCAAGGTTGGGCTTTGTATTTCCGTAATAATTGATCAAATGTCCGTTGAAATGATGCAAAAGTTTGGGTTGACCCGGAATAAATTCTATGGCACGAATGTATTTCCCATGGGGTGTTATGCAGTTTACTTTTGCAAAGAAAAAGCGATCAACATCACCCTCACTTAACAAAACGGTATCTAACGATAAAACCATATCTGGTTTTCCTATATTGCTTTTTTCAGATGATATATTTGCAAATAATTTATCGGAAGACCCACCTTCAGGACAATCATTTTTCACCCAACGAGAAATGGCATCAATTTGAGATTGAGATAAAATATTTTCGTCAATAAAATGTGAAAAGTTTGGATCGGCGGGCCACGGTGGCATGATGCGCATGGATGTAACCTTCGCAATGGTCTTTGCCTTGCCTTTAACTTTGGTATAAGATGTCAATTCAAATGGGGCTCCACCTCCATTTCTGTGGCATCGCACACAATGGTTTGCAATGATTGGCGCAATGTGTTGGGCAAAATTAGGCACTTCAACTGAATCAAGTTCATTTCCACCAACATGTTGCGAACAAGCAAATAATCCAACAAGAAGTGTGAGTGCAAAAAATACCCGTTTCATTTGCTCAAAATTAAGGTTTTTTATTGTATTCAATAAAACAGCCTTTTGAAATTGTTGATGGCATTTTAATTTGCTGCTTTTTGCGAATTTGCGTAAGCGCGTTGTTCAAATATTTTTCATTTGGCAAGGGTTTGAAATGCGTGTTGCCAATTTCCTTTACACGCCCATCTATTGCACCCTTGTAAAGCACAGTTCCCGTTGAATTTAAAACTGCGACTTCAGGAAACACTTCCATTCCAATGCCTTTTGCAATATCCAATGCTCCAGTATCTATCACCAAAAACCCAGGCATATCGATATCCCAGTTTTCTTGTGCATTGACTTTTAACAAAATACATTGAAAGCTATCTTTGGGCAAAGACGCTGATATATCCTTCAAAACGGATGTATATAATTGAGAAACAGGACAATCAACAGAATATGTTACCACCACTGTAAATGGTTTTTTCTCTAAAATCTGGTTAAATTTTGAGGGAAATTGGTTGTTCTTGTTGGCATTGCATCCCCCAAAAACCAAAACCAATATTGCAATGAAAATCCTCATTTACAATTGTTTTGCTTTGGCATAATCCCACAAAATCATTCCACATGTAACGGCAACATTGAAAGAATGTTTGGTTCCAAGTTGAGGTATTTCCAAGCACGCATCGCAATTGTCAATCACTTCTTGTTGTACCCCGTCAATTTCATTTCCCATTACAAAAGCAATTGGTTGATTCGGATATTCAATGTCTTTCAATGAAACTGAACCAATTGCCTGTTCAATGGCATAAATAAAATATCCTTCGTTTTTCAATTGTTGAATAACATCCATGGTATTTTTATGGTATTCCCAATGAACTGAATTTTCAGCGCCAATTGCAGTTTTTGTGATATCGCGGTGCGGAGGACAAGCGGTTATTCCGCACAAATACATGGTTTTTACCAAAAATGCATCTGAAGTGCGAAACATAGAACCAACATTATTCATGCTGCGTATATTGTCCAAAACCAAGCAGATAGGCCATTTTTCGGCAGATTTAAACTCTGTTACCGACATTCTACCAAGTTCTGTGGTTTTTAATTTTCGCATAATTGCAAATATACGGATGGAAATTTGTTGAATAAAGGGGGAAAACTGATTGTTTTTCATCTAACTTCCGGTATTATTTTCGTATTTTATATGTCTGGAAAATCTGCCTCTGATAAAGAAACCCCGTTGATGAAACAATACAACCAAATTAAAGCCCAATATCCGGGTGCAATTTTGTTGTTTAGAGTGGGTGATTTTTACGAAACCTTTAGCGATGATGCAAAAATTGCAAGTAAGGTTTTGGGAATAATTCTTACCAAAAGAAGCAACGGCTCGGCTTCAGAAATGGAGCTCGCTGGTTTTCCGCACCACTCTTTGGATACCTATTTGCCCAAATTGGTAAAAGCAGGTTACAGGGTTGCTGTTTGTGATCAACTCGAAGATCCCAAAGCTACTAAAACCATCGTAAAACGCGGAGTTACCGAGTTGGTTACCCCAGGAGTGAGCTATAACGACAAAGTGCTTGAATCGAAAGAAAGCAACTATTTGGCTTCTATTTCTAGGGTAAATGATGTTTGGGGATTGTCGTTATTAGACATAAGTACCGGTGATTTCCAATGCACCCAAGGAGATCCGATGTTTATTCAAAAAATGCTTTCTGGTTTTAGACCGGCAGAATGGGTTTTGCCTAAAAAAATTAGCCAAGATGCTTTTGATACTTTCGGAAAACCAAGTTCATTTCAGTTTTTAGAAGATTGGGTTTACCAAGCCGACTATTGCGAAGAAAAACTAAACAGACAATTCAATACCAAGAGTTTAAAAG